>NZ_JASATF010000010.1:0-206863 GCF_038440175.1 Cupriavidus sp. OTU4054
GGCTGGCCGTGGCTTCGGTTATGTTCCCCCGCGGGGTTTTTGCCCCCACCGCCGCCCCGGGCGCCGCCGCGCTCTCCGGGGCCGCGGCCCTCGAGCAGGCGGTCCGTCTCGGGGTCAGGGTCCATTTTGGAGAGCGGGTGCGCGGGTTTGCTGTCAAGGGCGCCGCCGTCACCGGTGTGGAGACGGACCGGGGCCAATACCAGGCGGATGCGGTCGTGGTAGCGGCGGGACTGGCCTCGCGCCGGCTTCTGGCGTCGCTGGATTACGCGCTCCCCATCTTTCCCGTCACGGGCTACTCGATCTCGTATTACGGCGCCAGATCGTCGCGCCCGCGCGTGGGCGCCGTGTCGATACCTCACAAGGTCGCGTGGGCGTCCTTTGGTGAAGAGACCGTGCGGTTCACCGGCTTCGCCGACATCGGCGTTCCGGGGCCCGGCAAGGTGGAGGCACGGTTTCAGGCGCTGGAAGCCTTTGCACACGGGGTGTACCCCGAAATTCGGGATGCCACCGCGCATAGATGGGTGGGACAGCGGCCGATGACGCCCGACAACCTGCCGTTCCTGGGCGCGTCGCGGCACGCGAACCTCTGGCTCAACTGCGGTCACGGTGCGATGGGCTGGACGATGGCGTGCGGATCCGCGCGCGTCGTGAGTGACCTTGTTCTGGGGCGGGACGCGGCCATCGATCTGGCGCCTTACCGCTGGGACCGCTATGGTCGTCTCGGGCGGCGCGCAACGGCGACGAACGGCTCCCGGTCGCGGATGCCGCAGCCTATTCGGGCTCGATCCCGGCAGCCTTGATCACACGTCCCCACTTCTCGGACTCGGCGGACGATCACGGTTTTCGGCCATGCAGGATGAACGCGCGCGTGGGCAGGCGGATAATGCCGTGGTCGTCCGCATAGCCCTGGAACGCCTGCTCGAGAGACGCGCGCAGGGTCGCCGCTTCGTCAGCATCGAGTGCGGCGTAGCCGGGGAAGCTTCTGAACATCGGGTCGCATTCGTTCACCACGTCGGCGGAAGAGAACGGATGCCATTCCGCCGTTGCTACGTGAACCTCGACACTCGCGACGCCTGCCTCCGTCACGCTGGCGGCCAATGCATCCTCCGTGAACAGCGGAAACAGGTCTGATGGCCACAACGTCTTCTGTGGAAATTCGCGATGGAATACGCGTCGCAGGACATGCGCGGGTGAACAGTCGTCACCGTGTGTCCACATGGCAAGCGCGATCTGGCCGCCACGACGGGTGACGCGCGCCATTTCGGCAATCCCCTGCCGCCAGTACGCAAAGGCCAGAACGCCGAACATGGATATCGCGATATCGAACTGCGCATCGGTCATCGTCAGCGCCCGGCAGTCTTCCGCCTGCGCATGACAGCCGGCGAACGATCGCAACCGCTCCGCGGCGCGTTGGACCATCGCGGGATGGATATCGGTCGCCGTCACGACGGCGCCTCGTTCCGCGGCGGCGACGGCGAGCCCACCGGTGCCGGCGGCAATATCGATGACGGACCGACCGGCAATCGGTCCCAGTCCTTCGAGGACCTGCAGCGCAAACGGCTGGGTCGTTCTCTCGCCCATACGTTCATAGAGGGCGATGTGGGGGGCAGTGGCGCGCATGGAAATCCGGAGCCGAAAGGCTTGGAATATATCGCCTGCATGCGCGCATCGGGATCGGTCGATCAGCCGATCGGCCGATCATTCGATGGGTGGATCCGCATACGCCGGGTTGGCTTCCACTATCCTGACGGGAATCGATTTCACAGCGGGGACATGGCTTTCCCTTGCGTGATGCCATAGCGGAACAAGCGGATTGCATTCGGGGAAATAACCGGCAACGCATCCCGCCGGTAGATCGAACGCCACGACCTCCAGTCCATTCACGCGCCGCTCGACGCCATCGTCCGCGACCGCTTCCAGGCAAACATGCTGGCCAGCCGCGAGGCCGAGGCGATCGATATCCATCGGGTTCATGAGGACGACCATGCGCGTCCCCTTGATGCCGCGAAAGCGGTCATCGAGCGAATAGATCGTCGTATTGAACTGGTCATCGCTGCGCAGGGTGAACAGCCGAAGCGTCGTCGCATCCATCGCCTGCATGTCGGGATCTTCGCAGAGGGATTCCGGCGCAAGGAACTCGGCCTTTCCGCTTTTTGTTTTCCACTGCCGATCGCGCGCCGGAAGTGGCCGGTGAAACCCGCCCGGCGTCCACATGCGCGCATTGAAGTCATGAAAGATGTCGGGATAGGTCTCCGCGATGGCATCGCGGATCAGCGCGTAGTCGTTCTCCCAATCGGTCCATGGCACCGCCGTGTCCTCGCCGAGCGTCGCGCGCGCGATGCCCGCAACGATCTGCTGTTCGGAGCGCAGGTCGGGGCCCGCGGGCGTGGCGCTGCCGCGGGAGCCATGCATGCAGCCCGTGCTGTCTTCGATGGAAACGGCTTGCGGCCCATGAGGCCGAACGTCGCTTTCGATGCGGCTGAGGCAGGGCAGGATATAAGACACGGCACCGTGCACGAGGTGGCTGCGATTGAGTTTGGTGGTAATCCCGACCGTCAGGCGAAGCTTTCGCCAGGCGGGTTCGAACGCGTACCGGTCGGGTACCGAGCGCACGAGATTGCCGCCGAGCTGCATGACGGCGCGGATGTCTCCATCCATGATGCCGCGGCACATGCCGACAGTGTCCAATCCCTTTTCCCTTGGTGGCTCGAATGCGTATTGGGCGGCGAGCTTGTCGAGGGGCGCGAGTTCCGGCTTTTCGGTAATGCCGACGGTTCGCTGCCCCTGGACATTCGAATGGCCACGCACAGGCGACGGCCCGGCACCGGGTTTGCCGATATTGCCGCGCAAGAGCAGGAGGTTCGTCACCATGCGCACGTTCTCCACACCGGTCCGATGCTGGGTCAACCCCATGCCGAAATGCGCGATGACCGCGTTGGCGCGGGCATATGCGGCCGCGGCGCCCTCGAGCGCGGCGCGCGCGAGGCCGCTTTCCCGCTCGATCTCCGCCCAATCGGTACGCCGGACGAACTGCGCAAACGCCTGAAAGCCCACGGTATGCCGATCGATGAAGTCCCGATCCAGCAGACTTCCGCGTCCTTCGCCCACGCTGAGGGTGTCCGCTTCCAGCAGTGCCTTGCAGAGGCCGGTGATCGCGGCGAGATCGCCGCCTGCCTTCACCTGATGGTATTGCGTACTGATCTGCGTGGCGCCCGGCGTCAGCATCTCGCCCGGAGACTGCGGGTTGACGAAACTCACGAGGCCGGGCTCGCGGATCGGATTGAACGTGATGATCGGCACGCCGCGGCGGCGCGCATCCTGAAGCTGATGAAGCATCCGCGGGCTGTTGGTGCCGACGTTCTGCCCAAAGAAGAACATCAGGTCGGTCTTCTCGAAGTCGTCGAGCGTGATGGTTCCCACGCCGACGCCGATCGCCGCCGTCAGCGCGACCGACGTACTTTCGTGGCACATGTTCGAGCTGTCCGGCAGGTTGTTCGTACCGTACATCCGTGCGAACAGCTGGTACATGTAAGCCGTCTCCAGCGACGCGCGGCCGGACGTATAGAGCGCGGCGGCGGCCGGCGCGATGGCGCGAAGTTCGCGTCCGATTTCCTCGAACGCGGCGTCCCAGTCGACCGGTTCGTACCGGTCGGTCTCGGCGTTCCATCGCATCGGTGACGTGACGCGGCCGGCTTCCTCGAGCTCGTGGTCATGCCATGTTTCGAGTTCCGTGACCGTATGCGACGCGAAAAAGTCCGGATCGACGCGTTTGTCCGTCAGGTCCCACGCCGTTGCCTTCGCGCCGTTCTCGCAAAACTCGAACGTATGCGGATCTTTCGGCTTTGCCCATGAACAGCTGACGCACATATGCCCGTCGGGTTTGTTCTGGCGCATGAGAATGCGGCTGCCTTGCAGCGTCGCATGCTCGCGCACGAGAACTTCGGCAACGGCCCTCAGCGAGCCCCAGCCCCCCGAAGCATGCTTGTACTCTTTGAGCTTGTTGCCGTTCGGCATGGCGATCGTCTCCGCAGGTTGGCAATCCCGGACAAGAGCAACCTTCGTTCCACGCTTCCAGCGCGCGCGTTCTTTGCGGGAGCGCCCGGCAAGATGTAAATCTGGCAGATAGCCCACGCCTTTATTGCGCGCTTTGGCGAGCGAATGCGGGGGCGATGTCGCCTATAGCATTCGTTTTCCGTCGGGCATGATCGATGCTCCACGAATGGGACGCCTGCGATCACCCCTACGATCGGACGACCGGAGATACAAATGAAAGCGCTCTGCTGGCACGGAAAACACGACATTCGCTGCGACAACGTTCCCGACCCCAAGATCGAGCATCCGCGAGACGCGATCATCAGAACGACCAGTTGCGCGATCTGCGGCTCGGATCTGCATCTCTATGACGGCTTTGTGCCGGGCATGGAGAAGGGCGACGTGATGGGTCACGAATTCATGGGCGAAGTGGTCGAGGTGGGCTCGGAGAACAAGCGTTTGCGGGTGGGAGACCGCGTGGTCGTGCCGTTCACGATCATCTGTGGGGAGTGCGATCAATGCCGGCGTGGCAACTTCTCGGTATGTGAACGCACCAACCGCAACAAGGCAACCGGCGACAAGGTGTTCGGCCACAGTACCGCCGGGCTGTTCGGCTACACGCATCTGACCGGCGGCTATGCGGGCGGGCAGGCGGAGTATGTGCGCGTGCCGTATGCGGACGTCGCCCCCGTCAAGATTCCGGAAGGCGTCAGCGACGAGTCGGTGCTATTCCTTGGCGATATCCTGCCCACCGGCTGGCAGGCCGCGGCGCAGTGCGATATCCAGCCGGACGACGTGGTGGCGATCTGGGGCGCGGGCCCCGTGGGTCAGTTCGCGATTCTCAGCGCGAAGCTGATGAGCGCGCAACGGGTCATCGCGATCGATCGCGTGCCGGAGCGGCTGGCCATGGCCGAGTCGCTGGGGGCAACGCCGCTCAATTTCGATACCGTGAATATCGTCGAGGCGTTGAACGAGCAGACTGGCGGCAAGGGCCCGGACAAGTGCATCGATGCGGTGGGTCTCGAAGCCCATGCGACGGCATCGCTGGACTCGGTCTACGACCGCGTGAAGCAGGCGGTCATGCTCGAGTCCGATCGCCCGCACGTGTTACGCGAAATGATCTACTGCTGCCGTCCCGCGGGCATCCTGTCGATTCCGGGCGTCTACGGTGGCTTCGTCGACAAGATTCCGATGGGTGCGCTGATGAACAAGGGCCTGACCGTTCGCACGGGGCAGACGCACGTCAACCGCTGGACCGACGATCTGCTTCAACGCATCCTGTCGGGCGAGATCGATCCGACGTTCGTCATCACGCACCGCATCGGCATCGAGCAGGGGCCGGAGATGTACAAGACGTTCCGGGAGAAGCACGACGGCTGCATCAAGGCGGTCATCAAGTTCTGACCCTGGCCGATGGCGACGGGCGTCGTGTGCGCTATGGCCGATGCTCAGGTCCAAGCAGTCGTGCCACCGCCGGATGCAAGCCCGTATTCGCCTTCTGCGGCGGCGCGGAGAAACTGCCTTCGCGGGCCGTGCCGGGCCGTAGCGCCACCAGCGACTCGCAGTGACGCACCGCGCTGCTGACCCCGTCCACCACCGGCACCGGAATCTTCCCCTGTAACGAACGCGCCAGCCCCGCCAGCGGGGCGCCTGCCACGATGATGACGTCGGCGCCGTCTTCGCGTACGGCCTGCAGGCTCAGCGCTTCCAGGCGTGCGGCGTGGTCTTGCTGCACGCTGCCGATGTCGCGCAGCGGTGTCTGCAGCGATCGAATGCTCGCCAGCCGCGATGCGAGTCCGTTGGCCGCCACGCATTCGCGGTACCACGACTGGATGCGGTGGGAGATGGCGATGATCGAGAAGCGTTGCCCCAGCAGGCAGGCGCTCGCCAGCGCGGCTTCGGTCATGCCCACGACGGGGACGTCGAACAGTTCCTTGAGCCCGGCCAGACCCGGGTCGCCGAAGGCGGCCACGATCAGGCCGTCGAATGTGCCCGCGTGTTCGGCGGCGGCGCAGGCCGTGGCGTAGCCGCCGACCAGCGCTTCGAAGCGCGTCTCGATATAGGCCACGCCGAAGCTGGCGGTAGCCATCGTGATGCGGGTATCGGGCGACGCCGTCCGCTGCGCTTCCGCGTGGATCAGGTCGGTCACCGACGTGCTGATATTCGGATTGACGATCAGAAGGTTCATGGTTCAGATTTCCGGCTGTCCGGCCTCGAGGAATTTGCCGCGACCGGCGGACGGTTCCAGATATTCGCCATTGCGCACGATCATCTCCCCGCGCGAGAACGTGGTCATCGGCCAGCCGGTGACCTCGATCCCCTCGTACGGCGTATAGTCCACCGCGTGATGGAGGTTCTCGTTGGCGATGCGCACCTTGCGCGCGGGATCCCACAGCACGATGTCCGCATCGGCGCCGATGGCGATCGTGCCCTTGCGCGGGTACAGCCCATAGAGCTTCGCGGGCCGGTACGCGGTCAGTTCCACGAACTGGTGCAGCGACAGCTTGCCGCGCCGCACGCCATCGAACAGCAACGGCAGGCGCGTCTCGATGCCCGGCACACCGTTGGGAATATGGTCGAACGACTGCGCGGTGCCGCCGAGTTTCTTCCCCTGCGGATCGTCGTAGCGGAAAGGTGCATGGTCCGACGAGAACACGCTGAACACGCCATTGGCCAGCGCACGCCAGACCGCGGCCTGGTTCTCCGGGTCTCGCGGCGGCGGGCTGCAGACACACTTGGCCCCTTCATAGCCATCGTCGCCCGGCAGCCCCATGTCCTCCGCCGTCAGATACAGGTATTGCGGGCAGGTCTCCGCGAGGATCTTCAGCCCGCGGCCCTGCGCCCAGCGGATCTGCTCGATGGCCTCCTTGCCCGACACATGCACGATCAGGATCGGCACATCGACCAGTTCGGCGAACGAGATCGCGCGATGCGTGGCCTCGCGTTCGACCACGGCGGGCCGGGCTAGCCCGTGAAAGCGCGGCGCGATGCGGCCCTCGCCGACCAGCTTGTCGGTGAGCCACGAGATACAGTCCGCGTTCTCGGCATGCACCATGACCAGCGCGCCGTTCTGGCGCGCCACGTCCAGCACTTCCAGCATCTCGCGGTCCGACAGCTTGAGGTCGTCGTAGGTCATGTAGACCTTGAACGAGCTATAGCCCTGCCGGATCAGCGACGGCAGTTCATCCTGCAGCACGGTGGGGGTGGGATCGGCAACGATCAGGTGAAACGCGTAATCGATGACCGCGCGGCCGTCGGCGCGGCGATGGTAGTCGGCCACCGCGGCCTTGAGCGAGTGGCCTTTCTCCTGCGCGGCAAACGGGATCACGGTGGTCGTGCCGCCGCACACGGCCGCGCGCGTGCCCGTGAAAAAGTCGTCGGCCATGCGCAGGCCGTCGGGCATCGGCTGGTCCAGATGGCAATGGCCATCGACGCCGCCGGGCAGCGCGAGCAGCCCCGTGGCATCGACGTCCTGCCGCGCGGCGGGCAGCCCATGGCCCAGCGCCACGATCTTGCCGCCGCGCACGCCAATGTCGCAGCGGAAGCGGTCCGATGCGGTGACCACGTCGGCATTGCGGATCACGAGGTCGAGGTTGTTGTCTGCGGACATGGTCATCCCTCCAGCGCGTTACACGACTTCGCGGAACAGGCGGCCCCAGCCCTGCAGCGCGCGCGTATCCACGCCGGCCAGCCGCAGCGAACTCCATACGACCGTGGAGATCGTGTCGTACAGCGGCACGCCCGTCTCGGCCTCGAGCGCCTCGGCCAGATGCGCCGCGTGCAGGTTGGTGCAGAAGGTGGTGATGGCCTGTACGTTCTCTCGGGCCAGCGCGCGCACCATGTCGCGGATGGTGTCTTCCCGCACCTCGGCAAAGCTGTAGTTCACATGGAGGCCGAGGTGCCGCTCCGCCGAGCAGTCGAAGCCGCTGCGCGCGTAGTTGGCGACGATGCGTTGCTGCACGTCATCGAGGTAAGGCGTGGCCAGGCCGAATCGGCGCGCGCCCGTCTTCTCGAGAATCTCGTTCAGCGCCAGCACCGACGTGGTCGCCGGAATCCCCGTGGCTTCGGTAATCTGCTTGCACAGCGCGCGGTCCCGCTCGAAGCCGAGCCAGCCCGACGATGTACCGTTCCACGCGATGACATCCACGCGGGCATCGGCCAGCAACTGGGCGGCCGTCAGGATCTTCTCGAGGTCGAACTGTCCCAGTGCCTGGTCACGCAACGAAATCTCGGTGACGGTAAAGCGCGAGAAATGCACGCTGACATTGGGCAGGCTGCTGACCATTGCGCTGGTAATCGGCTCCAGCGCGGTATTGGAAGAGGGCGTCAGCATGCCGAGGCGAATCTGCTTGCTCATGTTTGGGATCTCAGGAGTGATATGGTTTTTTATCGTTCGGGCTTGTCGTTGAAGGCGAGCTGGGTGCCGGGTACACCCTGCGTATTGCGCGCGAGCTCGAGTTCCTTCTTTAATGCCGCCTGCCGTGCCGCATCGGGCTTGACGGTGCCGTGACTGCCCGCCTGCAGCGCGGGCAGCACGTAGTCGTTGACCATCTGGCGATACAAGTCCAGATATCTGGCGTCGCGCAGGCCGCCCTGCGTGGACATGATGCTGTTCATCACGATCACGGCGTTCTGCTTCGGCAGTACGGTGATGAACTGGCCCTTGTAACCCATCGCGCTGAACTCGCGTTCGCTCTGCACGATGTTGTTGACCCAGCAGTAGTAGCCATAGTCCCGTGCGGGGCCGGACGGCGTGGTCATCTGCGCGACCCACGCGGCCGGCACGATCTGCTGGCCGTTCCAGCGGCCCTGGTTCAGCATCAGCAGGCCCAGCCGCGCCATATCGATCGAACGCAGCCGCAGGCCCCATCCGCCAGACACGGCGCCCTTGCCGTCGGCCCCGTCCCAGCGGTAGTGGGACATGCCGAGCGGTTCGAACAGGCGCCTGGCCGCATACTGCTGCTCCGGCATGCCGGTCACCTGGCTGATCGTCGCACCCACGAGCACGGGGTTCACGTCGATATAGTCGAACTCGGTGCCCGGCGCGGTGCGCACGCTCGCGGAGGCCGCCACCTTGAGGCGATCGGGCACACCGTAATAGAGCGTGTCGGTACCTTCGACGAGCTTGTACGACAGCCCGCTGGCCATCGACATCAGGTGCCTCAGCTGAATCTGCTGCTTGTCCGCCAGCGACGGCGCGAGGTCGGGGCGGGCCGCCGCCAGCCGCGTGGCCGGCGCATCGGTCGCGCTGAGCCTGCCGTCGCCGACCAGCGTGCCGACCAGCAGCGCGCTGATGAACTTGGTGACGGAGTACAACTCGTGGTTGTAGTCGCGGCCCAGTCCGTCGCTGTAGCGCTCGAAGACGAGCTTGCCGTCCTTGATGACGAGCAGGCTGCGGACGTCGAGCTTGTCGCGGCGGATCCATTCGGACAGCGCGACCAGTTTCGCGGAGTCCACGCCGACGGCTTCCGGCTGCGCGGTGGGAATGCCAGCCGCAGCCGGTGCGGCCTGTGCCAGCGGGGTGCCCAGTGCAAACAGCGCGGCCGTGGCGATGATCGTCAACGATTTCATGATGGTGTCCTCCGCGCTCAGACCGGCAGCTTCGTCTCGTAGTCGATGGCCGTGGACGACAGCAGCAGACCCACGCCCGCGGCGGCAAAGAACATCAGCGCCAGGAAGTAGGAGCCCGTGAACTGCACGATCATGCCCACGATGATCGGCACGCTGATGCCGCCGATATTGCCGCCCAGGTTCATCACGCCGCCCAGAAAGCCGATCTTGTTGCGCGTGCCGAGGATCGACGGAATGCACCAGAACAGGCCGCACCAGCGCAGGAAGAACAGCGTGGAAGAGAGCAGGGCCACCACCACGACGGGGTTGGTCACGTAGGCCACCGAGAAGATCGAGACCGTGGCCACCACGGCGGCGATGCCGAACAGGGTGCGCATCACGACGTTGGGACGGCCGCCGGCCTCCTTCCACTTGTCGGCGATCCAGCCGCCGATGAGTTCACCGACGAAGCCGCAGAAGAAGATGATGAAGCTCGCGCCGCCCATGGCCTTGATATCGAATCCGTGCACCTTGTTCAGGTAGTTCGGCATCCAGGTCAGCAGGCCGTAGAACACGGTGTTGAAGCACATCCAGCCGATGGCCATGCACCAGACCGAGCGGTACTTGAAGAAGTCGAGCGAACGGCCCGACAGGTTGGACGGCTCGGCGCGATGCTCGCTGGCTTGCGCCTCCTCGATATAGCGCGCTTCCAGTTCGTTCACGCCGGCGTGTTCGCGCGGCGAGTTGCGGATATAGCGCCACGCGACGATGCCGGCGATGACCGTGCCCACGCCCGCCACGACGAACGCCAGGCGCCACGAGCCGAGCGCGGAGATCAGCCACGTGATGATGATGGCGCCGAGTGCCGCGCCCAGCGGCGCGCCGCCATCGAGCAGCGTGGCACCGCGGCCGCGCTCGTTCTGCGTCATCCAGATGGCATTGAGCTTGCCGCCGGCCGGATAGATCGGCGCTTCCGCGGCACCGAGGCCCAGACGCGTGAGCAGCAGCGTGGTGGCCGTGGTGCAGACCGCGGCCAGCGCCTGGAATGCGCCCCAGAACACGGTCGCGCAGGCAATCACGATGCGCGGCTTGTACTTGTCGGCGAGCATGCCGCCGGGCACCTGCATCAAGGCATAGGTCCAGAAGAACGAGCTGAGGATCAGCCCCTGCATGGTGGGGCTCAGGTCGAATTCCTTGGCAATCAGCGGCATGGCGACCGACAACGAGGCGCGGTCGATGTAGTTGATGGCGATGAGGAATAGCATCATCAGGAAGATCTTCCATCGGACGCTGCTGCGCGTGGCCGTCATCGTGGCGGCCTGGCTGGTGGATGGCATTGCGGGTCTCCTAGCTCCTTGGGTGCTGCGTTGTCGAGGCATGTCGGTGGGGGGTGTCGCGCAACTGGAAGCGAGTATAGGATACGTAATCTGTAATTACAACGACGAGAAGTGATTGATTTATATAGGTATTGTATTGGAGTAGTGTAAACACCAAGTTGGTTATGTTAGTCTCCCATCTGGTGCAGATTCCCCTATCTGGTGACGTCAGTGACACAAGTCCTCCCCAAAACCGCCCGCCTCCGCACACTGGGCATGTCCGCCGAAATCGCGGCGCGCATGCGCACGATGATTCAGGAAGGCGAACTCCCGCCGGGTGTGCGCATCGACGAGAAAGCGTTCTGCGAGGCGTTCGACGTTTCCAAGACGCCGTTGCGTGAAGCGCTCAAGATCCTGGTCTCGGAAGGGCTGGTGCTGCATCGCCAGTACATCGGCTATCGCGTGGCACCGCTCGACCTCGATGAACTGCGCGCAACGTTCGAAACGCTACACGGGCTGGAGGCGCACGCGGGCGAACTGATCTCCGGGCGGATGAGCGATGCCGCGCTCGCGAAGATCGAGCGCCGCCATCAGGCGATGGTCGACGCGCACGCGGCCGGCAAGCGCACCGACTACTTCCGGATCAATCAGGAGATTCATCAGCTCATCGTGGACAGCGCGGCGAACGCGGTGCTGTCGGGCATCTATGCGACGCTGATGAGCAAGGTGCACCGCGCACGCGGCGCGGCCAATGCGGACATGCTGCGCTGGCAGGAATCGCACGCGGAACACGAGGCGATCATGGAAGCCCTGCGGGAGCAGGGCCGGCCCCGGCTGGCGAAGATCCTGCGCGAGCATTCGGAGAACACCGCGCGCGAGGTGCTGAAGGTGGTGGAGGCATCGCTGGCGGAACCGGCCGCGCGGGCCTCGGCGGGGCGTTAATACCCTCAGTCCAGCGCGCGATCCTTCGACTCCACGTTCACCGCCCCGATCGCAAACGCCCCCACCAGCAGCATCGTGGAGATCATCGCCAGTGCCAGCGTGAAGTGCGTGGCCATGACCGGTGCGATGATCGCCGGTGCGAACAGGCCGCCGAAGCGGGCCACCGCGCCGGCCGTGCCCATGCCTGTTGCGCGCAGGTCGGTCGGATAGACCTCGGGGGTGAACGCGTAGAGCGCGCCCCATGTGCCCAGCAAAGAGAAGCTCATCAGCAGCGTGGAGCCGATGACCACCGCGGGCGAGGTGCCCAGGCTGTAGAGCATGCAGCCGGCCGCGCTGAGGACGAGGAAGCCGATCAGCGTGGGTTTGCGGCCCCAGCGTTCCACGCCGTAGGCGGAGAGTGCGAACCCCGGCAGCTGCACGATAGCCAGCAGCACGAGGAATACCTGTCCGCGCATGAACGCGAACCCTTCGGCGCTGAGCTTGATCGGCAGGTACACGAACACGCCGTAGTAGGCGATGGAGATCAGCGCCCAGGCGACCAGCAGCGCGAGGCTGCGGCGGCGGAAACTGCCGGAGAACAGCGCGAACACGGACTTGGGTTCGGCGCGCTCCGATTGCAGCGGGGGAATCTCGTGCTTGCTGCCGTTGACCTTTGCCACGCGCTCGAGCACCTTGCGCGCTTCGTCCGACCGTCCGCTGCGGTTCAGGAACATCGGCGACTCGGGAATATAGAAGCGAAGCACGACGCCGATCAGCGCGGGGACGCCCGTCACGAGGAAGATCACGCGCCATGCCTGGTCGCCGTAGGACAGCGCGGCGAGCGCCAGCAGCGCGAGGCAGATGGTGCCGATGGCCCAGAACGATTCCAGCAGCACCAGCCAGCGGCCGCGGCGGTCGCTCGGCAGGAACTCGGCCATCATCGTGTAATCCACGGGCAGCGTGCCGCCCACGCCGACGCCCGTCAGGAAGCGCAGCACCAGCAGCCATGTGAACTCGGGAACGAAGGCCGAGGCGACGCCACACAGCGCGTCGATGACGACGGCCATCATGAGCACGGGACGGCGGCCGATGCGGTCCGCCAGGCGGCCGAACACGAAGGCGCCGATCAGCATGCCGACGAAGAAGAACGTGCCCGTCTGCAACGCCTGCGGCACGGTGATGCCGAACGTCTTGGCGATCGAGGGGGCACTGAAGCCGATCGACAGGACCTGCATGGCATCGGCCAGCCATACGAGCCCGAAAATCACGAACAGCCGGTATTGAAACTTGCCGACGCCGGCCGCGCGAATGCCGGTCTCCAGCGACACGCTGCCGGACGCCGATGGACGAGAGGCCGACGATTGCGCGCCATCGCGCGCGTCGGTGGTGGCGGAGCCCGAGTGGGATAGACCCGGGGGCAGGGCAGCCGCGCTGTCTTGATACGGGGAGTGCATCTTCGCTCCTTATCCTGTGTTCGCCTTCGTTTGTATACCCGAGATATCACCGAACTGGGCGGCCTTTTTTTCGGTGCAAGGTCCGCGCCAGCTGGCGTGCGATCGACTTTTATCTATCGATTCTGAATGATGCTGCGTGTCAGTGCGAGGGCTGGCTGCGGATGCGCGCGACGGCGTCTTCCACCCCGGTCCAGGCGGGCGCGTCGGGCGCGAATCGCGCGCGCAGGTAATGCACCAGTCCACTCACTTGTTCGTCGTCCAGGCTGTCGGCAAAGCCGGGCATATAGCCGATGCCGGCATGCGGCGGGGCGGAGATGCCATGCATCACGGCCTGAATCACATTGTCGGGGCGCGCGCTGTGCAGATTCGTGTTCAGCGCCAGCGAGGGTTTGACGCCGAACTGCGGCACGCCGGTATTGCCCTGATGGCACACCGCGCAGGCGGCCTGATAGAGGCGGCCCATGCTGCCGGAAAGCTTCAGCGCCTGCGCATCGGCGCGCGCTTCGATGGCGCGCACCTGTTCAGCGGGCGGTGGCGCGGCGTCGGCAATGGCGGGGGCGCTGAACGATGCCACATAGTGCGCAATGGCCCGCACGTCGCTCTCCGGGAGTTCGCGCAGGCTCTCCACCACGGGCGCCATCGGCCCCGCGGCGGCGCCGTGCCGCGCGGCGTACCCGGTCCGCAGGTACTGGAACAGATCCTCTTCGGTCCACGGCAAGGGCGACGTCGACAGCGCCGTCAGCGCTGGCGCTTCCCATCCCTCGGCCATGCCGCCGGTCAGGTAGGCCTTGCCGCCTTTCTCGCCGCCGAGCGCATTGCGCGGCGAATGGCAGGCGCTGCAATGCCCGAGCCCTTCGGCGAGATAGGCGCCACGATTCCAGAGTGCGGAGCGCTCGGCCACGGGCTCGAACGGTGCGTTGCGGTGGAACAGCGCGTTCCAGCCGGCCAGCGAAGGGCGCATATTGAACGGGAACGCGAGCTTCGTTTCCGGCGGGCGCGATACCACGGGCTCGGCCGACATCAGATAGGCGTAGAGCGCCTGCATATCGGCATCGCTGACCTTGGCGAACGCCGTGTATGGGAAAGCGGGGTACAGGTGGCGGCCGTCGCGATGGATGCCTTCGCGCATAGCGCGCTCGAATGCCGCGAACGACCAGTTGCCGATGCCGGTCTCGACATCGGGGGTGATATTGGTGCTGTACACCGTGCCGAAGGGCGTGTCGAGGGCAAGGCCGCCGGCATTGCGCGTGCCGCCGGGGGCGGTGTGGCAGACCGCGCAGTCGCCCGCGGCGGCAACCAGGCGGCCCCGTTCGATGGTCGCGGCCGAATAGAAGCCGGGTACTGGCGGCGCTACCGGTGCGATGGGGGCGCGCCACGGCATGATCGTGACGAACAATCCCGCCAGCGCGGTGAGGGGCGCGAGCGCGGCCAGCAGCCAGCGGCGCTTGCGTGAGGCGCCTCGGGCGAGACCGTCATCGATACCCTCGGCAGCGAGCCCGCGTCGAATCTCGCCGGCGCTGAACGGTGGCTCGCGCAGGCGAATGCCCGTGGCATCGTGAATCGCGTTGGCCACGGCGGCGGCCGCGGGCAGCGTGGCCGAGGCGCCGCCCGCGAGCGCGCCCACGATATTGACCTGCGTCTGGGGGGCCACCGCATGCGTCGGCGCATGCGTGGCGAGGGCCATCGCGTCGCGCGCTTCGGAGGCGGGATTCCATCCCCAGTCGTCGTGGCTCGCGCCGCCCCGTGTCAGCTGCCGCGTGGCGGCGGTAATGTCGTCCCGCAGCGCGGTGGGCCGGGCAGGCGCCGGCGCGGCATGGTCCTCGCGCTCGTGCCCGACCGTCACACGCGTCACGCTGATATCGCCGGTACGGGCATCCACCTCGACATCGGCCACCCATGCCGACCACGTTTGCGTGGGCCGGCCATTGTCGATATCGATCGCGCGCGCATAGGCAAAGCCGCGTCCGCGCCGGATGCCGTCGCCGGCCTGCCGATGTCCCTGTAACGGCCCCTGCCAGTCGGACTGGGCCGCCACGCGCTCGATCAGCTGGGTGCCGGTGCTGTCGTCGAGCCACTGGAGCCGCAGCGCCACCGGGTCCATCCGCGATCGCACGGCCAGTGCGTCGAGCTCGGACTCGTGCGCGAACACATGGCCGCGGGCCGCGACCCCCGCGGGTACGTCAAGGGGCAATGCCGCCGAAACCGCGAGATGGTCGGTCGCGTAGGGCGGCACCAGCGTGCCATCGATCTGAGCGTCATCGATCCGCGCGTCATCGATCCGCGCGTCATCGGCGAACGGCACCGTGGTGCCCGTCTGCAGCAGGGCGATCGGAAGATTGGCATCCGGCGTGGCGGATGCGGTAATACGGTAGGCCGATGCCGGATCGATCGCGCTGCGCACGGCAAGCGTCAGCCTGGGGGAGAAAGCATCGGGGTCGGCGCGGAAGGTCACGCGCACCGGCCGGCCGGCGGCATGCGCGAGCAGGGCCGCATCGGCCGCAGCCTGGCGCGCGCAGAAATCGTCATGTCCGGCGGGCGGATCGGGATCGCAGACGATCGATACCTGTGCCGCGGACACGCCCAGCAGCGCCGCCACCTCCAGTCGCAGGGCGCTTGTCTGTGCTGTCGCCAGCCAGACGGTCATGGTCCCGTCGTGCCAGTGCGCGGTGGCGGTGCCGCTTGCATCGGCACGCGGGGCGATCAGCGGCCACCGGTACACGGCCTCGCCGTCCGGCGCCAACGCAGCGTCGGCGTCGCCATGCATCGCGACCTGCCGCACACGCGTGACAGCGGGTGCCGGCTCGGCGAGCGCCCACCTGGGGCGCAGCGCGCGGGCTGCCGCCGCGGCATGTTCCGGCGACGTCGCCACCACGGCAAGGAAATCGCCGCGCACGATCACGTCGATCGTACCTTCGACGTTCCCTTCGAGGCTGCCTTCCCACCGACGCGCTGCGTCGGCGTCGTAGCCGAGCAGGCGACCCAGTCCGCCGGCCGGCCGGACGACGTGGCCGAACAGCGTCGCCGCCGGCACGGGCACATGCAAGGCGTCCTGCGTGCGGGCGTTCATCGGAGCGCCTCGCGTTCGCTTGCCGCGGCATCCTGCTGCTGAAGTTCGGCCGCACGCTGCACCGCGCGCAGAATCTCGACATGGGTCCCGCACCGGCACAGGTTGAAGCGCAGCGCCTCGCGAATCTCGCCCTCGGTCGGCGCGGGGTTCACGGCCAGCAACGCCTTGGTGCTCATGATCATGCCGTTGAGGCAGTAGCCGCACTGCGCGGCCTGCTCCTCGATAAAGGCCCGCTGCACCGGATCGGGCGCGGCGCTGGTGCCCAATCCTTCAAGCGTGGTCACGGCCCGCCCTTCGGCCGCGCTTGCCGGCACGATGCACGAGCGTGCCGCCACCCCGTCGATCAGCACCGTGCACGCCCCGCACTGACCGAGCCCGCAGCCGTACTTCGGGCCATTGCAGGCCAGATCGTTGCGCAGGATGTAGAGCAATGGCGTGCGCGGATCCACACAGACATCGTGCGATTGCCGGTTGACGCGCAACAGAAGGGGGCGGGGCGCGGTCATAAACGCGGTTCAGGCAGCCGCGGGCACGGCACGCGTGGCGGGATCGCGCAGCGGCACCGAGAACACGTCGTAGCCAAAGCACCAGTCGGGGTTCTCGTTCGTCCGCAGCCAGGTGTTGTCATGCGATACCTTCTGCACGCGGCCCGCGCGTTCGGCGCGATTCGCCTCGTAGAGCGAGAACGTGTAAGCGTGATCCTCGAGGCCCGCCTCGACGAAGCAGCGCGTCAGCATCGCCGCGTCCTCGATGGCCATCGCGGCGCCCTGCGCCATATGCGGCTTCATCGGATGGCATGCATCGCCCAGCAGCACCAGCCGGCCACGGCTCCACAGCGGCAGCGGATCGCGTTCCAGCAGCGGCCACTTGGTGACCTCCACCGTGCCCTCGATCAGCGACTGCACGCCCTGGTGCCACCCGTCGAAGGCGGCGCGCATTTCCTCGATGCTGCTCGGCACCCAGCTCTTGCTCATGTCCCATTCCGGCTCGGGCACGCCCGTCACGTAATAGATCTCGTCGAGCTTGCTGGTGTCGAAGTACACCATCATGTGGCGGTCGTCCGACCACCATTTGGTGCAGCGGTCGTGGGTATAGCCCTTGACGCGCGAGATCGGGAACACCGCGCGGTGCGCCACGTAGCCCGTGTACTTCGGCGGCTCCGCGCCCAGCAGATGCTCGCGGATGCGGGAGTTCACGCCGTCCGCGCCGATCACGATATCGGCGTCTTCGACGGTGCCGTCGGTAAAGGTCAGCTTGACCACGTCGCCGAGGTCTTCCACGCGATCGAGCTTCTTGTTGAACACGAGGCGGCTCGGTTCCACCGCTTCGGTCATCAGCGCGTGAAAGTCGCCGCGGTGCACGGTCAGGTAGCTCGCGCCGTAGTGGGAGAGCGCGTAGTCGCCAAGCGGAATCTGCGCAACGACCTCCGCGGTCTTCCAGTCGCGGCTGTACCAATAGTCGGGATGGCAACCCATTGCGTTCATGGCGTCTTCGATGCCGATGCGGCGCAGGATCTTCATCACGTTCGGCCCGACGTGGATGCCGGCACCCAGGCGCGAGAAGCCGGGGGCCTGCTCGTACAGCTTCACATTGAATCCCTCGCGCTGGAGCAGGGCGGCTGCCGCCGTCCCGCCCAGGCCCGCACCGATCACCGCAATTCGCGTATTCCGTTGCACGACGTCTCTCCTGAGTTGGTCTGTCACTGTGAAATCGAGTGTACACACCATACTTTTTCAAGTAAAGCCGACTTTCGATGATCTAGTGAAAACCCTGATTTCCATGTGGCGTGTTTAATTCGATGCCGCAAATTGGCGCAATAATGCGTCAAAGCGGGGATTCATTCATTCAGAATGCACTGAACGAGTGCTTTCCGTGGCCTTGAAAAGTGTGTTGTAAAAATAAGGTGTGTACACTAGAATTTTCGGAAGGGCGCCGTCCAGTGCGCCATGCGTCCCGTGCAGCGAGGCGGGTGGGTAGACAAGACAAAGTTCAACGGAGTCACAAGTGCAGAAAGTTTTCCGCATCGGGCAGATCGTGCCGAGTTCCAACACCACCATGGAAACCGAGATCCCGGCCATGTTGGCCGCCCGCCAGCTCGTGCGTCCGGAGCGCTTCACGTTCCATTCGAGCCGCATGCGCATGAAGACGGTCAAGAAAGAGGAACTCGCGGCGATGGACGGCGAGTCCGACCGCTGCGCGCTGGAACTCAGCGATGCCCGCGTGGACGTGCTGGGCTATGCCTGCCTGGTGGCCATCATGTCGATGGGGCGTGGCTACCATCGCACCTCGGAAACCCGCCTGAAGTCGCGTACGGCGGAGAACGGCGGTACCGCGCCGGTCGTGACGAGCGCCGGCGCGCTGGTCAATGCGCTCAAGGTGATCGGTGCGAAGCGCATCGCGCTGGTGGCGCCGTACATGAAGCCGCTGACCGAGCTCGTGGTCGATTACATCCAGCACGAAGGCTTCGAGGTCGTCGAGTGGCGCGCGCTCGAGATTCCGGACAACCTGGAAGTCGGCCGGCACGATCCGTCGCGCCTGCCCGCCATCGTGGCGTCGATGAACACGAAGGACGTGGATGCCGTGGTGCTGTCGGCGTGCGTCCAGATGCCGTCGCTGCCCGTGGTGGAGAAAGTCGAGGCGATGACGGGCAAGCCCGTGATCACCGCGGCCATCGCCACCACGTACGCGCTGCTGAAGGAACTGGACCTCGAAGCGGTGGTGCCGGGTGGCGGCACGCTGCTGTCGGGCGCCTATTGAACAGGAGAGCCAGCATGAGTACGTTTCTCTATGGCGCCAATGTGCAGGCCAACGGCATTCGCCAGCATTACCTGCGGTACGGCGGCACCGAGGGCGCGCGCGCCGGGCGCGACGCGGTCATTCTGATTCCGGGCATCACGAGCCCCGCCATCACGTGGGGCTTCGTGGGCGAGCGCCTCGGTGCGCATTTCGATACCTACGTGCTCGACGTGCGCGGCCGCGGATTGTCGTCGGCCGGCGATACGCTCGACTACAGCCTCGATGCGCAGGCCGCGGACGTGATCGCGCTGGCGCAGGCACTGGGCCTGAAGCGCTATCAGATCGTCGGCCATTCGATGGGCGGCCGCATCGGCGTGCGCGCGGCACGCTCGCAGCCCGCCGGCCTGACGCGGCTGGTGATGATCGACCCGCCCGTGTCGGGCCCGGGCCGGCGCGCCTATCCCGCGCAACTGCCGTGGTATGTCGACTCGATTCGCCTTGCCGTGCAGGGCACGGACGCCGAAGGCATGCGCCCGTTCTGCCCGACGTGGACCGAGGAACAACGCCGCCTGCGCGCCGAGTGGCTGCATACCTGCGACGAGCGCGCGGTGCTGCAGAGCTTCGACGGGTTTCATACCGACGATATCCACGCCGATCTGCCGCGCGTGAATGTCCCGACGCTGCTGATCACGGCGGCGCGCGGCGACGTCGTGCTGCCGGCCGATGTCGAGGAAATGAAGGCGCTGCGCCCGGGGCTGCTGGAGACGCGCGTGCCCGATGCCGGCCATATGATCCCGTGGGACAACGAAGCGGGCTTCTATGCGGCGTTCGGCGATTTTCTCGGCGCCACGCTGGTGGGCTGAAACTCAACTGCAAGGAGCCAAGCATGGCTGTCAGTGACTACGACCTGATCTGCGCGTGGAAGCAGGTCCTTACGCTGTCGAAACTGGAATCGGGGCAGACCGTGACGGTGCTCACCGGTGCGGACACGCATCCGCAGACGCTGCGCACCGCGCTGCTGGCGGCGCAGTCGATGGGCGCCATCGTCAACCGGCTCGACCTGCCGCCCGTCAACGGCGAAAAGGCGCTGAGCCGCGATGCGCTGGCCTATCTCGGCACCACGCCGCTGACGGGCAACCCCGCGGCCATCGCCGCGCTCAAGGCCAGCGATCTGGTGCTGGACCTGATGACACTGCTGTTCTCGCCCGAGCAGCACGAGATTCTGTCCACCGGCACCAAGATCCTGCTGGCCGTCGAACCGCCCGAAGTACTGGCCCGGCTCGTGCCGACGGAGGCCGACCGCACCCGCGTGAAGGCCGCCACCGCGCGGCTGTCCCGCGCCCGGACCATGCATATCACGTCCGACGCGGGTACCGATCTCCATTGCGCGCTCGGCGAGTTCCCGGCCATCAGCGAGTATGGGTTTGTCGATGAGCCCGGCCGCTGGGACCACTGGCCGAGCGGCTTCGTGCTGACCTGGCCGAACGAGGGCGGCACCAACGGGCACCTCGTGCTCGATCGCGGCGATATCCTGCTGCCGATGAAGTCGTACGTGCAGGAGCCCATCCACGTGACCGTGAAGAACGGCTACGTCACCGCCATCGAAGGCGGGCTCGATGCCGAGCTGCTCGCCGAATACATGGCGTCGTTCAACGATCCGGAGTCGTATGCGATGTCGCATGTCGGATGGGGGCTGCAGCCGCGCGCGCACTGGTCGACGCTGGCGATGTACGACCGCGAGGCCACCATCGGCATGGATGCGCGCGCATTCGAGGGCAACTTCCTGTGCTCGTTCGGCCCGAACAACGAGGCAGGCGGCACCCGCACCACGGCGTGCCATATCGATATGCCGCTGCGGCGCTGCACGGTCAGCCTGGATGGCGAGCCCGTGGTTGCCGCCGGCAAGGTGCTGGACGACACAGTGGACGGCGTCGCACACACGAATCAGGAGCCCGCACATGCATGAAGACGTCCAGACCTATCGCCGCCAGGGCTTTGGCACGGCGATGGACCTCAAGGCCCCTTACGGCCTGCTGATCATCGATTTCGTCAACGGCTTCGCCGATCCGGCCGTGTTCGGCGGCGGCAATATTCCGGAAGCCATCGCCAACACGCAGCCGCTGCTGGCCACGGCGCGGCGCATGGGTTGGCCCGTCGCCCACAGCCGCATCGTCTTTGCCGACGACGATGCGGACCACAACATCTTCACGCTGAAGGTGCCGGGCATGCTGACGCTGAAGGAGGATGGTCCGGCGAGCCAGATCGTGCCGCAACTGGCGCCGGCCGCCGGCGAGCTCGTGGTGCGCAAGACGGTGCCGTCGGCGTTCTTCGGGACGTCGCTCGCGGCCTGGCTCGCGCAGCGCGGCGTGCAGACGCTGGTCGTGGCCGGCTGCGTAACCAGCGGTTGCGTGCGTGCCAGCGTGGTGGATGCCATGTCCTACGGTTTCCGTCCGCTCGTGCTGTCCGATTGTGTGGGCGACCGTGCCATCGGCCCGCACGACGCCAACCTGTTCGACATGGCACAGAAGTACGCGATGGTGATGGCGCGCGACGAGGCCCTTGCCAGGATCGGTGCGAGCGGCGGTGCGAGCGGTGGCGCCACCGGGGCGCTGGCGGCCTAGCTCACGGCTGCGCGCGGCGGGGGCGGCCCGGCGGCCGCCGCCCCGCCGGCGGCGCCTCGAAAGGCTGCACGTCGGCGCGGTGGCACACGGCATTGAGCACGGTGCGCTGAATCACGTCGCGCCAGTGGGCGACGGCCTCGGCGCCCATGATGGGCTCGCCGAGGAACGCGCTCAGCGTGTGGTGGTTGGAGTTGTAGAAGTAGCCGAGCGAGGCGATGATCAGGTAGACGTCGCGCGCCGTGAGTCCGGGCTGGAACGTACCCGCCGCCATGCCGCGCGTGAGGATGCCATCGAGGACGGACAGCGCGTAGCCCGAAATCTCGCTCAGGCGTTCGGATTTGCGGGCATGCCGGGCGCGGTTCAGGTTCTCGCTGTTGAGAATGGCCACGAACTCGGGATGCTCGAGATAGTATTGCCAGACGAAGTCCACGAGCTGCGTCAGGGCCCGCACCGGATTGTCCGGATCCAGTTCGAGCTTCTGTTCGGCTTCGTTGAGCTGGAGGTAGATGGTCTCCAGGACTTCGATAAACAGCTTCTCCTTGCTGCCGAAGTAGTAATAGATCATGCGGTCGTAGGTGTTCGCGAGCGTCGAGATCGCTTCGATGCGTCCGCCGTCGTAACCGCGTTGGGCGAAGACCTTGATCGCGGCCTTGAGGATCTTGGCGCGCGTGTCCTGTGCCTGCCGGGCACGGGTACCGGGTCGCGCCGGGGGGAGGACTGAAGCCTGCTTGATGTCTTTGGGCATTCGAGCCGTGGTCGGAAGTTTGCAACAGAGTATAGCCGGGCAATCCATCAGGATGAGCGATGTCACAGACCCCACGCGCACTGCGTGAAGCGTTGTTTCGAGAGACGGGCGTATTGCTGGTGACGCGTCCCGCGGCGGCCGCGCCGCGTCCTTCGCCGGGCCAGCCGGGCGCGGCCTCCGGCTTCGTTTCCGATCTGCCCGACATCTTCGTGGCGCTGCGCGCGTCGGGCGAGATTCTCGCGTTCAACGGCCATGTGGACCTCGGCACCGGCATCCGGACTTCGCTTGCGCAGATCGTGGCGGAAGAGCTCGAGGTCGAGCCCGAGGCCGTGAAGATGGTGCTCGGCCACACCGAGGCCACACCGAACCAGGGGCCGACGATCGCCAGCGCTTCGATCCAGATCTCGGCGCTGCCGCTGCGGCGCGCCGCAGCGCAGGCGCGCGCATGGCTCGTGGACAAGGCGGCCGGCGGTCCCATCGACCTCGCGGCGCTGCTCGCCGGCGAACATGTCGAACTGCCGCTCGCCGACGACGTCAAGACCAGGCCCGTCGATCAATACCGCGTGGTGGGCCGCAGCGCGCCGCGCGTCGATATTCCGGCCAAGGCGACCGGCGAGCTGACCTTCGTGCACGACATGCGCGTGCCGGGGATGCTGCACGGCCGTGTCGTGCGTCCGCCGTATGCGGGCCGCGACTGTGGCGATTTCGTCGGCACGAGCCTGATCGGTGTGGACGAGACGTCGATTGCCGACGTGCCGGGCGTGGTCCGCATCCATGTGGAAGGCGACTTTATCGGCGTGGTGGCCGAGCGCGAGGAGCAGGCGATCGAGGCCGCGAGGCGGCTCAAGGTCCGCTGGAAACCCGTGCCGCCGCTGCCCGATCTCAACGCGCCGGAGGCCGCCTTGCGCGCGGCGCCCGGCAAGCGGCGCCAGCTCGCGCAGACCGGTGTCACGGCCACGGCCCTCGACGCCGCCGCGCATCGCATCGAACGCAGCTACGTCTGGCCTTATCAGATGCACGGCTCGATCGGGCCGTCGTGCGCGCTGGCGGACTGGACAGACGGCCGGCTGACGATCTGGTCGGGCACGCAGAATCCGCACGTGCTCCGTATCGATATGGCGCGGCTGACGGGCCTCGACGAAGGCAATATCGAGATCGTCCGCATGGAGGCGGCCGGCTGCTACGGGCGCAACTGCGCCGACGATGTGTGTGCCGACGCCGTGCTGCTGGCGCGCGCCGTCGGGCGGCCCGTGCGCGTGCAACTTTCGCGCGAGCAGGAGCATCTGTGGGAGCCCAAGGGCGCCGCGCAGCTGATGGACGTGCGCGGCAGCGCCGATGCCGATGGCGCCTTGACGGCCTACGAGTTTGTGTCGCGCTATCCGTCGAACGATGCGCCGGTGCTGGCGCTATTGCTCACGGGCCGCGTGCCGGCGGACCCGCGCATGCTGGAGATGGGCGATCGCACCGCGATGCCCGCCTACGCCTTCGAATCGCTGGATGTCGCGTGCGACGACACGCCCGCCATCGCGCGGGCCGCGTGGCTGCGGGGCGTCTCCGCGCTGCCCAATACCTTCGCGCACGAGTCGTTTATCGACGAGATGGCCGATCGATGCGGCGCCGATCCGCTGGCATTCCGCCTGCGGCATCTGCCCGATGTCCGGGCGCGCGAACTGCTCGAAGCGCTGGCGCGGGCCGCCGGCTGGCGCGAGGGCGCGCGCGGGTCGCGCGGCAGGCCCGATGCCGACGGCCTGCTGCGCGGGCGCGGCGTGGCCTACGCGCGCTATATCCACAGCAAGTTTCCCGGTTTCGGCGCGGCATGGGCGGCGTGGATCGTCGATGTGGAGGTGCACCCGGACACCGGAGACGTGCGGGTGACGCGGTTGCACGTGGGGCAGGACACCGGGATGATGGTCAATCCGGACGGTGTAAGGCATCAAATCCACGGCAATGTGGTGCAGAGCCTGAGCCGCGTGCTGCGCGAGCAGGTCCGCTTCGATGCCAGCGGGGTGGCCAGCCGCGAGTGGGGCAGTTATCCGATCGCGACGTTTCCCGAACTGCCGCCCATTCATGTGCTGCTGATGCCGAGGCAGGAGGAAAGCCCGCTCGGCGCGGGCGAATCCGCGTCGCTGCCCGGTGCCCCGGCCATCGCCAACGCCTTGTTCGATGCGACCGGCGTCCGCTTTACCCAGGCGCCGTTCGTGCCCGAGGCCGTACGCAGCGCCTGCGCGTCCTTGCTGGCCGTCTGAGCCGGCGTTCTGCGTCCTGCCACCGGCTGCGGTGGCAGGTTCCCCTTTCTGTCAGAACTTGTGGCGGATGCCGACGAGCGCGCCCAGCTGGTTCGTGCCCGCCGGTCCGATCGCGGTCGCGGGGCCGTTGAGGCCGATGCGCGACGTATCGTCATTGCGGATATAGGCGACCTGCGCATAGACATCGGTACGCTTGGAGAACGCGTAGTCGAGCAGCATCGACGCGCTCCATGCATCGCCGTTGCCATTGCGGCCATTGAGCAGGTAGCCGGCACCGCTCAGCGACAGCGCCGGAGTGATCTGGTAACCGGCGCCGATCCAGAACAGGTCCGCGCGCTTGGACGGCAGCGCGGCCGTGGCGCCGATATTGCCATTGAGCCAGCGGTAGCCCGCGAACAGCTTGGCGTTCGCGAACGTATAGGTACCGGCCACGGCGAGTCGCTGGTCCTTCTGCGCCGGGTTCTGTCCGGTCAGACCGCTGGTGCCCTGCTGCATGTCGTAGATCACCGTCACGCCGACCTTGCCCGCGTTGTACTCCAGGCCGCCGCTCATGGCGCGGTCGCTCTTCGGATTGCCAGGCACCTCGCTGCCGAACGCACCGCCGGAAAGCGAGGTGCCGCGCGCAAACGAGTACAGGCCGCTGACCGTGAGGCCGCCGAACTTGCCGACGTACTTGGCGGCATTGTCGTAGCGCCCCGCCGTCATCGTATCCATCGTGAAGATGGAGTAGCGCGGCGACACGGCCATGGCGTCGTAGTTGATCAGGATGTCGTACAGGATATTGTTCTGCCGGCCCAGCGTGACGCGGCCGTATTGCGACGACAGCCCCGTAAAGGCCTGGCGCCCGAACATGCGGCCGCCTTGCGAAGCGGTGCCGCTGTCGATATCGAAGCCGCCTTCGAGCACGAAGAGCGCCTGCAGTCCGCCGCCAAGATCCTCCGTGCCGCGCATGCCCCAGCGCGAGCCGGACAGGTTACCGGAGGTCATGCGGGCGAGGCTGTGATTGTTGGCGTCGGCGTGCGTCAGGTACTCGATGCCGGCGTCGGCCACGCCGTAGAGCGTGATGGACGACTGCGCGTGCGCCGCGTGGGCCGCGCACAGCGTCATGGCTGCCAGCGTGATGTGTCGAAGGGCGGTACGTCGAAGGAAGGTACGGGATTGGCTCATGTTATGTGCGTTCTGGTGGTCGAAATCGTTGGCGCCGCCCCGAAAAAAGCGCGCAGGCCGGCAACGCCCGACGCAATGTCAGGACGCAGGGACGAACGCGCTCTCACGGGGCTGGCTTGCGCCCGCGTAGCGGCGATACGGAAAAACGGGAAGTAGGGGATCTGCCTGCTGAAACCTGGGCGCGGCCCCGGTGCGTCAGTCGACGAACAGGTTGATCTTCGTCGCGAACTTCTGCCAGCGGTCGATATCGCTGCTCACCAGCTTCTGGAACTCTGCCGGTGTACTCGTGCCCGTGGCAAAGCCGAGCTGCGCGAGCGAGGCCTTGATCTCGGGTTTGGCGATCGTCTTGGCGATCTCCGCGTTGAGCTTCTGCACGACTTCTGGCGGCGTGTGCGCCGGCGCGAGGATGCCGAACCACTGATCGACGTCGTAACCGGGTACGCCGAGTTCGCTGACGGTCGGCACGTCGGGCAGGAACGGCGAACGGGCCTGCGAGGTCACGGCCAGCGCGCGCAGCTTGTTGCTCTTGAGGTAGGGCACGGTATTGGTCAGCGTATTGACGCTGACGTCGGCCTGGCCGCCGAGCACATCGGCGATGGCCGGGGCGCAGCCCTTGTACGGGACGTGGAGCATGTCCATCTTGGCGGAGATCTTCAGCAGCTCGCCGGCCAGGTGCTGGGGCGTGCCATTGCCGCACGACGCATAGCTCGGCGGCGTGCCGCTCTTGCCCGCGGTCAGCAGTTCGTTGAACGTGCGGATCTTGGACGTGTACGGCACCGCGATGACGGAGGGCACCGAGGCGAACGAGATGACGGCGCTGAAGTCGGCCTTCGGATCGAACTGCATCTTCTTGAAGACGCTCGGGTTGATGGCGAAGCTGCTGTTGACGATCAGCAGCGTGTAACCGTCCGCGGGGCTTTTGGCCACGAATTCCGCGCCGATGTTGCCGCTGGCGCCGGGGCGGTTATCGACGACCACGGGCTGGCCCAGCGACTTGCTGATGTCGGTGCCGATCACGCGGGCGAGCGCGTCCGTGCCGCCACCTGCCGGAAAGGTGACGACCAGGCGGATGGGCTTTTGCGGAAAGTTGCTGGCAACGTTCGCCTGCGCGAGTCCCGGCAGAGTGGCAAGGGAGCCGGCGGCGAACAGCAGCGATGCCAGACCGCTGACGATGGATGGGGGTCTCATGGATATGCCTCGTCGGTTAGGGTGAAGGAAAGAAGAAGAACGCTCAATCGGGATCGATACGGACTGCCTGGTTGCTCTGGTCGCCACCCGGGCCATGCGCCTCCGCCACCGCGGCGTCGAGTGCCGCGGGCGACGCCGCGTGAATGCGGTAGAGCGCATGGCCCTCGGCCACATGCGCGCCAATCGTGCACAGCAGGTCCACGCCTGCACCGAGATCGCGCGGCGCGCCCGCCGCGCGTGCCACGCCGGAGATGCGCAGACCGTCGATCGCGGCGACGCGTCCAGCCCGGCTGGCCGCGATCTCCGCGATGTGCACGCCGGGCATCACCGCCTCGGGCCTGCGGCCCTGGGCGCCCGCAATGCTGTCGAATGCCGTCCTCGCCTTGCCTTCATCCAGCAGGGCTTCCGCAATTCGCATGCCTTGCTCGGGCGAGCCCACGCGCGGGTCGAAAGCGAGGATCTGGGCGGCGAAGTAAAGGGCCTTGGCGCGCAGGTCGGCGGGGGCGGCCGGATCGTTGTCGAGCACCTGCATGACGTCGCGGACCTCCAGGGCCGGACCGATGCCGCGACCGATCGGGTGGCTGCCATCGGTGGCGATGGCGCGCACGTGCAGGCCCAGCCCCGCGCCGACGCGCTCGAACAGCGCGCCCAGCGCCTCCGCATCGGCGCGGTCGGCGAGCTTGGTCTGCGGCCCGTAGGGCAGGTCCACCATCACGTGCGTGGCGCCGGCCGTGTACTTCTTGGAGAGGATCGAGGCAACGGACCAGCGGCGCGAATCGAGCTTGCGCGGACGGGTGATGGCATTCATCACGTCGTCGATCACGGAATGGTTGAGGCGGCCGTTCCAGGCGATGCAGGCGCGCGCCTGCGCCACGCAGCGCTGCACGTCGGCCTGCGTGAGGTCCACGCGGGCCACGGTTTCCATCGCATCGGCGGTGCCGGCCGCGGACGTGATGGCGCGCGACGAGGTCTTCGGCATCGCGAGGCCATAGGCCGCGACGATGGGCACGACGATCAGCGTGATGCGGCTGCCGGGGACACCGCCCATCGAATGCTTGTCCACCACGAGCGGCTCGTCCCAGGCGATGCGCGGCGTGAAGGCCGTGCGCGCGCGGGCCAGCGCCACCACTTCGTCGTCGTCGAGGCTGCCGGTGGCGGCGATCAGGAACGCCGTCAGTTCCGCTTCGGTGTAGCGCCCGGCAATGGCGTCGCGCAGCACGGCCACGTAAGCGGCTTCGTCGAGCGCCTCGCCGCGCAGTTTCGCCATCAGGTTGACGCGGCTCGAAGGGGCCACGGGGGCCGCCGGCGCGCACGCACCGGCACGCACTGCCTCGACAAAGCGCTGGACACCGGCCTCGAGCGTGCTTTCGTTGGACACCGTGAGGCACTGCACGCCTTCCGGAATCGACGCCGCCTGCCGCGATACGCGCTTCGAGATCTGTTCGCCGGACTCGCGGCCGCGCGAGGCAATGCGCTGGGCCAGCACTTCCTGCGGCGCGGTGACCAGCACGACGGCAAAGTGGGGCAGACGCGCGGCCAGCTCCGCCACCACGCCGCGCGAGCCATTGGCGATGACGTGCGTGCCCGACGCAAGCGTTTCGATCAGCGCGGCGGGCAGCCCGTAGCGCAGCTCGTGCGCGTTCCACGTGACGAGGAACTCGCCGGCCTCCTGGCGACGCGTGAACTCCATATCGGAAACGCCTTCATGATCCTCGCCGGGAGAGCCGCTCGGACGCGTGATGACGCGTTGGGCGAACCGATAGCCGTCCGTGAGAATCGCGCGTGCACCGTCGATCAGGGAGTCCTTGCCTGCGCCACTGGGGCCGACGACAAGGAAGAATGTGCCAGTCTTGTTCATATTTAACTTAGACATCGAAGTTTGTAGGCTTATGCTAGCACCCGCCGATAGCGTGTCAAGTTAAGTTCGATGTCTAAGTTTATGCAAAGGACGGGCCAGCTCCCGGAAATCGAGTGTGTACGCGGGATTCGGGGTTTTCTCAGGGAAAACGCTAGCGGAGACCATGCGCGCTAGCGGTGCGGGATGCATGGACAACGCGCATGACGCACTGATGTAGTGATCGCTACATCGAGTGCGGAATGGCGCTGGACGCGGGTCCGTGGCCAGACGCGCTATCATGTGCGCCGTTCTGTTCCTTTACGCCTCCCTGTCATCGCCATGGCCACGAAAAAGCCAGATAGCCCCGCAGTACCCGTCCCGCTGGACGACGCCAGTGAAGAACGCCTTGCTCACCTGGTGAAGGACGCAGCCCGCGCGTATATCCGCGCGCTGCAGCTGCGGCTGGCCAATCATTCGGTGTCGTACGGCCACTGGACCATCCTGCGCATTCTCTGGCGCCACGATGGCCTCTCGCAGCGCGACCTGAGCGAGCGGGCGGGCGTGACGGAGCCCACCACGTTCTCGGCGGTCAAGGCGCTGGAGGCGCTGGGCTACGTGGAGCGCATGCATCTGCCCGGCAACAAGAAGAAGGTGCACGTGTTCCTGAGCAAGACGGGGCGCGCACTGCGCAAGAAGCTGGAGCCGCTGGCGACCGAGGTCAATACGCTCAGTGTGGAGGGCGTCAGCGAGGAGGACGTGCTGACGACGCGCCGGGTGCTGATCTCCATCACGCAGAAGCTGGTTGCCGACGAGATGGCGCTGGCGGAACGCGGGCGCCGCGTGCCGTCCACGCAGGAAGTGGGGCGGCTGCTGTCGGATCTTTGACGTATCGCCGGCGCGCCACGGGCGCACCACGGCAAAAAGCCCTCGACGGCGAACCGGCGAGGGCGAAGCCTTCTCGGGTAGAAGGCGCTACAACTGGGAACCGCGCGCGAATCAGGCTTCGTCGAGGCCGATATCCACGGCCGGGGCCGACTGCGTGATCTTGCTCGTGGAGATATAGTCCACACCGGTTTCCGCGATCGGACGAATCGTTTCCAGGCGGATACCGCCCGAGGCTTCGACCTTGGTGCGGCCGTTCACGATCTGTACCGCTTCCTTCATGTCGGGCACGGACATGTTGTCCAGCATGATCACGTCCACGCCGGCCGCCAGGGCTTCATGCACCTGCTCCAGACGGTCGCACTCCACCTCCAGCTTCGTCAGCACCGGCAGCTTGCGGCGCACGCGCTCCACCGCGGCGGCAATGCTGCCGCAGACCGCGATGTGGTTGTCCTTGATCATCACGCCATTGTCGAGGCTCAGCCGGTGGTTCAGGCCGCCACCGCAGGTCACCGCATGCTTTTCCAGCGCGCGCAGGCCCGGCGTGGTCTTGCGGCTGTCGATCAGGCGCGCCTTGGTATGGGCAATGGCCTCGGCATACTTCGCCGTGTGGTTGGCGATGCCGCACAGCCGCTGCATGATATTGAGGGCGGTCCGTTCGGCCGTCAGCACGCTACGCGCATTGCCGCTGACGTTCAGCAGGATGGCACCCTTTTCCACCTTGTCTCCATCGGCAACGCGCACGTCGATGGACAGCGACGGATCGTAGCGCGCGAAGATGCGGGCGGCCACGTCGATACCGGCGATGAGCATCGGCTCGCGGGCGTTCATGCAGAACGTGCCGGTTTCGCCCGGCTCGATCATCGTCTGGACCGTCAGGTCGCAGATGCCGATGTCTTCGGTCAGCCAAAGGTCGATCAGCTTGTCGGTGGTGTAGATGTCATACATTTGTCAGCTCCAGAGTCGGTGGATTTGGCACTTCCAAAAATCGTTAGAGATCGAAGTCCATGGCGTAATACTATCGCGTGGACAGGCGATGTCAACAATTATTCGATCTCTAAGATTATGGGGGCGTGACGGGTCCCCGGCGGGAGGCGTGGAACCGACAAATGGGGGCGGAGGAAAGGGGCGGGGAGGGCGTCAGGCGGTGCCGTCGGCGTCGGCGACGGGTTCGGGCGACGCGTCCTCGAGGTCGCTCAGCTTGCGCAGCAGATACAGCAGCGCGACGCGCTCGGCGGGGTTCAGGCCGCCCATGGTGCGCTCGCTGATGTCCTGCGCGAAGGGGACGACCTCACCGATCAGTGTTTGCCCGGCGGGCGACAGCAGCACCACGACCTTGCGGCGGTCGCGCGCGTCGTGCGAGACGACGATCAGGTCCCGCGACTTCAGGCGTTCGATGATGCCGCGCACCGTTGCCTGATCGATGGCCGTGGCGCGGGCGATGGCGCTCAGGGAGCAGGGCCCCTGCGCCTGAATCGCGCAGAGCACCACGAACTGGCCGGCGGTCAGCTGCGAATCGGGAATCGTCTGCTGGAAAATCGAGACATGTCGCTGGTACGCGCGGCGCAGCAGGTGGCCGACCTGCTCGGTAAAGTCGTAGTCGCTGTCCTCGCTGCTGCGTGACTCGTGGCTGGTCTGGGTATTCACTATGAGCGTGCAATGGCCTCGGTAGACTGGGAAGTATAGCGGCCATTACCGATCCGGCTCTAGCGCCCCTTCCACGCCGGCGGGCGGCGGTTCACGAAGGCATCGACGCCTTCCCGGAAATCTTCGCTGGCGTAGCACGTACGCACGAGATCGTCGGTGTCGGCCACGGCCTCGACGGTCTGGCGGCGCAGGGCTTCCTTCACGACGCTCTGGGTGACGGGCGCCAGCGCGCCGAGCTGGTCGCAGAGCGCGGCGAGCTGCGCGTCGATCTCCTCGGGCGCATGGATGCCATGCAGGAAGCCGCACGCCAGCGCGGTGTCGGCGTCCAGAATCTGCGCGAGCAGCAGCATGCGCCGGACGGGCTGCAAGCCCCACGCGGCGCGCAGTTTGGCGAGGTTCTCGGCGGAGAGCGTATTGCCGAGCGTCTTGGCGATCGGCACGCCGAAGCGGGCTTTCGAGGTAGCCAGGCGGAAGTCGCAGGCGGTGGCAATGGCCAGTCCGCCGCCGACGGCCCAGCCATCGACGACGGCCACGGTCGGCATGGGCAGCCGTTCGATCAGGCCGATGCCTTCGTCGATACCGGCCTCGTAGGCAATGCCGTCGTCGCCGCCCGTGAACCGCTGGAACTGCGCGATATCGCTGCCCGCGACGAAGGCTTCTCCGCCGGCGCCGCGCAACACCACCACGCGGGGGCGGTCGGCCGTGTCGGCGGCCAGCGATTTGCAATGCGCGCCCAGCTGGTCGTACATCGCCCACGTCATCGCGTTGCGAGCCGCCGGGCGGTCGAACGTGATGAAGGCGATTGGGCCCTGTCTGGAGAGCGTGACCTGTCCTTGTGCCGAGGGTTCTGTCATTGGCCGTTTTCCGTTATCCGCCAAACGCGCCGGCATCGGCCAGCGACGCCTGCTCGTCCTTCGACAGCCCGAGCTCGTCCAGTACCTCTGCCGTATGCTCGCCCAGCAGCGGTGGGTGGCGGCGCACCTGCTGCGGGGTGCCGCCCATTTTGACGGCAAAGCCGATATTGGGCACCTTGCCCTCGATCGGGTGATCGATCTCGATGCGCATCTGGCGGTGCCGCCCGTGCTCGCTGTCGAAAGCCTGAGGATACGTCAGGATCGGCCCGGCCGGGATCCCCGCTTCCAGCAGGCGTTCGATCCAGCGGTCGCAGCTGTCCGCGGCAAAGCTCTCCTCGAGGGCCGGAATCAGTTCGTTGCGGTTGGCGAGGCGTAACGCCACGGTGCCGAAGCGCTCGTCCGCGAGCAGATCGGGCCGTTCGAGCGTGTTGCAGAGCAACTGCCAGAGCTTCTGGTTCGTCGCGCCCATCACGAAGTAGCCGTCGGCGGCCTTCACGGCCTGATAGGGCGCGCTCATGCGATTGGATGTGCCGAGCGGCTCCGGCTCGCGGCCCGTGCCCCAGTACTCCGAGGTGTCCCAGATGGAGAACGCGAGCGCGGAGTCGAACAGCGAGGCATCGACGTACTGGCCCTTGCCGGTGGCCTTCGCGCCGATATAGGCGGAGAGCATGCCGTACACCGCGAACAGCGCGCAGCCGATGTCGGCCACGGGCACACCGGCCTTGACCGGCGCGCCGCCGGGGTAACCGGTCACGCTCATCACGCCCGACATGGCCTGCGCCATCAGGTCGAAGCCGGGCCGCGTGGCCCACGGTCCCGACTGCCCGAAACCCGAGATGCTGCAATAGACGAGCCTGGGATTGATCTCGCGCAGCGTGTCGTAGTCGATGCCAAGGCGCTTCATGACACCGGGCCGATAGTTCTCGACGAGGATGTCCGCGGTTTTCGCGAGCCGCAGAAAGACCTCGCGCGCCGATTCGGTCTTGAGGTCCAGCGTCATGCTTCGCTTGTTGCGATTCATGTTCAGAAAGCCCATGCTGTCCGGGCCCTTCATCTTGAATCCCATCGCGCCGCGCGTCTGGTCGCCGCCTTTCGGCGGTTCGATCTTGATCACGTCGGCGCCGAGGTCGGCCAGCAGCATGCAGGCATAGGGGCCGGCCATGACCTGGGTCACATCCAGCACCCGGACGCCGGCCAGAGGCAATGGGGTGGCACTGCGCTGTGCCTGATCGTTGCGCGCATCGGTCATCGTCGTATCCTGCTAGGGGTTTCTGTTCGGTGTCGCGCTGGGCGTCAGAAGGGTGGCCTCAGCTTTCCGCCTTGACGTTGGCGTCCTTCACGACCTTCGCCCATTTGGTGGACTCCGATGCGATGAATTCGCCGAACTGCTGGCTGGAGCCACCGTAGTCCTCGGCGCCAAAGCTCTTGAGCCGCTCGACGACGTCGGGCATGGCCAGCGCGCGATTGACGTCGGCGTTCATGCGCTGGACAAGCGCGGGAGACATGCCCTTGGGGCCGACCAGGCCATACCAGGACGCGGCGTCGAGGCCGGGGAAGCCGGACTCGGCCAGGGTGGGCACGTTCGGATAGGCGGCGGCGCGTTTCAGGCGGGTTTGCGCGATGGCAACCACCTTGTCCTGCTGGATAAACGGCGTGGCGGCGGTCATCGTATCGAACGCGTAGTCGATCTGACCGCCCAGCAGATCGGCCACCAGCGGGCCCGATCCCTTGTAGGGCACGTGCACGACGTCGATCTTGGCCTGCATGCGGAACAGCTCGAGCGCCAGATGCTGCGAGGAACCGATGCCCGAAGAGCCGAAAGAGATCTTGCCGGGTTTCTGGCGGCAGAGCGCCACCACTTCGGCCACGGTACGGATCTTCTGTTCGGCGCGGCACGTCAGCATATTGGGCGTGACGCCGACCATCGCGATGGGGGAGAAATCCGTGCGCGGGTTGTACTTGAGGTCCAGCATCGCCGGGGCGATGGCATGGCTGTTGACGTGCGCCATCAGCAGGGTCGTGCCATCGGGGGGCTGCTTGGCGACGTAGCCGGCCGCGATCGATCCGGAAGCGCCGGGCTTGTTCTCGACCACCACGCTGGTGTTCCACATCTGCGTGAGCTTGTTGCCCAGCACGCGGGCCAGCACATCGGTGCCGCCCCCGGGGGCGAAGCCGACGAGGATGCGGACGGGGCCCGCCATGTCGGCCGCCCTGACGAGGCCGGGTAGCGTTAACCCGGTCAATCCCGTCAGCCCGGCCGCCGCGCCGAGCATGAACTGTCTGCGTTGCATCATTGTCTCCGTGGTACTTGTTATGGAGACCATGATGTGCAAAGCGCCCCGGGAACGCTATCGCTGTTTGGGGAAGTCTGGTTTCGCCTTTTGCGCAAGCACCCGCAATACCGCATGGGCGGCGGAAGACAGTTCGCCGTGGGGCCGGTGGCACAGGACAAACCGCCGCTCCGCCCAGGGCTCGTCGATGGGTATGCGGACGAACCGGGATCCGGCCGCAACCTTCTTCGCGATGGCTTCCGGCATGACGCCGGCGCCGAGGTTCTCGGCGACGAGCGCGGCGATGCTGTCGAACCCCTGCACCCGCATGCGCATGCGCATCGTCCTGCCCGCTTCGGCGGCCAGGCGCTCCAGCAGGATGGAAATGGCCGAGCTCGCGCTGAGCACGATCAGGTCGCAGTCGAGGACGTCCTCGAGCGATACCCGCTTGCGGCGGGCCAGCGCGTGCTGGCTGGCGACGACCAGCGCGAGGCGGTCGGACCGATAGGGCGCGGTGGGCAGATCGACGACGCCGAGGTTGCCGTCGTAGATGCCCAGGTCGGCCATGCCGCGGCGCAGCGATTGCTGGACCTCCTCGCTGTTCATCTCCTGCAGGTCGATGCGAATGCCCGGACACTCCGCCGCGCAGCGCTGGATGTCCGATGGCAGGAACTGGATGACGGCCGACTTGGGCGCGGCGATGCGCACGACGCCAAGCACGCCGCCGATGTACGAGGCGGCATCGTCCTGCATGCGCTGCACGGTATGGCTGATGCCGCGCGCATGCGCGAGCAGCGCGCCGCCCGCTTCGGTCACGGCCATGCCATGCGGGAGCCGTTCGAACAACGACACGCCCAACTGCGATTCGAGCTCGAGGATGCGGCGGGACGCGGCCGCGGGCGCCAGATGCAGCCGCTCCGCCCCACGGGTAATGCTGCCCATGTCCGCCACGGCGATAAACAGTTGAACGGTGGTCAGATCGAAATGCAGTCGCGAGGCGCGCGCTTGGCTGGATGACATCGCAATTGAGGCGTGCCCGAGGCAGGGGTGCCGTCCAAGTCTGGTAAGAACCGGATTCTACCGCGCGGGTGAAAGCGAGTTGAAGTACAGTACCTGCGGCAGCCGGCTGACGTCGATAGCAACGATATGCGTGCAAGGCCGACGGCACCGGGGTTCTGAACAGGAAGCCGATGCGAATCTACGTTCTGCTGTCCGCGTTAACCGTGATTCTCTATGTCGATCGCACGGCGCTGTCGCTGACGGCGGTCGCGGTGAGCGAGGAGTTCGGTCTGTCCCCCGTGGCGATGGGATACCTGCTGTCGTCGTTCAGCTGGCTGTACTTCATGGCGCTGATTCCCGCCGGCCATCTGGTCGGGCGGTTCGGCGCCTATCGGGTGGGCGGCCTCGGTATCGGGCTGCTTTCCGCGGCCAGTGCCTCCATTGCGTTCTCGTGGAGTTTTCTGTCGCTGCTCGCATGCCGTCTGGCCGCCGGCCTTTGCGCCGCGGTTACCTATCCGACGGGCGCGCGCACGATTCGGGATCATGTGCCCCGAAACAAATGGGGGCTGGCGACCGGCATCCTGCACAGTGGCAGCCTGATCGGGCCGGCCATCGGTGCGGTGGCCTTGTCGGGCATGATCTCGACGTGGGGATGGCGTGTCGTCTTTATCGTGGCGGGGGCCATCGGTGCGGTGTGGCTGGGCTTCTGGGTTGCATGGAACCGGCACGGCGGACGTCCCGCACGTCCCGCGCGTCCCGCACCTCCCGCGCAGGTGGACGCCGCGCAGCCTGTGGGATCGGTCTCGGCCGGGCTGCGCGGCATCGCCGGCAGCGCTCCCATGCGGGCGAGCGCGTTCGCACACGGCTGCGCCGGGTTTTCCACGCATCTGTTTCTGGCATGGTTGCCGAGCTACCTGCAAAAGGAGCAGTCGCTGCCGGTCACGACGACCGGACTGCTGCTGGGTGCGACGTATCTTGGCGCCGCGCTGCTGGTCGTCGCGGTGCTCCGGCTGAGCGATGCGTTCATGCCGGCCAACCTTGCATCGGGGACGCGCAAGTTCTGGGTGGCCGCGTGCCTGTTCGGCTCCGCGCTGGTCGCGGCGGTGCCGTACCTGAACCACCTCGTGGCGATCTTGCCAGTCATCACGCTGTCGCTCGCCGCCTGCGCGTCGGCGGTGTCGCTCAACCTCGCGCTCGCCAATGACCTGACCCGCGATGCGCGCGATGTGGGAAGCGCCGTTGGCTTTATCAGCACCGTGGGCAATATCTTCGGCCTGGTTGCGCCCATCGTCACGGGCTATATCGTGGCCGAGACGGGTAGCTTCAATCTGGCATTCACGCTGTCCGGCGCGTTGCTGGCGGCGGGGGCGGTGCCATTGTTGTGCGTCCGCTCGCCCGCTCCCGCCGCATAACGAACGGCTTATTGCGGCTTGCCCTGCATCTCCTCGCGCATGCGTCGCGCCTCGTTGCGCAGGAACTGCTGATAGTCCTCCAGATCGCCGTCGAAAGGATGGACGCCACCCTTGGTGACCAGCCAGAACTCGTCGCAGACGGCGCGCAGCAGCGCGCGGTCGTGGCTGACCAGCATCACGGTGCCTTCGAACTCGTTGAGCGCGATGCCCAGCGCTTCGCGCGTGGCCAGGTCCAGATGGTTGGTCGGCTCGTCGAGCAGCAGCAGGTTGGGGCGTTGCCACACGATCATGCACAGCACGAGCCGTGCCTTTTCGCCGCCGCTCATCGTGCTGACGGCCTGATGCACCATGTCGCCGCTGAAATTGAACGTGCCGAGAAAGGTGCGCAGCGATTGTTCGGTGCCGCTCTGGCCTGGCGCGCGCATATGGGGCGGCGTGTCCTTCGCCAGGCGGATCATGTGTTCCATCGGCGTGTCGTGCGGACGCAGCACGTCCAGTTCCTGCTGCGCGAAGTAGCCGATATTCAGGCCCTTGCCCTCGCTGATCTCGCCGGCAATCGGGGCCAGGGCGTGTGCCACGGTCTTCACGAGCGTGGATTTGCCTTGCCCGTTGGCGCCAAGAATGCCGATACGCTGGCCGGCCATCACCGAACGGTTGATGCCGCGCACGATGACCGTGGGCGTGGCGCCTGCCGGCGCGTCGTCGGGCACCGGGTAGCCGAAGCTCGCATCGAGCATCGAGAGCAGCGGATTCGGGACGTTGAGCGGCTCCTTGAATTCGAAGGAGAACTCCGCGTCGGCCAGCACCGGGGCGATCTTTTCCATGCGCTCGAGCGCCTTGACGCGGCTCTGTGCCTGCTTGGCCTTCGACGCCTTGGCCTTGAAGCGGTCGATGAACTTCTGCAGATGGGCGATCTTGTCCGCCTGCCTGGCCATCGCGGCCTGCTGCAGCTCCAGCTGCTCCGCGCGCATCTCCTCGAACCGGCTGTAGTTGCCGCCGTAGCGCACGAGCTTCGCGTTATCGACGTGCACGGTGACCTGCGTCACCGCATCGAGGAACTCGCGGTCGTGGCTGATGACGACCAGCGTGCCCGCATAACGCTTGAGCCATGCTTCGAGCCAGACCAGCGCATCGAGGTCCAGGTGGTTCGTCGGTTCGTCGAGCAGCAGCAGGTCGGACGGGCACATCAGCGCGCGGGCCAGCTGTAGCCGCATGCGCCAGCCGCCCGAGAAGCTGTTGACGGGCTGGCTCAGCTGCGCGGCGCCGAAACCGAGACCCAGGATCAGCGCCTGGGCACGGGCGGGCGCGTCGTGCGCGCCGGCGTCGTGCAGGGCCATATAGGCCTCGGCCATGCGCATGCCGTCCTCGCTGGCCTCGGCGGCCGCAACCTCGGCCTGCGCGGCCAGCAGCACGGTATCCCCCTCGACCACGAAGTCGGTCGCGCTTTGCTCGGTCTCCGCCATGTCCTGCGCGACCTGACCCATCCGCCACGCGGCCGGAATCGAGAATTCGCCGCTGTCTTCGTGCAGCGTGCCGTTCAGAAGGCCGAAAAAGGACGACTTTCCCGCGCCATTGCGGCCAACAAGACCGATTTTCTCGCCGGGATTGAAGGTGACGGACGCGCGATCGAGCACGACATTGACGCCACGGCGCAGCGTGACATTACGGACGGTAATCATAGGGGACCACTTCGGAGGGGACCCGCATGATAGCCCAATGGCCGGGAGCCCCCCGATGGCGGGGTGATTCGACCTCGTATTTCTGCCGATAAGGGGAATGCCGCGTATTGACGGATCGCGGCATCCAACACAATCAGGAGAAATACATGCGCAACGCGCGCACTTTGTCTTTCCCGGGGTCTCTGGCCGTGGCCTTGCTGACATCTGCCGTGCTTGCCGCCTGCGGAGGCGGTGGGGACGATGCGCCCGCGGCGCAATCCACGACCGCCACCACGGGCACCCAAACACCGGGTACCCCCGGCACCCCCGGAACGCCGGCCACGCCGGTCGCCAAGCCGACCAGCGTCGTATCGCCGGCCTGCTCGGGCTGTGCCGCCGTGGATGCCAACACTTACGCCGGTAGCGGAATCGGCGTGTGGCAGAACATCAATGCGACCGCCTCCGCCGTGGACATGCCGATCAGCATCTCCGGGCTCGGCGGCCAGGACGTGACGCTGGTCTTCACGAACCAGACGGGCACGGCGCAGACGATGCCGACCATCCCGCTGACGGCCTCGTACCTGCCGGCGATCGCCGCGAGCGCGATCCAGCTCGATGACGGCAAGAGCGCGATCACGCGCCGCATCTCGGACTTCAACCGCGACGGCTGGGCGGCACTTGCCGGTCCCCGCAAGGCGGGGATCAACGGTTCGTCGTTCGGCACGGTCCCCCAGCGCGCGGCCTATACGGTTGGCGATACGCGAAACTTCTTCCACGAGGACAACAGCGTGCGCGCCACGACGCTGGTGCGCACGGATACCGCTTCCGATGGCACGGTCGTGAATTTCTGGGTGGAAAGCGCCGAGAGCGACCCGACCAAGGTCAGCGCCGCCATCGTCAATGCGCTGTATGCGGGGTTCGTCCCGACGGGCAAGATCTACGACATGCTCAAGCAGACCGGTGGGCCGGTCTGGGGGCCGCACCCCTATACCGACCTCATCAGCGGCGCGGTCGCGCAGCCGATCGACATCGTCATCCTGAACTTCGACAACAATGGCCGGCCGTTTGGCGTGGTCGGATACTTCTACGCGCGCAATGCGCTGACGACGGCGGGCAGTGCGTTCAGCAACCAGTCGGTGTCGCTGTATCTGGATGCGGAGACGCTTTACCTTGGCGGTTCGTCGGGCCTGCAGTCGATGCTCCTCACGATGGCGCACGAAGGCATGCATATGCAGAACTTCTACCGTCGCGCCGTGGTGCAGGGGCCCGCCAATGCCTTCGATACCTGGCTGGAAGAAGGCACCGCGATGATGATGGAAGACTTCGCGAGCCAGTCGATCGACCCGACCTACAACGCCATCCGGGATGTCCGGTTCCCCAACTACGTCGGCTACAAGGCCGGGTCGTATAACTGCAGCCTGACCACGTGGGACCCGTTTGGCGCGGCTTGCGACAGCTATTCGGTGTCCGGCTCGCTGGGCGGCTTCCTCGATCGGCAGCTGGGGCTGGCGTTCTACAAGCACCTGCTGACGAACGTGAGCAGCACGGACTCGCTGGCCGTGCTCGATTCGTCGATTCGGGCCATTGCGCCGACGTCGAGCCTCGGCGAACAGCTGCGCCGGTTCGGTGCGACATCGGCCTCGCTGATGAAGGCTCCGAGCCCGGCTGGCTTCGGCTTCCCGGCGCGCGCGGAAGGTGGCTTCACGCTGCCCGTGATCGACCCGCAGGCGTTGCTGGCCACCCGCACGCTGACGCAATCGGTACCCGCGACGTTGCAGCCGTACGCCAGCCTGCCGGTCGTGCGCAGGGCCGTGTCCGGTACCTACAGTGAAACGGTGAAGGTCCCCGCGGGCTCGACGCTATCGGTCGTCATTCAGTAAGCTAGGGGGCGGCGGTTGCCGCCCTTTCTTCCGATGGACAAGACAATGCAAACCAAGATCCTGCCTTTGCTGATGGCCCTCGGCCTGACCGCATGCGCCGCGGCCGCGGATTCCGGAGAGAGAACGCTGGTCGGCGAGATTCATATCAAGGGCAACGAACCGTTCCCGACCGTGATGATGCACACGACATCGAAGGAGAGTTGGGAGCTGATCGGCATGCCGTTGGCGGAGGCGAGGTCGCTGGCGGGGCGCGAGACGAGGGTGAAGGGAACCGTGGTCCGGGCGCCGGGCCCGGATGTGTGGCTGCCCTCCCTGCGCGTGACGGAGACGTCGAAGCCCGCGCAGCCGTAGGGCCTTCGCTTGAACTCGCTCAGGCTTTGACCTCAATCACACCGGACATGCTCTCATGCCCGGACCCGCAGAACAGGTCGCACAGGAACGTATAGGTCCCCGCCTTCGCGGGCGTGACCGCGAGCCGTACGGTCTGCCCCGGCGGCATATCGGCGCGCACGCCGAGGTCCGGTGCGCTGAAGCCCATGATCACGTCCTCGGCGATCAACTCCAGCACCACAGGCTCTCCTGCCTTCAGCACGATCTTGTCCGGCGTGAACACGAAGCGCCGCGCGCGAACGGGAATCACGCGGGGCGCGGCGGCGTCGCCGAGCCTGGCGATCAACGGCGTGGCGAGCAGTGCCGCCGACCATGCAAGCACCGTGCGGCGCCGGGTATGTACGCGCGTCGTCATGACTGGCCTCCCGAGGTATCGCTCACGGGACGTTCGGCCAGCCGGTAGCCGGCCGGCTGCCGCATCGCTGTCACCTCGCGCCATCCCAGTCCGCGGTACGGTTGTGCCGCATCCCAGGGCAGCGGCTCGCGGCGGGGCTGGGAGCCCGGTGGCGGCAGCGGAAACATCAGCGACCGCGCCGCATGATGCTCGATATGCCCGGTCAGGTGGTGATGCTCCTGATGGATATGGCCGTAGAACACGGTCACGTTCTGGTAAGGCATCAGCAACTCGACCACGCGGTCCCCATCGCGCGTGGCCCAGTCCCATTGCGGATAGAGGTTGAACAGCGGCCGGTGCGTGAACACCACGATGCGCGCATCGCGCGGCTGCTTCGACAGATCGTCCGCCAGCCATTGCCGTTGTGCGTCGCCGACCTGTCCCGTGGGATCGGACACGTTGTCGAGCACGATCGCGTGCAGCCCCTTGTGATCGAACGTGTAATGCGTGGGCCCGAACAGCTCGCGATAGGCCTCGCCGTTGTCGAGACTTGCGTCGTGCTCGCCCGGCATCAGATGGATCTGGCCGGCCTTGAGCGGAGCGATGGCCGCCTGGAACTCGCGCATGCGCTTGCGCCGTTCGGCCGGATCGTCGGTGGAGTGGGTGAGGTCGCCCGTAAACATGATGAAGTCCGGCTCGCGCGGCAGCGCGTTGACGGCCGCCACCGCGCGGGGCAGCGTGCCGCGCGCGTCGGGGTTTGCCGCGCCCTGGAATCCCCAGTGGGAATCGGACAACTGCACGAAGAAGAAGTCGTCGTCGCGCGCGGCGGCCCAGCCGGGCAGGCCGGAGGCGAAGACGGCGCCGGCACCGGCGCCGGCCAGGCGCAGAAAGGCGCGCCGGTTGCAGGGGAGGGTCATGGTGGCTCCTTGCTCGATGATCCTGCCAGTCTTACCGTCGCCCACAGCGGAATATTCCCGGCAAGCGGCCGCAAAAAAAATTCACCGCAAACCGCCGATCGCGGGAATAAACTCGGGGTGCCGTCGGTATAGCGAGGAATACCCAACATGATTCGATCGCCGACAGACCCCACCTTCGCCGCCACCCGGCATCACGAGGCCTGATGTGGACGCCAGCGAGCGCCGCCGCTTCGATGCGCTGGTGCTGCCGCACCTCGACGCCGCGCACAATCTCGCGCGGTGGCTGTGCGGTGGCGCGAGCGATGCCGACGACGTCGTGCAGGAGGCGTTCCTGCGCGCGTTCCGCCTGTTCGCGAGTTTTCGGGGCGAGCGGCCGCGCCCATGGCTGCTCGCGATCGTGCGCAATACATGGTTCACGATGTACCAGCAACGCAGATCCGCCGCCGAAACCGGCTATGACGACAATGCCGCCGACGCCGAGCTGCCGGCATGGCACGGCATGCCGGCCGATCCCGAGCAGGTGCTGCTGCGCGAGGAGGACGTGCGGCTCGTGCATGCGGCGCTCGAGCGGCTGCCCGTGGCGTTTCGCGAGGTGATCGTGCTGCGCGAGCTCGAGGACCTGCACTATCGCGATATCGCGCGCATCGTCGATATTCCGGCCGGTACCGTGATGTCGCGGCTGGCGCGGGGACGGCGCATGCTTGCCGCGGAGATCGTGCTCTTGCGCGAGGGGCAGGGTGCGGGTGCCTGGGTCGGCGATGTGCGCGAGCGGGGAGGGCGGCCATGAACTGCAACGAAGCCCGTCAACTGCTGCAGGCCTGCGCGGACGGCGAGATCGGCGCGGCCGACAGCGTTCGGCTGGAGCGGCATCTCGAGGATTGCGGCGACTGCGTGACAGCGTTGCGGGAACTGCGGGCGCTGCGGAGGACCGTACGACAGGGGGCGGGATACTACCGTGCATCGCCCGCGTTGCGCGCGCGTGTGCTGGCGGCGCTGCCAGTTGCCGATGCCGATGCCGATGCCGATGCCGGGTGGGACGACCTGGCGCCCGGTATCGCCTTTCCGTCCGGTGGATCGGCTGTGGGACCGAATATGGAGGCAACCGTGGGGCCGGCCGATGTTCCGGCCTTGAAGGCGGGCTGGCGTCGCTGGTTCACATGGTCGCCGGCTCTCAACGCGGCCATGGCGGCCGTGACGGTGGCCGCCGTGGGGCTGGCCATCGCCGGCTACGCGCTGCGCGAATCCCCGACCGACCTTACCGCGGACGCGATCGTCGCCAGCCACGTCCGCGCGCTGCTGTCGACGCGCGAGATCGACGTGGCGTCCACCGATCGCCATACCGTCAAGCCATGGTTCAACGGCCGCATCGACTATGCGCCTGAGGTCCGGGACCTTGCCGCGGAGGGATTTCCGCTGGTGGGCGGACGCCTCGACTACGTGGACGGCCGCCGCGTCGCGGTGCTTGTCTATCGCCGCAACCACCATCCGCTGGAGGTCTACGTCCTGCCGGAGAAGGGCCGCGGCGATAGCGCCGGACGCGTGGTGCAGGGCTACGAGATGGAAAGCTGGAGCGCGCGCGGCATGCGCTACTGGGCCGTGACCGACGCGTCGGGCGGAGAGTTGCGCGCGTTCGTCGCCGCATGGCAGCGCGCGGCGGATTGACCGCGCTCGCTGGAGGGCCACGGCCACCGATGGCAAAATGCCGCATCGATAACGCAAGCGGCATGACAATGACAACAAACGGCGGATCGTTGCGGGCGACCCTGAGCGCGACGTACCACGGCTGGCGGGACATCTCCGGAGCATGGGCCGCAAGGCGCGGGGAGTGGGCCACGGTCCTGCACGAGTTCGTGGTGTTCGGCATCAAGCAGGCGTGGGCCTGCCTGTTCGGCGGCCTGATGGTGGCGCTGCTCATCGGCACGCATCTCTGGTACCCGGCCGGCGCGGCGCTGACGCGCTACGACTTTCTCGTCGTGGCGGCCGTGGCGATCCAGATCGCCATGCTGTGGCTGCGGCTGGAGACGTGGGACGAAGCGAAGGTGATCATGCTGTTCCACGTGGCCGGCACCGTCATGGAGGTGTTCAAGACATCGGTCGGCTCATGGATCTACCCGGAGGCCTCGGTCCTGCGCGTCGGCAACGTGCCGCTGTTCACGGGCTTTATGTACGCGGCCGTCGGCAGCTATATCGCGCGGGTCTGGCGCGAGTTCGATTTCCGTTTTACGCGCCATCCGCCGCTCGTCGTCACGGGCGCGTTATCGATGGCCATCTATGTCAACTTCTTCCTGCATCACTACTGGTGGGACGCCCGCTACGTGCTGGTGGCCCTCGTGGCCGTGGCCTTCGGCCGCTGCTGGGTCCACTTCCGCATCGACCGCGTGCACCGGCGCATGCCCATGCTGCTCGGCTTCACGCTGGTGGCGCTGTTCATCTGGCTCGCCGAAAACATCGGCACCGTGACGCGCACGTGGCTGTATCCCAACCAGCTCGACGGCTGGCATCTGGTCGGCATCGGCAAGCTCGGGTCGTGGTTCATGCTGATGATCATGAGCTATGTGATGGTGACACTGGTCAGCCGGCCGCGGCCCGCGCTACTCCACGGTCACTGACTTCGCGAGGTTGCGTGGCTTGTCGATGTCCGTGCCGCGCGCGAGCGCGGTGTGGTACGACAGCAGTTGCATGGGAATGGTATGCAGGATCGGGGAAAGCATGCCGTAATGCTCGGTCAGCCGGATGATTTCGAGCCCGGGGCTGGGCTGCAATGCGCAGTCGATGTCCGCGAAGACACATAGCTTGCCGCTGCGGGCATTGACTTCATACATGTTCGATTTCAGCTTCTCCAGGAGGCTGTCGTTGGGCGCCACGGCCACGACGGGCATCTGGTCGCTGACGAGCGCGAGCGGGCCGTGCTTGAGTTCGCCCGCGGCGTAGCCCTCGGCGTGGATGTAGGAGATCTCCTTCATCTTCAGCGCGCCTTCCAATGCGATTGGATAGTGCATGCCGCGCCCGAGGAACAGCATGTTCTCCTTGCGGGCAAACTGTTCCGCCCAGCCGATGATATTGGGCTCCAGCGCCAGGACGCGCGTCAGTGCATCCGGCAGGTGCCGGAGCGCGCGCAGGTGTTCCTGCTCTTCCGCGTCCGTCAGGCGTCCGCGCATCTGTGCCAGCGTGAGCGCAAGAAGGTAGAGCGCCACCAGTTGCGTGGTAAAGGCCTTGGTCGACGCGACGCCGATTTCGATGCCCGCGCGCGTGATGAAGTGCATGGCGCATTCGCGCACCAGCGCGCTCGTCGCGACATTGCAGATGGCCAGCGTACGGTGCATGCCGCGTTCGCGCGCCGCATGCACGGCACCGAGCACGTCGGCGGTCTCCCCGCTCTGCGACACCGCGACGACCAGCATCCGGGGATTGCTGAACGGCTCTCGGTAGCGGTACTCGCTGGCGATTTCCACGCGCACGGGCAGGTTGGCCAGTTGCTCGATCCAGTAGCTCGCCGTCAGCGCCGCGTGGTAGCTGCCGCCGCAGGCCAGCAGCAGCACGGCATCGATATTGTCGAGCTGCCGGTAGGCACCGTCGCCGAACAGTTCGGGCATGATCGCCGTGATATCGCGCAGCGTATCGGCCACGGCGCGCGGCTGCTCGAAAATCTCCTTCTGCATGTAGTGCTGGTAGAGGCCGAGATCGGCCGCCGCGCTATGCGCCGCGACGGTATGCACGTCGCGTTCCACGCGCTGGCCGTGCGCATCGACGATCCAGTAGCGATGCATTTGCACGTCCGCGACATCGCCATCCGCGAGATAGACGATCTGCGTGGTGGCATTGGCCACCGCAATCGCATCGGAGGCGAGGAAGTTCTCGCCGTCGCCCACGCCCACGACCAGCGGCATGCCACGGCGCGCGCCGACCATCCGATGAGGTTCGTCGCGGCATAGCACGGCAATGGCATAGCTGCCATGCAGGCGCGCCACGGTTTCGCGCACGGCCTCGAACAGGTCACCGTTGTAGAGGTGGTCGATCAGATGGGCGATGACCTCGCTGTCGGTCTGGCTGGCGAACACATAGCCGTGGCCTTCGAGCTCGGTGCGCAGGGCCTCGTGATTCTCGATGATCCCGTTGTGGGACACCGCAACGCGAGGCGCGTCGTCGTTCGGGGAGAAGTGCGGATGCGCATTGGCCGTGACGGGCATCCCGTGCGTGGCCCAGCGCGTGTGGGCGATGCCCGTATGGCCATCGACGCCGCGATCCGCGATATCGCCCCGCAATGCCGCGACGCGATCGACGCTGCGCGATCTGACGAGCCTGCCCTCCTGTATCGCGGCCACCCCGCACGAGTCATACCCGCGGTATTCCAGCCGTTTCAGTCCATCCACGAGATCCAGCACGATGTTGCGATGCGATACCGCACCCACGATTCCGCACATACCGTCAGCTCCATTCAGAAGTTCGTTGTTTCGGTTGAGTGGCCACGGGACCGATGGTAGGGGTGATGTAATGAAATTTTCTTTCAAAAACCGGTGATTTATGGTTTATTACGACGATTCAACCTCCGTGTGAAATTTTCTTTCACTGATTTGTTATCTCACCGATGACGGACGACCTCGACGACCTGGACCTGCGCATCCTCCGCGTGCTGCAGGAGGATGCCTCCCTGTCCAATGTGGAGCTGGCGCAGCGCGTGTTCGCGTCCGCGCCGACGACAATGCGGCGATTACGCCGGCTCCGGGAGGCCGGGGTGATCGTGCGCGAAGTCGCGATGCTGGATCAGGGCAAGCTCGGCCGATCGGTGACGGCCATCATCGAGGTCTCGCTCGACCGTCAGGCGGCCGAAGACTGCGACGCGTTCGAAGCGCATATCTGCGCGGAGCCCACGGTGACCCAGTGCTATCGGGTCTCACCGGGGCCAGACTTCGTCGTCATCGCGGAGCTGGCGGACATGAGCGCCTACGATGCCTTTGCCCGCCGCCTTTTCAGCGGCACGCACAACGTTCGCAATGTGCGGACGTTCTTCTCGACCAAGCGTGGCAAGTTCGCGGTGAATGCACCGGTCTGACGTCGGGCTGCGCCGAGAATGACGGCTCAGCGGCCCAGCGATGCGGCGAGGCTTTCGAGGTTCTGTGGGATGACGCGGATCAGGCCGCCGCGGGGACTGTCGATATCGGCAATGAGTGCCAGCGACAGCGACACCGTCAGCGGGAGCACGAGCAGCAGGAACGCCCTGGACGTCTCCGCGCGCGCGCCATAGCCCTGCATCAGCGTGCTGAAGAATGCGATGACGATCATCAGGCACCATGCCGCCACCGGAATGCGGTTCAGCCACGCGGCTTCGGCGTAGCCCTGGGAATTGATCACGTCGTTCATGCCGCTCACGACAAGGGCGGTGATGGGTGTCGGCTTGTCGCGCGCGATGCCTCGCACGGTCTTCCACATCTCGTCCTCGATCTGCGCGGTGGCCGCCGCGATCCCGTGCAGCTGTTCGCGGTCGCGTGTCCGGTAATACTGGAGGCGCTGGTCCAGATACCGGACGAGGAGCGCCTTGATCTGTCCGGCCTCCGGCCCCTCGACCAGATCCGCGCGCAGGTATTCCGTGCCGATGGCGTTGGCTTCTTCTTCCTCGAGGTTCTTGCGCTGGTCGTATCGGCCCACCGCCATCGACAGCGTGAAGCCGATCAGCAATGCGAGCAGCGTGAGCGTTGCGCCCTGCACGATATTGAAGTCATCGCGGTTCTCCTTGCCGACCGGGCGCATGCGGCGCAGCACCTGCGCGCCAATGGCCGTGGCTGCCGCCAGCAGGATCAGCAGCAGGACGAACAGGACGGCGGGATGGCGGATGATCTGTTCCATGCGCGGATGCATTGGCGCCGGGTCAACGGCGCTTCTCGATGTCTCCCGGTTTCCACGTCTGGCTGAAGAACGCTTCCTCGGGCGAGTACAGCCTGAGGATCACGAAGTAGCCTTTGCCCGGCAGCGTGCGCAGCCAGTTCTTTTCCTTGCCGGCGGGCGCGTTCGGGCCGAAGTACAGATCGATCGAGCCATCCGCGTTCTGCATGGGCTTGTCGCGCTGCTCCAGATTGGTAAACGTACGGCCGGACTGGAACGACGTGTCTTCACCGGCGAACACATTGACCCATTGCCGGTCCGGATAGTAGAGCCCGCCTGGCTCGCGGTCACCATAGCGGTGATCACGACCTTGCTCATCTTGAACCCGGTCTGTGCGGCGCGGTCGAGCATTGCGCGCAGCTCGGGCGGGGGGGAGAACGGCCGGCCCTTTTCGATCCCGATGGTATGGAGGAAGCCTCGCATGTCCATGTCCGCGGGATCGACGGTCTCGCTGTCGATAAAGCGGGACAGCATGTCGAAGTAGCTGGCATCGCGCGGAAACAGCAGGTTCGCGGGTTCGGCATTGCCGTCGGGGAACTGCATCGGTCTGGCCGAGCCCTTCTGGCCAAGCGGGTAGATGCGCGTAGCCGCGATCTGTGCATTGGCCTTCGACAGGTCTTTCGGATCGCTGAAGAACGTTCGCCAGAACAGGAACACGTTGTTGGTGCGCGAACGGTAAACGAACGCGCCTTTGGGCAGGCTCGCCTTCGGCGGCTCGCCCTTGTAGTCGGGCGGCAGCAGCACGTAGATGCCACCCTTGCCAGCGCGTCGTAGCGCGAGCCTTGCGCATGGGTGAGGGCAGGGAGCGACAACGCCATGGCGGCGAGCGCGAGCGAGGCGACGTTCGTTCTGTTCATGCGATCCTCCGGATGGCTGGCGGCTTCCAGGCGCCGTCGAGAATGGGCGTCTTGCCCCAGTAGGCGCGAATGTAGAGCGAGAACGATCCGCCGGGGGCGGGCAGCCAGTTCGACTCCCGCGCCGCGCCCGGGGACCGCGATCCCGCATACAGCGTCAGCGAACCATCGGCCTGACGCCTGAGGGTCGCGTTCTTCGTGCCGAGCGAATAACGCTTGAGTTCGTTCGGGTGGAACAGATGCTTGTCGTTGTAGAGCGTCAGCGACCAGAAGCCATTGACAGGGGGCTCCTGTCCGGCGGGAAAGACGACCTCGTAGCTGTTCGTTCCGTTGAGCGCCGCACCGGACGCATCGACGTCGGTATAGAAGTACTGCGTCTCATTGGGCCGGTTGTCGAACATGTTCGATTTGGCCGTGCCCGTACGATCGAAGTAGTCGAAGCCGGTCTGCGCGTTGTTGGTCGAGCGGTTCCATCCGTTGCCAGCGGGCAGGCCGTTACGGCGCCATTCGAAGAACGGTCCGATTGCGTCGCGTTCGGTGCTGACGGCGACGGATACGAGGTGCTTCCGGATGTCCTCGTCGCGGCCCGCAACTTCCATCAGCGACCGGAACTGCGCGTAGAGCGCTTCCTCCCCGGGCAGGGGCGGCACGGTGTCCAGCACCTGCCCGAACTGATCGAAGAACGTCTCGGGGATGACCCATCGCGTCTCGCCGCCGCCGGCGCCGGCCTCGGATTTGGGGCCCGGAATCTCGGGTGCCTTCGCCCAGTCGATGGTTTTCATGCGGCCATCGAATTGCTTGAGCGGATAGAAGACGATCTGGTTGAGCACCGGTTGAATGGCGCGGCGATCGTCGGGCGTGTCGTTCATGAACACGCGCGGAATGGCGTTGGCCAGCGATGTGGGGCAGCGAATGACCGACGCGATGCCCGACGGCTTGTTGCCCTTCCACTGGGGGCCCGCCAGCAGGTAGAAACCGGGCCGCGTCCGGTACGGCTTGCCGACCTGGCCGAACTGATTGGTGCGCGCGTCGTACAGCGCGTAGACCCAGAACCGGTCGCCGAAGTCGGGCACCTGAGCGACCACCGGCTCTTCATCCAGCTGGAAGAACCCCAGTCCGTAGACCACGTCCTGGTTCGGACAGGTCACGAACGTTTCCGCCGGGTCGATGTAGTCGTGCAGCATGCCGACCTGCCCGCGGGGCGCGGCGGGTAGCACGCCATTGAGCAGGCCCGGATGCGGGGCCTGCGTGATGCGCGCGAAGCGATTCAGCATGTTCACCATCGGCCAGCCCCATATGTAGGCCATGCGCGCGATGACCTCCGCGTAGCCTTCGTGCATCGGCAAGCCCGGCGGCGGCCTGGTCTCCGCCGCCGCGGGATTTGCTGGCGGACTGGCGCCAGCCGACGCCCGGCTTTTCGAATCGGCGGCGGCCGCCGGCAATGCCATCGCCAGCGGAATGGCCCCGCCCAGCGCGGTGAACAGCCTGCGTGTAATGTCTACGTCGATCGGACTCGGCATGGAAACCCTCGGCAGGAACGGAGACAGACCGGGGGGGGGTTGCATGACGAGGCGCCCCAGCCAGCACCTAATACTGGACCGCGGCACGCGCGACGAGAAGTCAAAGATTTCGCGCCGGATGTAAAAGCTTTTACCGTCTCTGCGAACGTCGCGAGACGGGCCGGCATCACGTATCGGGCAGGTCTTTCTGCCCATTGCCGCCATTGTCGTCACCGGGAGCGGGGCGCGTCGCGAGAACGATCTCCGTGGCGGTCGCCATGTCGCCGGTATCCAGCCGGACGGCGTTCGTGGCAAGTAGTTTCCGAATGCGCCACATCGGGATGATCTCGATCGGACCCGATGCATTCGCGGGGGAAAGTTCGCAATAGACGGGGGAACGATTCAGGACCGATCGAACGATGCGAAGCTGCGCGCCACTGTTCAGGAGATGAACGAGGCGTCTTTGCGGTACAGACAATGACATGCACAAAAATCGACAAAGCGGAGCAAATTAGAGGATCTTGCCTAATGTGGTCTTTTTGCGAAGGATCGCTTCGTTGGTGTCTCGAACATACCGTTCTAAAGGGGGGCTCGACTGAGCAACCCTTTACCAGTCGTGGCGCTCACGGCATTGCATCATGCCGTGAGATGTCGGGGGCCGTGCCAGCGCCCGGCCCCGCGGCGCGGCATCAGCGCTTGTTGCGTGCGGGGGGATCCGCTTCGCCCGTACCGTCGAGGTCGTCGTCGGCCTTGCCGAGATCGGCGCCGGTGACCGGGTCGCTATTCACGTCCGACTCGCCGCGCATGGCAAAGGCTTCCAGCGTGGATTGCTGATCGGCGGGCAGTTCCACGGTCGCGAGGCCGTCGCCGCCATCGACCGCGGGCGGCGGATTCTCGACAAAGACGAACGTACTGTCCGCGTTCCAGGGACCACGCATCGCTTCGCCTTGCGACATCTTGAAATAGACGCTTGCAAAGCGCGGATCGCCGGGCGTCTTGCCCGGAGGGAAGTTGGGCGTGATGGAGTACAGCGCTTTCTCGAACGACTTCTGATGCGAGATTTCCCGCGTCATCAGGAATCCGAGCGCTTCCTGCACGTCCGCGTCGTCCGTGACATTCATCAGGCGCTCGTAAATGATCTTTGCCCTGGCCTCCGCGGCGATGTTCGAGCGCAGGTCCGCGGTGGGTTCGCCGATGCTGTCGATGTAGGCGGCGGTCCATGGCACGCCCGCCGAGTTGATGAGCGCGGGGCCGCCGCCGTAAAGCAACTGCGTGACGTGGCTATCGTTGCCCGCGCCCTGCAGCGATCGATACAGCTCGGCTTCCTGTTGCACGCCTTCCGCGAGGTCCCCCTTGGCCCCACGATTCAGCATGGCGATCAGCGAGCCGATGACTTCCAGATGGCTCAGCTCTTCCGTGGCGATGTCGAACAGCATGTCCTTGCGGCCCGGGTCCTCCTCGGCGAGCGCCTGGGTGAAGTAGCGGCACGCGGCGGCGAGCTCGCCCTGCGGGCCGCCAAACTGCTCGAGCAGCAGATTGGCGAGGCCGGGATCCGGCCGCGCCACGCGGACGGTGTATTGCAGGCGCTTGTTGTGAACGAACATATCGAATCTCCTTTTGGCGGTGAGTGTGCCGAGACTCGATGCGCAACGAGTATGCCCAGTACCCGCGACGAACGTTTCCTGCACGCGCACGTCGCCCTATCCGCGAGGGATTCGCGCGATGTGCACGGTGTTTGCAGGCGGATCGAATTCCATGGCGACGCCGTGTAATGCGTGCATCGGCGGTCGGCCTGATCTACATGATGGCGCCGTGAGCGTGGCGCAGGCGGATGCATGGGCATGACCCTTGCGTCCACACCCCGCAGGCAACATTCGCATCCGGCATTCACACAGGAGTTCGACATGAAGCATCAGGAGACAAGCATCAATCATCCCGCGCGCAAGCCGACGACGTCGGAGCGTGGCCAGAATCCTTCCGCCGACGCCGATACCGCGTCGTCAGCGGGCGAACCAAAGCGCGACGCAGACCGCAAGCCCACACCGAACGAGATCATGAACGAGCAGGCCTCGCCGCCTGACGAGCAGGGCAATCGCGATCAATCCGACAAGCCGCACGTGAGTGGCTGAGCCATGGCGTGCAAGTCCGGTTGTATCTCTTACCGCTGCGTGTCAGGGCGTCAGGATGAAAGTCGTCGTATTGCATTGCAGCGCAGGCGGGGTCGGTGTGTCAGAACCGGTGGCGCACTCCCATGACCACGCCGCTCTGCCCTTTGCCCGTGACGACATGGGCAGACTTGCCGCGTACGGAGCCATAGCCATTCATGCCCAGCCGGGACGCGCCCCGGTTGAGCGCGTAACCAATGTTCAGGTAGACATCGGTTCGCCTGGAGAATGCATAATCGGCCGATGCCACGAACATGACGGCGTCGGCGTTCCTGGCCCGGGTGTCCGTGTCCCGGGCGTCTGTGTAATAAGCGGCGCCGGCCAGCGTCAGCGCCGGCTTCAGGGCGTAGCGCACCCCGGCCCAGTACAGGTTCGAACGATGGGTGGGCAGGCTTCCGGTATTGCCGCCGTACCAGCGATAGCCCGCAAAGATCGTGGTGGGACCCATGGCATAGCTGGCGCCGATCAGCGCGCGGCGGTCCCTGCGGTCCGCGCTTGCGGCGGATGCCCCCTGAAACTCGTCGTAGGCCGCGCCTGCCGACAGCGCGCCCGCGCCATAGGCGAGCGCCGCGCCCCAGTTCCGGTCCACCTTGTGGTTGCCCGGCAGCTCGCCGCCGCCAGTGCGGCCGAGGCTATACATCGCGGAAGCGGTCAGGCTACCGAGGGTGCCACTGTATTTCACCGCGTTGTCCGCGCGGCCCGCGAGGATGACGTCGTTCCTGACGAGCCCATAGCGCGGTGAAAAGCCCATCGGGTCGAAGCGCCGCGCGGTGTCGAACATCGGCGTCGTCTGGCGGCCGAGCGTCACGCTGCCGTACCGGCTTGCCAGGCCCACGTAGGCGCTGCGATCGAACAGGCGCGTCCGGTTGCCCTGCGCGCCGGTATCCACGAGCATGCCGCTCTCGAGATGGAAGACCGCCCGCAGGCTGTTGCCGAGATCTTCGGTGCCGCGAATGCCCCAGCGGGACGTGGCCATGTTGCCCGACGTCATGCGGAACTGACTGGCGCCGCCCGAGGCAGTGGGCACGTTGTTGAGATACTCGATGCCGGCGTCGGCCACGCCATACAAGGTGACGCTGGATTTGGCGTGTGCCATTGCCATGCCGGCGCACAGCGAGGCAGCCGTGGTGGCACACACGCTGGCACACACGCGGGCACACACGCTGGTACACACGTTGACAGCATGACGGAAAGTCGTATTCATGTCGCTCCTCCGGGGAACAGTTTGTTGAATGGAGGCGCGAGATAAATATATCGTTTACTTCGTCATGGTTTATGACATTGCCAATGTTTAAGTAAAATATGGCTTCCTATTTTATCCGGGAAACTTCATAAATAAATCTAAGACATTTCCCGGAAAAACAGATTGGCGATGCGTCAATAATCCCACTGCACCGGCACGAACCGGTAGGTGTTGCCGGTCTTGGCCACATGACCGATCGACGGGAACGCGACGTGCGCGGCGGCCAGCAGGGAGCCCGTTGCGGCGGCCTCCTCGAACAGCGCGATGCGGACATCCACGGCGCCCTCGGGATCGTGCTCGAAGCCGTTCTGCCAGTCGGGGTTGTCGTAGTTGACTTCGAAGATCGCATCGCCGGCAAAGGTCAGCTTTTCGCCCTGCGACGCCACGTCCACCACACAGTGTCCCGGCGTATGTCCGCCCGTGACGCGCGCCGATACCCCCGGCGCGACCTGGACGGTCCGGTCGAACTGCACGATATGTTCGCCGTAGAGTTCCACGAACTTTGCCGCGGCCTTGCGCAGGGCGGGCGGCACCGCCTCGGGCATCACGGTCTTGCTGAAGTCGGGATGCTTCCAGAATTCCACTTCGGCGGCCGCCACGTGAATGCGCACGTCGGGACGCAGCCTGGCCTTTACGCCGTCGACGTTCAGGCCGCCGACGTGATCCATATGCATATGGGTAATCACGATATCGGTAATCGCATGCAGGTCGATGCCGGCGGTCTCCAGCCGCATCACCGATTGCCCGGCGCGCGAGAAGTACTCGAAGCCGTCACCCACGCCCGAGTCGACGAGGATCAGCTTGTCGCCGCTGCGCACGAGCGCGATATTCAGCGCCCAGTCGAACATGTCGCGCTGGAGAAAGCGGCCGTCGAACCATGCATTGCGATCCGCCTCGCTCACGTTGGTGGACATCGTGGACGTCGGCAGCGGCAGAACGCCGTCGCTGATCAGCACGACATCGACATCGCCGATACGCACGCCGTAGCGAGACGACACGAGTTCGCCAGAGCCCTCCTTGCCAATGGGGGTGATAACCGGCTGCACGTTGCGGGTGGTTGCGCTCATTTTCAGAATCCTGTCGATCGAGTGGGGAAGGGCACTGGACGGCTCGCTTTGGCGGCCAGCCGTGTGACGGATTCTAGTAACGGGACGCGCGCACCAGTAGGGTCCTGGAGGCCTTCAGTATGTTGTCACCGGGGCAACAATCGCTAGGTCCGCGCCGCCACGCGCGCGTGCGCGAGGAACGACTTGATCAGGCTCGCGCACGGCGACGTGCGGCGCCACAACACGCCGAACCGCCGCGGTTCGGAGGGAATCGGCAAGGCCAGCTTGGCCACCTGCAGCCGAGCCGTCAGCTGCGATGCGATATCCGGAATCAGCGATACGCCAAGCCCGCGATCGACCATCATCGCGATGGCCAGCAGCGAGCTCAGCTCGAAGCGTTCCAGCGCGGGCGTGATGCCGTTCTTGCGCAGATAGTCGTCGGCCTGCTTGCCGCCGCCCAGCGTCCGGTCATAGCGGATGAGCGGCCGTGTGCGCAGCAGTTCGTGCGGATCCGTCTGCCGGTCGCGCGCCCGGGCCAGGACCACGAGCGGTTCCTGCCGCAGCAATTCCCACGCAAACGTCTTGGGCAACGCAAACGGCGGGTGCAGGCAGACCGCCGCATCGAGTTCCAGCTGCTTGACGGCCTCGAACAGTTCGCCCGACGTGGCCGAACGGATATGGACCGAGACATCCGGATGCGCGTTGGTGAAGCGCGCGAGCGCATCGGGCAACAGGCTGTGCAGCGCCGTATTGATCGTGCCGATACGCAGTTCGTGCATCTCTTCGGCCTGATTGACCCAGCTGCGCAGTTCGTCCACCTGGCTCAGCAGCAGCACGCTGCGTTCCGCCAGCCGGCGTCCGGACTCGGTCGGCGCCACCGTGCGGCCGGCCCGGCCCAGCAGCGTTGTACCCAGTTGCCGCTCCAAAACCTGAATCTGCTGGGAGATGGCCGCGGGCGTGACATTGAGGCGGCGGGCCGCCTCCGCCAGCGTGCCGGTTTCCACGACGAGCGCGAAGGCGCGAAGGTAGGCGGTTTCCATAGAGTTTCTATGGTGTGAAGGTAGAAAAGTATAGTTTATCTTGTTGATCGCCTTGGGCAAACTCCTGAGTCATCAAACATCCACAGAGAGGGAGTGTCGGTATGAGGAGCAAACTGTTCGTCCCGGGGTCGCGGCCCGAGTTCTTCCCCAAGGCATTCGCCAGCGAAGCCGACGCGCTGTCCTTCGACCTCGAAGACGCGGTGGCGGAAGACCGCAAAGGCGAGGCGCGCAAGCTGTTGGCGGAGATGCTGCGTTCCGACATGGCGCGGACCTCCGGCAAGACGCTGATCGTCCGCGTCAACGGCCTCACGACGTCGCACTTCGAAGCCGATATCGCCGCGGTGGTCCTCCCCGGACTGGATGTGGTCAATCTGCCCAAGCCGGAAAGCCCCGAAGACGTGCGCCGCGCCGCGGACGCGATCGAAAAGGCCGAGCGCGCCAACGGGTTTACCAGTAAGGACGAGAAAGTCCGGCTGCTGCTGAACGTCGAGTCGCCGGCCGCGCTGCGCCGCGCCGCCGAACTGGCCACCGCGCATCCCCGCGTGGCGGGCCTGCAACTGGGCCTCGGCGATCTGTTCGAGCCCAACGGCATTCACCGGCGCAATGTCGCCGCGATCCACGCCGCCATGTTCGCGGTACGCATGGCCGCCGCGGAAGCCAATGTCTACGCATACGACACCGTCTTCGCCAATATCCGCGATGCCGACGGGTTCCGGGCGGAAGCGGAGATGTCTCGCCAGCTCGGCTTTATCGGCAAGAGCTGCATCCACCCGACGCAGATCGCGCTGGCCAATGACGTCTACCGTCCGTCCGACGAGGAAATCGCCCATGCGCTGCGCGTCGTCGAAGCCGCGGCGCGCGCGGAAGCCGAGGGCATCGGCGCCTACGTCGTCGATGGCAAGATGATCGATCCCCCATTCGTGCACCGCGCGCAGGCGATTGTCGAGATTGGCAGGCGGCTGGGACTGATTCCCGCCTGATATTGCCGACCGTCATCGCGCGGCACCCCTCATATAAAAACATCCGGAGACAACACCATGACGACTTCACCGTCGTGCCGCAAGCTCGCATCCATCGCGTCCATTGCGTCCATTGCGTCCATTGCATGGATCGCCACGGCCGCCACGCTGGCCGTGCCCGCACTGGCCGCTGACGGCCCTTATCCCTCGAAGCCCATCACGATCATCGTGCCGTACCCGCCGGGCGGGTCGAACGATATCTTCGCGCGCATCGTCGCCAAGGAGATCGGCGAGGACCTGAAGCAGCCGGTGATCATCGACAACCGCCCCGGCGCGAGCGGCAACACGGGAACATCGATGGCCGCGAAGGCCGCCCCCGATGGCTACACGCTCGTGGCCGTATCGTCGAGCATGACGACCAACGCCGCGGTGCAGACGAAGCTGACCTACGACGCGGTCAAGAGCTTCGCGCCGGTGGCGATGGTGGCGCAGGGACCGTTTATCGTGGCCGTCAGCAACCAGCTGCCCGCGAAGACCCCGCAGGAACTGATCGAGCTGATCCGGAAGAACCCCGGCAAGTACAACTACGCATCGTCGGGCCCCGGCAGCGTCAACGAATTCGGCACCGAGCTGCTCAAGGCCAAGGCCGGCAAGCTCCAGATCCAGCACGTGCCGTACAAGGGCATGGGTCCCGCCATTACCGATCTGATCGGCAATCAGACGCAATTGCTGATCTCGAGCGGTCCGTCGCTGCTGCCGATGGTGCGCGCGGGCAAGGTCCGCGCCGTGGGCATCACGAGCGCGAAGCCGAGCCCCATCGCGCCCGATCTCGTGCCGATGGCAAGTGCGGTGCCCGGTTACGAGTTCGAACTCTGGTGGGGCTTCCTCGCGCCCGCCGGCACGCCCGCCCCCATCGTGGCGCAGCTGAACGCCGCCGTGAACCGCGCGCTGGACAAGCCCGCGATCCGCAACGCGATTCTCAAGGAAGGCGCCGAGGCGAAGCCCGTGACGCCGCACCAGTTCGCCGAGACGATCGCGGCCGATGTCGCCCGCTGGAAGGCGCTGGCGAAGGAACAGAACATCGTCGCCGATTGAAGCACGACGATCGACGACCACCGATTCAGGAGCATTGCATGGATACCGACGCCAAGACCGGCGAACACGTTTTTGGCGCGCCCCGTACCGGGCGCCCCGGCCCGCTGAGCGGCGTGAAGGTGCTGGACCTGAGCGCCTATATCGCCGGCCCGTACGGCTGCTCGCTGCTGGCCGATCAGGGTGCCACCGTCATCAAGGTGGAACCGCCCGCTGGCGACAATCTGCGCAAGTATCCGTCGACGCTGGAAACGGAAAGCCGCGCGTTCCTGGGCGTCAATCGCAGCAAGTTCGGGGTGATGCTCGACCTGAAGCAGCCCGCGGATCTCGAACGCCTGCGCGCGCTGGCAAACGAGGCGGACGTGCTCGTGCACAACTTCCGCCCCAGCGTGCCGGGACGGCTGGGCATCGCCTACGAACAGCTGAGCGAGTCCAATCCGCGCCTGATCTACTGCGCGGTGAGCGGCTATGGCGAGACCGGTCCGCTCAAGGACAAGGCCGGTTACGACCAGGTGCTGCAGACGATGACGGGCATGTGCACGCTGCAGGGCAGGAAGGAAGGGCCGCCCGAGATCCTGTACGGTTCCATCGTCGACTACTACGCGGCCTCGCTGGTCTCCGGCGCGGTCGCCTCCGCGCTCTACGAGCGCGAGAAGAGCGGGCAGGGGCAATACGTGGGCGTCTCGCTGCTGCGCTCGGCCCTGACGATGCAGTCCGCCCGCATGATCTGGGCCGATGCGGAGCCGCGCGACGTCGGGCGCGACATGCGTTCGGGCGGGATCACGGGCATCCACCCGACGCGCGAAGGGTTTATCTATATCTCCGCGAACACCCCGCATTTCTGGCAGGCGCTGTGCGAGAAGACGGGACTGGCCCATCTGCTGAAAACCGACCGCTACGATTCCGTGCGCAAGCGCGCGCAGCACCATGACGAGATCGTGCCGGCGCTGCACGCGGCATTGCGCGAGCGCTCCGCCATGGAGTGGGAGGCCATCTTCGGCGAGGAAGTCCCTTGCTCGGCGGCGCGCAGCGTGGAGGACATGTTCGACTTTCCGCAGGTGACGGCCGAAGACATGATCGCGACGTTCGAACATCCCGTGGTCGGCCGCTATCGTGGCTTTACGCGGCCGGTCAAGTTCGGCCGCACGCCGGGCCCCGATCCGTTTGCCGCGCCCACGCTCGATCAGCATGGCGACCTCGTGCGCGAGGCCGCGGACAGGACGCGCCGCGATGCCTGAGTCTCGCGGCACACCCGTGCTGCAGGTGCCCAACAGCGGGGCGCAGACACTGCCGGGCAGCACGACGCCGGCCAATGCCTGCGACGCGCACCTGCATATCTACGATTCGCGCTTCCAGGCGGTTGCGCCGACGGTCGAGCAGGCCACGACCGAGGACTACCGGCGTATGCAGGCGCTGCTCGGCACGCGTCGCGCGGTCATCGTGCAGCCGAGGACGTACGGCACCGACAACAGCGCCACGCTCGATGCGATCGCGCGCCTCGGCGCGGCCAGCACGCGCGGGATCGCGGTGCTGCATCCCGATGTCACGGACGACGCGCTGGAACGACTGCACGCCGGCGGCATTCGCGGCGTGCGATTCTCGCTGTACACGCAGGCCAACGCCGCGGTGGGCTTCGATATGGTGGAGACGCTTGCCCATCGCATCGCCGGACTGGGCTGGCACCTCCAGTTGCACTGGACCGCGGACCAGTTCGCCGCGCATCGCGATCTGCTGCTGCGGCTGCCCACGCCGATCGTGTTCGACCATCTGGCGCGCCTGCCATTGCCGGGCGGCACCGACCATCCGGCGTTCGCGCTGGTATCGGAACTGCTCGCGCGCGGCAACGGCTGGCTCAAGCTGTCCGGCGCCTATCTCGATTCGATAGTGGGCGAGGCCGGGCGTTATGCCGATATCGCCCCCATCGCGAAGGCATGGGTGCGCACGGCACCGGAGCGCCTCGTCTGGGGCAGCGACTGGCCGCATTTCACCGAGCCCGACCGCAAGCCGGACGACGCCCTGTTGTTCGATCTGCTGACGGATTGGGCCGGCGACGACACCGTGCGGCACCGCATTCTGGTGGACAACCCCGCGCGGCTGTACGGATTCGGCAGCGAGTAGGCGGGCGGCAACGCGGCGGCAAGACAGAACATCAAGGATTCACGGAGACAAGCAATATGAAGACGTACCTGCAACGCCTTGGCAATGCCATGGCGATCCTCGCCGCCATGACGCCGGCCTTTGCCATCGCCGCGTTTCCGGACAAGCCCATCCGGATGGTGGTGCCGTACTCGGCCGGCGGCGGCGCCGACAATACCGCGCGCATCGTCGCGCAAAAGATGGGCGAGCTGCTCAACACGACCATCGTCATCGACAACCGGCCCGGCGCGGGCGGCGTGATCGGTGCCGATAACGTTGCCAAGGCCACGGCCGATGGCTACACGGTGCTCTACGACGCATCGGCATTCGCGGTCAACGCCGCGCTGCGCAAGCTGCCGTTCGATCCCGCGCGCGATTTCATTCCGGTGTCGCTGGTGGCCACCGCGCCGCAGATCCTCGTGGTCGCCACGAACGCGCCGTACAAGACTGTTGCCGATCTGGTTGCCGCGGCGAAGAAAGCGCCCGGCAAGCTGACATTCGCATCGGCCGGCGCGGGCACGGGCTCGCATCTCGCGGCGGAGATGTTCGACGATCAGGCAAAGATCGAGCTGCTGCACGTGCCCTACAAGGGCGGCGCGCCCGCGCTGACCGATGTCATGGGCGGGCAGGTGGCCACGTACTTCGGTAACTCGGCTTCCACGCTGCAGTACGTGACGGGCGGCAAGCTGCGCGCGCTTGCGGTGACGTCGAAGCATCGCGTCGCCGCGTTGCCCAACACGCCGACCATGGCGGAGAGCGGCATGCCCAATTACGAGGTGCTCGAATGGAATGCAGTGTTCCTGCCGAAAGGCACGCCGCCGGACCGCGTGCAGGCCATCGCCAATGCCGTGCAGCAGGCCGTGGCGGATCCTGCCGTGAAGGCGAAGCTGCAGCAGGCGGGCCTCGATCCGGTCGGCAACAGCCCGCAGGCGTTCAAGACGTTCCTGCAGACCGAATCGGCCCGCTGGCACGAGCTGGTCAAGGCGCGCAATATCCGCGTGGAGTGACACCGTAAGGGGGCCGGGGATCGGTTGAATGACCGATGCCCGTCTCCGGCGCCGACGCGCTATAGTCGTGACTGTTTCAGACCCCCGAGTCACGATGAAAGACAAGATTTACCGCGGGCGCCATCAGCTTCGTGTCTTCGATGTCGTGAAAGCGCTCGCCTTCGTCGGCGACTTGAGCATGGGCCAGCCGACGAACCATTCGGTGCGTACGGCATGGCTTGCCATGCGTCTGGCGCAGGTTGCGGGGCTGGACCCGGCCGTGCAGGCCGCCGTCCGCGAAGCGGCGCTGCTGCGCTGGTCGGGCTGTACCGCCAATGCGGGTGGCTTTGCCGATCTGTTCGGCGATGACATCGCGGTACGCGTGGCGATGCTCGAAGGGCGTCCGGAAGGCATCCGCCCCGTGGCCGAAGTCGCGAACCTCGGCGTCGTGCTGCGGCCGCTCGCGGAGATCCATTGCGAAGTGTCGGCCGAAGTCAGCCGCATGCTGTCGCTATCTTCCACTACCGAAACGACGCTGCGCCATATCCTCGAATCGTGGGATGGCACCGGGCAACCCGCGCATCTGGCGGGCGACGCGGTGCCGGTCACCGTGTCGGTGGTCTCGCTGGCCGGCGATATCGAGGTCCTGACCCGTATCGACGGCATCGAGGGCGCGCTCGGCAAGATCGAGGCGCGCGGCGACCGCCGGTATCCTGCCGCGCTCGCGTCGATCGCGGCCCGGCATGCGGCCGACTGGCTCGCGGAACTCGAAGGCAGTGCGCCCGAAACGCTCGACATGGCGCTGACCACGCCGCAGATGGAACGCATGACGCCGGCGGAGCTGATCGCCGATGTCATCGATCTGAAGCTGCCCTGGATGACGGGTTTCTCGCGCGCGGTCGCGGGCACCGCCGCACAGGCCATGACGCGCCTTGCCGCAAGCAAGGCCACGCAGGAGCGTGTGTATCTTGCCGGATTGATTCATGGGCTCGGGCGCGCCTCGGTCCCCATCCAGATCTGGAACATGACCGCGCATCTTTCCAGCAGCGCCTGGGAAAAGGTGCGGCTGGTTCCCTACTGGACGTCCCGGGCCGGGCCATGGGCGGGTCCGCTCGGCGCCGCCGCCACGCTTGCCTCGTTTGCCTATGAACGGCTCGATGGCTCCGGCTATTTCCGCGGGGCGCGGGATCAGGCGTTGTCGCCCGAAGCCCGCGTGCTGGCCGCGTCGGTGGCCTGGGTCGCGATGCGTTCCCCGCGTCCATGGCGCGCGGCGATGCCGGCCGAGGCCGCGGCCCGGCAACTGCGCGAGGAGGCCGACGCGGGCCGGCTGTGTGGCGAGGCCGTCGATGCGCTGGTCTCCGGTGGCAGCGGCATCGTGCGTCCGGTGGTGGATCGCACGGAGCCGGGGTTGCGGTTGTCGCCGCGCGAGTCCGACGTCTTGCGCGCGATCTCGCGCGGTGCCACCAACAAGGAAGCCGCGCGTGAGCTGAACCTGAGCCCGAGCACCGTCGCGACGCACATCGAAAGCGTGTTCCGCAAGCTCGGTTGCACGACGCGGGCCGCGGCGACACTCAAGGCCTCCGCCATCGGATTGCTCTGACCATGCACGACACCCCGCGCCACGCCGATTCGCACGCCGATTCGCACGCCGTTCTACAGGATGCCTCCGAACGGGCCACGGCCTACCTCGACGGCCTTCGGAACCGCCCGGTCGTGCCGGCGCCCGAGGCCGAGCTGCGACTCGAAGCGCTGGTCCATCCGCTGCCGCAACAAGGCGTCGAGGCGGCGGAAGTCCTGCGGCGGCTCGATACGATCGGCTCGCCGGCGACGGTGGCCACATCGGGCGGGCGATATTTCGGTCTGGTGATCGGCGGCGCGCTGCCGGCAACGGTCGCGGCCAGCTGGCTGGCCACGGCATGGGATCAGAACGCATGCTTCCGCTGGACCTCGCCGATCGCGGCGACGCTGGAAGATGTCTCGCTGCAATGGATGCGCGATCTCCTGCGCATGCCGCAAGATGTCGCCGGCGGCTTCGTGAGCGGCGCCTCGATGGCCAGCTTTACCGCGCTGGCCGCCGCGCGGCATGCGCTGCTGGCGCGGCAGGGCTGGGATGTCGAGGCCCGGGGCCTGTATGGCGCGCCGGAACTTCGCGTGATCGTCGGTGACGAGGTCCACGTCACGGTGCTCAAGGCGCTGTCGTTGCTGGGCCTCGGACGAGACCGCGTCATTCGCGTGCCGACCGACGGGCGCGGAAGACTGCGCGCCGAACTGCTGCCCGCGCTCGATGACCGCACGATCGTCTGCATTCAGGCCGGCAACGTCAACACCGGGGATTTCGATCCTGCGGCCGAGGTGTGCCGGCTGGCCCGCGAGGCCGGCGCGTGGGTGCATGTCGATGGCGCGTTCGGTCTCTGGGCGCTCGCGCATCGCGGCTTCGACGCGCTGACCCAAGGCTTTACCGAGGCGGACTCGTGGGCGACCGATGCACACAAATGGCTCAACGTGCCTTACGACAGCGGCCTCGTGTTCGTGCGCAACGCTGGCGATCTGCGGGCAGCCATGTCGGCAACGGCCGCGTATCTGGCGGAGGGGGACGACGCCGAGCGCCATCCGTCGCACTACACGCCCGAATCTTCCAGAAGAGCACGGGGCGTCGAGGTATGGGCGGCATTGCTGCACCTCGGCCGCGAGGGTGTCGCGGACCTTGTTGCGCAGTCATGTGGCTTTGCGCGCCTGTTCGCCGAAAGCTTGTCGAAAGCCGGTTACGACATTCTCAACGAGGTCGTGCTCAATCAGGTGCTCGTCTCGTTCGGCTCCGCGGAAAAAACGCGCGCCGTCATCGATGCCTTGCAGGCCGAGGGCGTTTGCTGGTGCGGTGGCACGGTATGGCAGGGGCGCACGGCCATGCGCATCAGCGTGGCGAACTGGGCCACGACAGAAGCCGATGTCGCGCTGAGTGTGGAGGCGATGCTGCGCGCCGCCAGGCGTGAATGATTTTTTTATCTTTACTCCCTACCAACTAGTTGGATGGAGCATGCGGTCGAAGGTCACGGCGCAGCCTTCGACGGCCCTTTCAGACGATGCGCCACGCCAAGGAATAGAACATGACAGTCTCTCGACTGAACAGGACGTTTACCAGCGCCATCACCGGCACCCTGACGGGCCTGCTGCTTGCCGTGGGCGCCATGGGCGCCGCGCATGCCGCGGACCAGACCGTTCGCGTGCGGGGTACCGTGACCGCGCTGTCCGGCAACGAGCTCCAGGTGAAATCGCGGGAAGGGCAGCCGGTCACGATCAAGCTCGCGGACGGCTGGGCGGTATCGGCCGTGCAGCGCGCGAGCACCGGCGATATCAAGCCCGGCGACTTCGTCGGTATTGCCTCGCTGCCCAAGGCCGAGGGCGGCGATGGCGCGCTGGAAGTGCTGATCTTTCCGCCCGCGATGAAAGGGCGCGGCGAGGGCAGCTATGGCTGGGACCTGAAGCCCAACAGCTCGATGACCAACGCTACCGTTGGCGATGCGGTGAAGTCCGTGAATGGCAGCGTGGTGACCGTCAACTATCACGGGCAGGAGAAGAAGATCTCGATTCCCAATGGCACGCCTGTGGTCACGCTGGCACCCGCCACGCATGACGACGTGAAGCCGGGCACGGTCGTGTTCATCCCCACGCAGAAGGATGCATCGGGCGCGTTGTCCGCGAGCCAGCTGATCGTCGGCAAGAACGGCGTCGTGCCGCCGATGTAATCCGTTCGGGCGTCCCGCTCACGCCGGCTGGTACAGGGTGCCAGCCGGCCACCCTTGGCCTTTTGAGGCATCCCGCATGAACAGCAATCATCGATTCGTCGCACGGCACTCCGTGATCGTGCGCATCACCCACTGGGCAAACGTGCTTTGCCTCGCCATCCTGCTGATGAGCGGCCTCCAGATCTTCAATGCGCACCCGCGGCTCTACTGGGGCAAGTTCGGTGCGGACGCGGACCATGCGTTGATTGCCGCGTCCGCCTTTCCGGGGTGGCTCACGATTCCTTCGTACCACGACCTCGGCGCCGGCAGGAACTGGCATTTCCTGTTTGCGTGGCTGCTGGTCTTCAATGGACTCGTCTACCTGCTGCACGGACTGTGGCGCGGCCATATCCGGCGCGATCTGCTGCCGGACGCCGATCAGCTGAAGCCGCGGCATCTCTGGCACGAGGTGCGGGATCACGCGCGCCTTCGCTTTCCGAAGGGTGAGGAGGCGCGGCGCTACAACGCGCTGCAGAAGATGACGTACCTCGTCGTCGCGCTGGTGCTCATTCCGCTGATGGTCCTGACCGGACTGACGATGTCGCCGGGCCTCGACGCGGCGTTCCCGTTCCTGCCCGACCTGTTCGGCGGCCGGCCCTCGGCTCGCACGCTGCATTTCCTTACGGCGTCGTCGCTCGTGCTGTTCGTGGTCGTGCATGTGCTGATGGTCGTGCTCTCGGGTTTCTGGAACAACATGCGATCGATGCTGACCGGGCGCTATGCCATCGAACGCGCGAAGGACGATCAATGACAGTCGACCTCAAACGCCGCCGCATGCTGGCGGGCCTGATCGCGACCGCCGGGTCCGGCATCCTTGCCGGGTGCGATCGCATGACGCAGAGCGAATCGTTCGGGGCGGTGCTGCGCAATACCGAGAAACTGACCGAGGCCAGCCAGCGGCTGCTGCTGTCCGGGCAGAAGCTCGCCCCCGAGTACCGCCTCGCGGACCTGTCGCCCGTCTTTCGCGCCAATGGCACGCAGGCGCCCGATTCCGACGAATACCTCCGCCTGAGCGAGAACGGGTTTGCCGACTGGCGGCTCAAGGTGGAAGGGCTGGTCCAGCAGCCGCTGAGCCTGACGCTCGCGGACCTGAAGCGGCTGCCGTCTCGCACGCAGATCACGCGGCACGACTGCGTGGAAGGCTGGAGCGCGATCGGCCAGTGGCAGGGCGTGGCGCTCGGCCGCGTCCTCGACCTCGCGCGGCTGAAACCGGGCGCGCGCTACGTGGTGTTCCATTGCGCCGACGAACTGGAAGCCTCGCTCGACGGCAGCGGGCGCTACTACGAAAGCATCGACCTGCTCGACGCCTACCATCCGCAAACGATCCTCGCCTATGCGATGAACGGCAAGAACCTGCCCGTCGCCCACGGCGCGCCGCTGCGCCTGCGCGTGGAGCGCCAGCTCGGCTACAAGCAGGCCAAGTACCTGATGCGCATCGAGGTCGTGTCGTCGTTCGACGCGCTATGGGGCGGACGCGGCGGCTACTGGGAAGACCGCGGGTACGAGTGGTACGCGGGGATTTGACGGCGATATCCGTGACATCAGCGGGACATCAGCGGGTCCCGATCGTCAAGTCCGCCATGGCCGACCAGTCTCGGGACCCCATGCCGGCCGCCACGGTTTCCGCCATGCGGTCGTGGACGGCGGCCAGCATCGGTAGCGTGCGACCCGTGTCTGCCGCGGCTTCCGAGGCCAGGCGCAGGTCTTTGAGGCCAAGGGAAGCCTTGAAGCCCGGGTCGTAGTGGTTGCCCGCGATATTGGCCGAGTACACCTGATACGAACGGCTGCCGAACAGCGTGTTCAGGATCAGGTCGAAGAACTGCGCGCGGGGCAGGCCGTTCGATTCCGTCAGCACGACCGCCTCGGCCATCGCTTCGATGGCCATCGCGATCATCATGTTGCAGGCCACCTTGGCCGCGTTAGCAGTGGGCGGTTCGGCGCCCATGTCCCATACGCGCTTGCTGATCGCATCGAATAGCGGGCGGACCTTCTCCATGGCTTGCGGCGCGCCGGCGGCCAGCACGTTGAGTTCGCCGGCCGCGGCCACGTCGGGGCGGCCCAGTACCGGGGCGGAGATATAGGCCACGCCGTTCGCCGCGTGTTGCGCGACGAGCTCGCGCGCAAAGCTCACCGAGATCGTGGCCATGACGATATGGACGACGCCGGGCCGGGCGCGGCTCAGCACGGCGGAGTCCAGCAGCACGGAGCGGATGACGTCGTCGTCGGACAGCATGGTCAGCACCGCATCGCCCTGAAACGCTTCTTCGGGCGACGCGACCATCGTCACGCCGTCGATCGATCCCCCCGACCGGTTCCACGCCTTGACGCGATGGCCGGCTCGCACGAGATTGCGTGCCATGGCCTGGCCCATCGCGCCGAGGCCGATCATTCCGATTTCCATGTTGCGTGCTTCCATGGCGGTGTCCTTGAATTAATGTAGCGATCACTATATATTTCGTTGCATACGGTCGCAAGAGATTTCTATAGTGAGCACTAAACTATTAACCGAGAAGCCGGCCCGCGGTCGTCCCCGCAGCTTCGATCCGGATGCGGCATTGGCCGAAGGGCAGCGCCTGTTCCATGCCGCAGGCTACGACGCCGTGGGGTTGAGCGCACTGACGGAGGCGCTCGGCATCAAGCCGCCGAGCTTCTACACGGCCTTTGGCAGCAAGGCCACGTTCTTCGAGCGCGTGCTCGAACGCTATGCGCGCACGGAGCTCGTGCTGGCCGATGTCCTGCGTCCCGGCCGAGAGCCCGCCGAAGCGATCGCCGACCTGCTCGAGCGCGCGGCACGGCGCTACTCGCGGGACCCGGGCCGCCGCGGCTGTCTGGTGCTCGAATCGGCACGCGGCAACGACGACAGCGAAAGCGCCACGCTGGCGAGGCGAGTCGCGGAAGCCAGGCGCGCGCAGGTGCGGCGCTATATCGCGACGACACATTCAAAGCAGGCCGGTGCCGTCACCGATTATGTGGCGCTCGTGATGTCGGGGTTGTCGGCAGGCGCACGCGAGGGCATGGGCGAGGCCAGGCTTGTCGCGGTCGCGCGTGCGGCTGCCGAGACCGTCAGGTTGATGCTGCGTTGAGCAACGTGTCGCGATGCGCGATCAGAAACGCCTCCACGGACGTTGCGCGCTCGCCTGTCAGCTGCAGGTAATCGTCGCTCGCGGGCGCCATCGCGCCCTGCGCCACGCACGTGTCGATATAAGCCAGCAGCGCCGCCATGGGAGGCGGCATGCCGCTTGCGGATAACCGGCTTGCGGCTTCCTCCTTTGTCACCGGGACGAACCGGATCCGGGTCCCCAGTACCGCGTTGGCAATCGCGACTACGTCCTCGCCGCTCAGCGCGTCCGGACCCGTGATGTCCACGCGCCGATGGTGCGTCATGTCCTGCCCCACGTCTGAACGCAGCGCGGCGGCCGCCGCCATGGCGCAGTTCTCGCGCGTCACGTATGCGATTCGGCCCTGGCCTGCGGCCGAGATCCATTCGCCCGTGGCGATCGCTCGTTGCAGCGACATCAACAGCATGTCCATGTAGAACGCGTTGCGCAACACGACGTGACGGAGGCCGCTTTCGCGCAGCATCGCTTCGGTCGCCGCGTGATCGCTGGCGATGGGGCCGAGCGGGGACGTGTCGGCGTTCAATAGCGACGTGTAGACCAGACGCTCGACGCCAGCCTCGCCCGCCGCCGAAATCGCGTGACGGTGCTGCGCCACGCGGCGCGGTCCGCAGTGTTCGGCGCCGGTGCTGACGAGCAGCAACCGGTCGGCGCCCTCGAATGCGTGGGTCGTCGATGCTGGCTGGTCGAAGTCCGCGTACCGGACATCGACGCCATGCGAGGCCAGATGTCGATGCCGTTCGGGCGCACGCGTGGTGCCGACGAGAGAGGGATGTCCGAGCAAGGACGCCATGACAAGCTGGGCGAGCTGGCCCGAGATACCGCTGACGAGAAGGGTAGGTGAGTGCATGACGCAAATCTTCCATAAGCACCGCGGCGTTCATCGCGAACGCGGGTGCAGTCGGTCAGCCGGACCGAAGCCCGGCACCCAGGGCAATCGCCTGAAGCACCCCGACATCAGGGCGCACGCGACTCAGCAGTGGAAGACAATGATTTGCGTCATGCGGGCATTCTAGCCGAGCCGGATTCCCTGTCTACAATGACGCGTCTCTCCACGCCGGCTCTTCACCCAATCTCACCACCCGGATCCATGCCGCTGACCGACGATCTCCGCCAATGGGCGCGACGCATCAAGCGCGACGGCGTGACGCTATATTTCGCCTGCCGGCATCCGGACACGCCGTTCCTGACGAAGGCCCTGTGCATGGTCGTGGTGGCCTACGCGCTGAGCCCGATCGACCTCGTCCCCGACTTCATTCCGGTGCTCGGCTATCTCGACGATGTGTTGCTGCTGCCGGGACTCATCTGGCTGGCCATCCGCCTGATCCCCGCGGAGGTGCTCGCCGCTTCCCGCTTGCAGGCGGAAGCATGGCTCGATGCACAACGCGCCAGACCGACGAGCTATTGGGGCATTGCACTGGTCGTGGGCATGTGGATCGCACTCGCCATTGGCGCGTGGATGCTGCTGCGGTAGACCACGGCAATGCTATAGTCGCGCAAGACTCGCCAGACAAATCATCAGAGCGAGCCGCGGATTGTTCGATTTGGGGTACCGGGGAAATCAAAAATGAAAAAAACGGGATGGACACATCCGGGTCTTGCCACGTCCACGCGTGGCATCTTGCTGGCACTGCCGCTGCTGGCCGCCTTGAGCGGTTGCGGAAGCGACGATCCGCCGGCACAGGCGGCGCCGGTGGCCACGACACCGCCGCCCGCCACGAATCCCGTGCCGCCGGCCACTGATCCCGTCACGCCGGAGACACCGGTTACACCGTTGTGCGCCGCATCGCTCGACTACGGCACCACGTTCACCGGTGCCTCCTCCGGCGGCGAATACATCAAGATCGGCTTCGATACGACGACGCGGCGGTATCGCATGACGTTCGTCGCGTCCGCGGTGCCGAAGGCTGCCGGCCAGGTCAACCAGACGCGCACGGGCCTGACGATCGAAGGCAGCTTCACGCATCCGACGACATTGCCGACCGCCGAACAGAACCGCTGTGCATTCGTGCTGCAGGACGGCCAGACCGCCGACGCCAGCTATGCGGTCACGATCAATCCGGCCAACCCGCCGATGCTGTTCGCGGGCTTCGACGCCGTGACCGGCGGTACGCCCGGCGCGACGATCCAGTACGACGGCGTGGCATTGCTCGGTAACCTCGGCGCGGTGCCGGGACGCACGTTCGACAGCTTCCCGTTCATCGGGTTTGCCCAGACGGAAACGGACCTGTCGCAGGTAGCGGGCCGCTACCACGAGGTCGGCATGTATATGTCGCCAACGGGCACGAGCTACCAGACCGCGCGCCCGCAGGGCTGGGGGCCCGAACCCGCGAACTGGACCGAAACGCTCAATGCGGACGGTAGCTGCACGGCGGAGGGCACCGGGTACTCGTGCAGCACGACGGGTACGCCGTGGACGCGCCGCCAGAATGCGGACCTGACGCAGGACAACGTGTTCATCAGCCGCTCGAGGTCGTCCGGGTCGCCCTACGCGTCGGTCGGCATCGCGCAGCCGATCGTCCTGCTGTCGCCGACGCAGGCACACGGCATCATGATCGTCGGCAAGGTCGGCACCCAGCGCATTCCGGTGATCGTCCGCATCGGCTACTCGTTCATTCCCGCCCAGGCCAGCGACCTCCTCAACACGATCGCCGACGCCCAGGTCGGGCTGTCGCTGCTCGCGCCCGCCACGGCGTTGCAGCCGAACGCATTCGATGGAACATTCGTTGGCGTCACGTCCGCGGCCCTCTGTGGAAAGGTGACCTACGACGGTTCGAGCGGCGCGCCGGCGGTATCGACCGGCGTATTCGACGCCACCGTCGATCATCCCGACCTCCCCGGCACCTACAACGGCACCTACTTCCTTCCCGATATGGGCAACTGCGTGGAAGGGACGGGCACGCGCGCACCCGCGGCCACGTACGTGGCCAGCCTGTTCAGCGGCACGGGCGGCACGCAGGCCGGCGCGGCCACGACCGCCACGACGCCGTCGTTCACGCTCGACTATGCGCAGCCCACGCCGGGCAAGGTCAACCTCGGCGCCCTGCAGGCCTTCAACGCCGCGGACCCGTCCGGCGATGTCGCGCTGTTCCAGGCCGGCGACGCGGGCGTGCTGGTCAGGAACGGGCCGATTTACGCGTTGATCATGAACGCGAACACGTACCATCCGTTCGTGCAGTTCGGCATGGCGCTGCCCTGATACCGCCAACATCGCGCTGCCCGGCGACTTTTCCGACGACGGCCAGCCCGTGCATATGCGCGGCCTCGAGAAGGTGCCCGATCAATACAGCGAGCGCTATGGCATCCAGTTCTTCGCGGCGCCCGGCAACCATGACCCGAACCGCCCGGTCGCCCGAAGTTCTGATGGAATGTGCCTGGAAGCGGTGACGAATCACCGACGGTGACGCGCACATCGCACGATCCGCAAGCCCTCAGACGGTCGGCGCCATCAGCTCTCGCGCCAGTAGCATGGCATGCGGCGACAGTTTCGAGAAGTCCCGCGCGCAAAGAATCAGGCGGCGTGCGCCCCAGGATTCCGATAACGGAAGAATGGCCACGTCGCGGGTGACCGACCGCGCGAGGGCTTCGGAGAGGAGCGACACGCCGATGCCCGCTTCCACGTGCATGGCGACATCGTGCACCGTGCGAAGCTGCACGCGGAAGTTGAATTGCCCCCCGAGGCGCGACGCGCGTTCGCCCAGATAGGTCTCGAGCGCGCTATCGGCCATGCCGACGATCGGCTGATCGAGCACGTCGGCAAACGCCACGCTGTCTAGCGACGCCATCGGGTGGGCGCGGCTCGTCATTACCACCAGTTGGTCACGCGCGACCACATGCGTCTGCAGCGCGCCGAGGTCGGCCGTATCGGCCACGATACCCAGGTCGCCGCGCCGATCGGCCAGTGCGCGCACGATATCGACACTCGTGCGTTCCTCGATATCGACCGAAAGATCGGGGTTCTCCGTCAGGAAGCGGCATAACCGCGGCGGCAGGAATACGCCGAGCGCCGCGGTGTTTGCCAGCAGGCGGATACGACCTTTGAGCCCGGTGGCAAACGTGCGCAACTCCCCGCGCATCTGCTCGACCCGGCCCAGTATCTCGCGCGCATGCCGGACGAGCGCATCGCCCGCGGCCGTCGTACTGACGCCGCGCCGGTTGCGATCGAGCAGCGGCGTGCCCAGTGCCGCCTCCATGCCCGCAATGCGCTCGCTGGCCGATGCGAGGGCCAGATGCATGGCCCGCGCGCCCCGCGTGATGCTTCCAGTCTCCACGACCGTCAGGAACAGCCGCATATCGGTCAGATCGAAGCGCATCGGTCATGTCATGTGGTTTCGGAATGTCCGAAGGCTAGCACGGGAATTGCCAGATTGTGAAACGGTGGCTACCTGACTAGCATGCGTCCCATGGCACCGATTGTCTTGGTATTTGCGGCGGGAATGCTGGGTGGCGCGATGAATGCGCTGGCCGGTGGCGGCTCGTTCGTGACGCTGCCCGCGCTGATCGCGGCGGGCGTCCCCCCGGTTCAGGCGAATGCTTCGAGCACCGTCGCGCTTTATCCGGGCGGCCTCGCCAGCGCGTGGGCCTATCGCGACGGACTGGGTCCGGTGGGATCGGTCTCCCTGCGCGCCTTGCTGGTCGTCACGCTGTGCGGGGGCATGCTGGGCGCATTGCTGCTGCTGCATACCTCGTCGGTCGCGTTCACGTTCGTGCTGCCCTGGCTGCTGCTGGTCGCCTCGGTCGCGCTCGCGTTCGGCCGGAAGATCGGCGAAGCGCTGCGGGCCCGTGTGCGCATCCATCGGCATGCGGTGCTGTCCATCCAGTTTGCGCTGGGCATCTATGGCGGCTATTTCGGCGGGGCTGTGGGCATCATGATGATGGCGATGTGGGGCCTGCTGGAGAGCCGCGAGATCAAGCATCTGAACGCGCCGCGCACGCTGCTCGTCAGCGCAGCCAACACGGTGGCGGTGGCCGCGTTTATCGCGGCGCAGGCGGTGCAGTGGCCCGAGACGCTGTCCATGCTGGTCGGCGCGGCCATCGGCGGCTATGGCGGCGCGCGTCTCGGCAGGCGCGCGCCGGCGGCAGCGGTGCGCGTCGTCACGCTGATCGCCACGAGCCTGATCACGCTGATGTTCTTCATCAAGGTCTACGGACCGCGACTGTCTCACTGACGATGATGGAGGTTGCCATGCTCGACGCGCTGCTGGACACGCTGGGGCTGCTGGCCGTGCTGGCCAGCATCGCCGCGCACCTGTCGTTCGCGCTCGATCTTTCCTGATCGCAAATTCCGACAGGTCGCGCGGTTTCCCGTGGCTGCCGCTCGCGCGCACGTGGATCCCGGGCCTGCGTGCGGATACGAAAAGGCAGGCAGCGCATGGCGCCGAGACGCCGCACGCATGTGCCGGATCATGCCAAGGTGTGATGTCGCTAGGCGATTCGCCCGATGCGCGCTGCGCCAATGTGCAAGGGACTTTCCGGCGGCGAGCCGATACCATGCATCTCAATGTCAAACAGCCCGCATGCGTATGCCGATGTCCATCCTCCATGCATTCATCGAAGCCAGTCGCCGCTATCTGGACCTGACCCCCGTCACGGCCGAGGCTGTACCATTGGCGGAAACTTCAACGTCATGGGTCGGCAGTGAACTGGGACGACACTCGAATCTTTCTGGCGCTCCAGCGCGAGGGAACGCTGCGTAGCGCGGCGCGCGTGGCCGGCGTGGATCAGGCCACCGTGGGGCGCCGCCTCGCGGCGCTCGAACACGCGCTGGGCGCCACGCTGTTCCTGCGCACCTCGGAAGGCTACGTGCTGACGCCGGCTGGCGAGAACGTGCTGCGCTCGGCGGAGAAGATGGAGAAGTCGGCCAACGAACTCGTCAGGCAGGCACAGGGCGCCGATACCCGGCTCGCCGGCGAGGTCAAGGTCACGACGACCGATACGCTGGCGCTCGAGTTCGTGATCCCGGCCATCTCGCGCCTGCATGCGGAACATCCGAACGTGGAGGTGCGGCTCAACACCTCGACCCAGATGTTGAACCTCGCGCGCCGCGAGGCCGATATCGCCATCCGCAACCGCAAGCCCGACAACCCCGACCTGATCGCACGCCGTCTAGCGCGCTGGCCGGTCGGGCTCTACGCCTCGCCCGCCTATCTGGCCGAACGCGGCGAGCCCACGCCCGGCGACGGGTTTGCGGGGCACGACCTCGTCGTGTTCCAGTCGCATCCGACGGCAAGCCTCCAGCAAACGCTGGTGGGACTGCCGACCGAGCACGGACGCCTCGCGGCGGCCGTCAACTCGAGCCTGATGCTGCGCGCGCTGATCCGCATGGGCCGCGCGATCGGCGAGGTGCCCGTGCCGCTGGCCGAGCGCGACGGGCTCGTGCGCATCTGGCCCGGACGCGAGCGGAACCCCCACTACGAGGTCTGGCTGGTCACCCACCAGGACCTGCGGCACACCGCCCGCATTCGCGCAATGATCGACAAGATCACCGAAGCCTTCGACGCCCGATTGTAAGCGGCGGAGGGCATTGCCAGATACCTGCACTTTTCCTGTGCAGTGATGCATTTTTGCATCATGGTTTTCAGGCGGTGCGGCACTACCATTCGGGGCATGTCATTCACGTTTGCCATGCCACCCGCAATGAAAGCCATTCTCTTCCCCTCGTTCGGCGATGCCGATGTGCTGCAACTGGGCGATGCGCCCGTACCGGAACTGCGCCCGAGCGACCTGCTCGTGCGCGTCCACGCGGCGGGCGTCAACCGCGCCGACCTGACCCACCGCAAGGGTGGCTACGGCCGCGCGGACTTCGGCGACTCGGCCCTCATGGGCCTGGAGATCGCCGGCGAGGTCATCGCGGTCGGTGCCGAGGCGCAGGGCTACCGCGAGGGAGACCGCGTGATGGGCGTGGTCGGCGGCGGTGCCTATGCGGAAATCGCGCGCATCGACTGGCGCATGGCCATGCCCATTCCGGCCGGCCTCGACGATGTCCACGCAGCGGCCATTCCCGAGGTCTTCGTGACCGCCCATGAAGCGCTGCTCCATCTCGGCCGCCTGACGCGGGGCGGCGCCGTACTCGTGCATGCGGGTGCGAGCGGTGTCGGTTCCGCCGCCATCCAGCTGGCCCGCGCAACGGGCGCGACGGTGTTTGCGACCGCGGATGCGGCCAAGCACGACCGCGTCGTGCAGTTCGGTGCCGATCATGTCATCGACTATCGCAACGAGGATTTCGCGGCGGTCATCGCGGAGAAGACCGGCAAGCGCGGCGTGGACGCCGTCATCGACTTTATCGGCGCGCCGTACTTCGCGAAGAACATCGCGTCGCTGGCCCATGGCGGCCGCCTCGTTCAGGTTGGACTGCTCGGGGGCGGCGGGGAGGTCGGCATCAGGCTGGAAGACATCCTCTACCGCCATCTGCAGATCATCGGCACGGTCATGAAGTCCCGCACACAGGCCGAGAAGCACGCGATGACGCAACGCTTCCGTGAACACTGGCTCACCCGGTTCGATACGGATGCGGGCCTGCTGCCGATCGTCGACAGCACGTTTCCGCTATCGCGCGCGGCGGACGCGCATCGCCGCATGGAATCGTCCGCCAACGTCGGCAAGATCATTCTCACGATCGGCGGCGAAGACTAAATCGCCTGGATGTCCACGAAGGTACGCGAGATACCGATGCAGGAGACTAGATCACGTTCTCTCACTCACTGGAGCATGCCATGACCACCGTACGCAAAGACCTCATCCTCTCGCAAAGCGCATTCAGCCACATCATCGACGTGGATGTGAAGCAAGTCGATATCGCGCAATGGCTGTTCGCGCTGCCCGATGCCGAGTATCAGCGCTGCGCGCCTCCCGACCACATCGCGGCCGGCGCAACGTGGACCGATGATGGCCGGCGCATGTCGATCAACGTCGAGATGATCGGCACGGGTCTCGTGGTGCAGCACTACGTGGGCGAAGTCACGGACCCGCAGTACTGCAAGATGGTCTCGATCTCGGACGTCTTCACGCCGCATGGCCGCACGAAAGTGCAGGTCATCTGGGAACTGAGCGCCAAGGGCCTGCCCGACGGCAGGACCGAGTACACGAACAGCGTGACGTCGCACCCGACGGACGACTTCCTTGCGTTCGTCGAGAAGAATGGCCTCACGTTCGAGCAGGCCGCGCGCGACCGCCAGGCGGCATCGGGCGACCATAATCGCCGCGAGACGCCGCTGTTCGCGGAGAGCATCGCGCGGGCCGCGCGCAAGAAGGTGGCGGCGTGATTGGCTAGCCCAGATCGCCGCCGCCGACGGGCACGACCGTCCCGGTCATATAGGACGCCTCGTCGGAGGCAAGGAACAGGATCACGCCGACCTGCTCCGCGATCGACCCATAGCGATGCATCAGGCTCGTGGCCTTCGTCTGCGCGACGATCGCCTCGTACCATCCGGCTTCCTGCGCGCTCTGGCGTTGTTCGTTACGCGGAATCCGGCGGGGCGGCGCCTCGGTGCCGCCCGTCGCGACCGCATTCACGCGAATGCCGTCCTCCGCATGCTCGAACGCAAGGCTCGCCGTCAGCGCATTGACGCCGCCCTTGGCCGCGGCATACGGTACGCGATGAATGCTGCGCGTGGCAATCGAGGACACGTTGACGATTACGCCGGAACGCCGTGCCACCATGCCGGGCAGGACCGCGCGGCAGCCCCATAGCGTCGGGAACAGCGAACGCCGGATCTCGGCCTCGATTTCGTCTTCGGCGTAATGCTCGTAGGGCTTGGCCCAGATCGTTCCCCCGACGTTGTTGACGAGGATATGGACCGCGCCGAATGCCTCCTGCGCGGCCGCCACCATGCGCTGTGCGCCGGCAAACGTCTCGAGGTCCGCGTGGACGGAGATGGCCATGCCGCCCGCCGATGCAATCTCGGCGGTCACCTCGTCCACGAGCGTGGACCGGTCCACCAGTACCACGGTCGCCCCCTCGGTCGCCGCGCGACGGGCCACGCCGCGGCCGATCCCCTGTGCCGCGCCCGTGACGATCATCGTCCGGCCCGCGAATCTGCCCGCGAGTCGGCCCGCACGTTGGCCCGCACGTTGACCCGCGAGTCGGCCCGCATCAGGAAGCGTATTCGCCATCATGCCTCCGCGCTCGCCGAGAACTTCTCGTAGTAGAAATTGGCCGGCGTGATCCCCGAATCCTGCAACCACGCGCGTACTGCCTCCACCATCGCGACCGGGCCGCACAGGTAGATATCGACGTCGCCATCGTTGAGCCACTCGGGCTCGATATGCGCGGTCACATAGCCCTTGCGCGCGTGGCCGCTGCCCGCATCGGCCACGCAGGTGCGATAGCTGAAGCCGCCGACGGCCTGCGCCGCGGCATCGAGGCGATCGGTCGCGACGAGGTCGATGTCGTGCGTCACGCCGTAGACCATGCGCACCGGATGCTCGCTTCCTTGCGCGGACAGGACGCCGAGCATCGAGAGAAATGGCGCGATGCCCGTGCCGCCCGCGAGGAACAGCACCGGTCGCGTGGCGGGGCGCAGATAGAAGCTGCCATAGGGCCCCGAGAACGTCATGCGCTGTCCCGGCTGCGCCTGCGCGGACAGGTAGCCGCTCATCCGCCCCTGCGGCACGTTGCGTACCACGAATGCCGCGCGCGAGGCCCCGGGCGCGGAGCTGAACGAGTAGGCGCGCGTCAGCCCGCTGCCCGGAATCTCCACGTTGACATACTGGCCCGGCAGAAAGCTCAGCGCGGAAGGGTCGTCGAGGTCGATCGCGAAGCCGATCGTCGAGTCCGAGAGCGCCGCCACATCGGCAATCGCGCCTTCGTATCGGGACACGCCGGTCTTGCATGCGGTGGACGATGCGGGCACGCGAATCACGCAATCGGAGCGCGGCCGCGTCTGGCACGACAGCACGTAGCCCTGCGCGGCCTCCTCGGCTGTAAGGGCATCCTCGATATAGCTCGACTCGGGCAGGTCGTAGCGGCCGGACTCGCAGAGCCCGCGACAGGTCCCGCACGCGCCGTCGCGGCAGTCGAGCGGGATATTGATCTTCTGGCGATATGCGGCATCGGCCAGCGTTTCGTTCTCGGCGCAGGAGATAAAGCGCGTCACGCCGTCTTCGAACTGCAGAGCAATGGTATGTGCCATGGCTGTCCCCATCGTTGGTATCAGATGTGATAGATATCGATGACCTGGTGGATGTAGTCGTTCTTGAGTACGACGTACTTGTCCAGGATGCGCGGGGTCTCTCCCGAGAAATCGATCACGTAGCGCGACATGCCGAAGTAGCTGAAGTTGGTCTGGTAGCGGTGCGCCAGCGTGTGCCAGTTGAAGCGCACCGTGGCGGTCTGTCCATCGATCTTCTCGATCTCGATATTGCTGAGGTTGTGGCTCGTGCGCGTATCGGGAATCGTCGCGCTCGAGCGCTCGGTCTTGATGCGGAACACGCGGTCCTCGAGACCCTGCCGGTTCGGATAAAAGATCAGCGAGATCTCGCGCTCGGGATCGGTCACGAGCTGCCCGTCATCGTCCCAGCAGGGCATCCAGAAGCGTGCTTCGGGGTGGTAGCAGGTCAGCCAGTCGTCCCATTGCTCGTCGTCGAGCAGGCGCGATTCGCGGTAGAGGAACGCCGATACGTCGTGGATCTGGATGGCGGCGGCGCTCATGCTGCGTCTCCCACCGCCCGTTTCATCGTCTCGAGCCAGTAGCGATGCTGGATCGTATAGAGGCCTTCGTCCTCCGTCCGCAGTCCGCTCATCACGGGATGGAGCCCGATCTGCTTCGCGGCGTCGTCGGCGCCCTCGATCCAGTGCGTGGCCCCGCGGCACATATCGTTCCACGGCAGCGCCTGTCCTGCATAACCCTGCTGGCAGGCGCGAAACTCCTCCAGATCGTCCGGGGTCGCCATGCCGCTGACGTTGAAGAAGTCCTCGTACTGGCGAATGCGGCGCGCGCGCGCCTCGTCGGACTCGCCCTTCGGCGCAATGCAGTAGATGGTCACCTCGGTGCGATCGACGGACAGCGGACGCAGCAGCCGGATCTGCGAGCCGAACTGGTCCATGAGGTAGACGTTGGGATACAGGCAGAGATTGCGCGAGTTCTGGATCATCCAGTCCGCGGTCGCGGCACCGCAGCGTTCGGCGAACTCGTCGCGTCGCGCGAAGTTGGGACGATCCTCGGGATTCGCCCAGCGCGACCACAGCAGCATATGGCCATGGTCGAACGCATAGAAGCCGCCGCCTTGCTTGCCCCAGTTGCCGGCGTCCATCGCGCGGATCTTGTCCTCGCGCTCGTTCTGCTGCTTGCGCTGGCTGGTGGTGGCCGCATAGTTCCAGTGCACGGCGGACACGTGATAGCCGTCGGCGCCGTTCTCGGCCTGCAGCTTCCAGTTGCCCGCGAACGTATACGTGGACGAACCGCGCAGCACTTCGAGGCCATCGGCGGACTGATCGACGATCATGTCGATGATGCGCGCGGCATCGCCGAGGAACTGCTCGATCGGCAGCACGTCTGCATTGAGGCTGCCGAACAGGAAGCCGCGATAGTTGGCAAACTTCGCCACCTTCTTGAGGTCGTGCGAACCTTCCTTGTTGAAGCATTCGGGATAGCCGGCCTGGTCGGGGTCCTTCACCTTCAGCAGCTTGCCGCTGTTGTTGAAGGTCCAGCCGTGGAACGGGCACGTATAGGTGGCCTTGTTGCCGCGCTTGTGCCGGCACAGCATCGCGCCGCGATGGCTGCACGCATTGATGAATGCGTTGAGCTCGCCCTGGCGGTTGCGTGCGATCACGATCGGCTGGCGGCCGATGTGCGTGGTGTAGTAGTCGTTGTTGTTCGGAATCTGGCTCTCGTGCGCCAGATAGATCCAGTTGCCCTCGAAGATATGTTTCATCTCGAGTTCGAACAGCGCTTCGTCGGTGAAGGCCGCGCGATGCAGCCGATAGTCGCCGGTGGCCTTGTCCTCGACGAGGAAGCGATCTAGGCTCTCCACGCTGTGTGGCGGCGTTTGAGGACGAGCGGGGCCCGCCCCGGTATCCAGATGGATCGGGATCATGGTTGTCTCCTGCTGGGCGTACTTGCGAGGGTGCTTATGCGGGGTGCTTATGCGGGATGCTTATGCGGGATGCTTATGCGGCGGCGCGAATGCGCTCGACTTCCGCGGCGGGCGCCTCGGCCGCATCGCGCAACAACCGGAAGTCGAAATCGATCGACGCGAACGGCTTGCTCAACTGAAGCCTGTCGAGCTGCGCGGGGTCGTCGATGCGCCGGATCGGCGGCACGAGTCCGTCGCGGCTGGCAAACGCGAAGTCGTCCCACAGGTGCGCGTCGCCATCGATATTGATCTGCGTCGTCAGCTTGCGATGGCCGGGCGCCGAGACGAAGAAGTGGATATGCGCGGGCCGCCGGCCATGGCGGCCCAGCAGGTCGAGCAGGCGCTGCGTGGTCCCTTGCGGCGGGCAGCCATAGCCCATCGGCATATTGCTGCGGAAGCCGTAGCGGCCCAGCGCATCCGTGACGATTGTGCGGCGCAGGTTGAACGCCGACTGCGTCTTGTCGAAGAACGAATAGTTGCCGAGCAGGTTCGCATGCCAGACCTCGACCTTCGCGCCAGGCAGCGGCTTGCCCGCGGTGTCGTACACGGTGCCCTGCATAAAGAGCACTTCGCCCTGCGCGGATTCGGTGCCGTCGTCGAGGCGCGCAAAGCCCGTGGACTGGGGCGCGCCCGCGACATACAACGGGCCTTCGATGGTGCGCGGGGTGGCACCCGTCAGGCCGGCGCGTGCCTCGGCTTCATCGGCGCGGATATCGAGAAAGCGTTCCAGGCCGAGGCCCGCGGCCAGCAGGCCAAGCTCCTGCGTCGCGCCGGCTTCGCTCAGATATTCGATGCCTTTCCAGACTTCGCTCGGGGTCAGGTCGAGGTCTTCGATGGCCTGGAACAGGTCCGTCGTCAGCCGCACCACGACCTGCTGGACGCGCGGGTTCGGGTTGCCCTGGGTGGCCGTGTCGACCAGAAATTGCCTGACCAGCGTCTGGATGTCAGCGTGCGTCATGTCTCGCTCCGATATGTCTCTCTAGTGGGTTCGAACGGTCGGTCACTTTATGCTTGCTGGGTATTAACCCTATCTCAGGCTTGCCGTGCGACGTGTTGGGGAGCATAGTTGACGCGTATTCGGCCCGTCCAAGACTGAATGAGTATCCGGGCGATACCAGAAAGGTATGAAGATGGAACTGAGACATTTGCGTTACTTCGTGGCTGTGGCAGAGGAACGCAACTTCACCCGCGCGGCGGAAAGGCTGCACATCGCCCAGCCGCCGTTATCGCGGCAGATCCAGCAACTGGAGGAATCGCTCGGCGTGCTGCTGTTCGAGCGCAACGCGCGGCCGCTGAAGCTGACGGACACGGGGCGCTACTTCTACACGCAGGCGATGCAGCTGCTCGCGCAGACCGCCGAACTCGAGGCGATGACGCGGCGGGTGGGCAATATCGAGCGCACGATGTCCATCGGTTTCGTCGGCTCCACGCTGTACGGCATGCTGCCGCGCATCATCCGGCGGTTTCGCACCGCGCATGCGGATATCGAACTCACGCTGCACGAGATGTCCACGATGGACCAGATCAAGGCGCTGAAGGAGGGCCGCATCGACGTCGGCTTCGGCCGCATACGTCACGACGACCCCGCTGTGCGACGTGTCGTACTGCGCGAGGAGCGCATGATCGTGGCGCTGCCGCAGGGGCATCCGTTGTCGTTGGGCCGTACGCAGCTGGCGCTGCACGATCTGCTCGACGACACGCTGATCATTTTCCCGAAGGCGCCGCGGCCGAGTTTCGCCGACCAGGTGCTGGCCGCTTTCCACGACCGCGCGTTACGGCCGCGGCGGATTCAGGAAACGCGCGAGCTGCAGATCGCGCTGGGACTCGTGGCGATGGGCGAGGGCATCGCCGTGGTGCCGAGCAGCGTCTATGGCCTGAAGCGCGACGACGTGACCTATGTGGAACTGGACGACCCCAAGCTCGTCTCGCCGATCATCATGAGCACGCGGGCGCTCGACGAATCGGAAGACCTGCGCGCGTTGCTCGATCTGATCTATCGCCTCTACGAGGAAATCGGCATGGAGTACCTGCCGCCCGCATCGGAATGACCCGCCTGGTCAGCCTGGCCGGATATTGGCGCACCGAAGGAACAGATTCGTGGGGTCGTACTGGCGCTTGAGCTGCTGCAGCCGGCCGTAGTGCGGGCCGAAGGCGTTGCAGATGGCGTCCGCGCTATCGTCGCCGAGAAAATTGACGAGTTGCGTGGCCGCCGAGTATGGGCGCAGCGCGTCGGCGAATGCAGCCGTCCATGCGGCATACGTCGCGTCGTCCTCGGCATCGGTCCATCTGGCCTCGATGCCGATGTTGTACGCCGCATGCCGATGCGGAAACGCCGTGGCATCGAGCGGCGTGCGGGCGATCGCACCGCCCAGGCACTGCACGAGCGTCATGCAGAACGGCGACGGGGCGCGTTCGGCGTGGCCGACGAGTTGCGCGATCGCGTCATCGGTCAGCTCGGGCATCAGCGCCGATTGAATGCGATTGCGGAATCCGTCCGGGCTGCCCGCATCGGCGATGCGCTGCATGACGTCGAACGGCATCGGGGCGATCGTGTCCACGAGCGGTGTCGCGAACGCGCGTATCGGCGCGACATCGCGCATCGCGTCTTCTGGGCTGCCGCAATGGCAGACCATCACGGCGACCGCCGGCACGCCGTCCGGCGTCGACATCAAGGCCGCGTACGCGGTCAGGGTGTCGGGTGCGGTTTGCATGAATGCGCGGTACTGGCGCAGCACGTGCGTCGCCTCGCTGCGCGGAAACAGCACGATGCCGCCGAGCACCCGATCCACGGGATGCGACTGGAACACCAATGTCGTCATCACCCCGAAGTTACCCGCGCCGCCGCGCACGCCCCAGAACAGATCGGGGTTGGCCTGCGCGTCGGCCACGATCGACGCCCCGTCCGCGGTCACGATCTCGCACGACATCAGGTTGTCGCATGCGAGGCCGTATCGGCGGCTCAGCCAGCCGATGCCGCCGCCCGACGTCAGGCCCGCGATGCCGACTCGCGAATGGGCACCCATCGGCACCGCGCGGCCGAATGCGCTCGTCACGGTGCTGAGATCGCCGACCCGTGCGCCCGCGCCGGCCACGACCATGCCGGTCTCGGGGTGCATGACCACACGGTTCATCGCCGACATGTCGATAACGAGTCCGCCGTCGCAGAGCGCCCATCCGGTCACGCCATGCCCGCCGCCCTTGATGGCGAGCGGTATGCGATGCCGCCGGGCGAGTCGCACGGCGGCGGCTACGTCCTGCGTGTCCGCGCACCGCGCGATCAGTCCGGGATACCTGTCGATGCCGGCATTCCACAACCGGCGTGCCGCGTCATACTCTGCATCGGCGGGGCCGATAAGGTTTCCACGAAAGCCCGATTTGAAGGCCGTGACAATGTCGTCCGGCAACATTGCTTCCGTCATGCTGGCGCGGTCGCGCCATTTGAGCGATGGCTGGGTCATGCTGATTCCTGTAATCGATCTGCGAAGGATGCGATCCCGGTCGCAAGGGACGGGGACGTTGTCCATCGTGGTCGATCACGGACCAGGCGTCTTCCATAAATCCGCGCTAGTGCCGTTTCCGCACTAGCCGTGCAGCCGCTCCCGCACCCAGGCCAGCGTGCGCGCCAGATGCGGCGACGTATCGCCCGCGCGATAGCTCATGATCACGGGCGACAGAAAGCCCGGCGCTTCGATGGGTACGTATCGCACATCGTCGCGATGCAGCCGCTGCACCGACGCGGGCACGAGCGTCATGCCGAGGCCGGACGCCACGAGGCCCAGCGCGGTCTGGAGTTCGTTGGCTTCCTGCACCACGCGCGGCTGCAACCCCTGGGCGCGGAACAGCGACAGCACGTGGTCCGCGTAGCTCGGCCGTGGCCGGGCGGGGTAGAGGATCAGCGGCTGACGCGCCAGATCTTCCGCGGTGGGCGGCGCCTTGGGTGGCGTGGCGGCAATGGGGATGGCCGCAACCAGGGTCTCCGACATGACGACCTGCTGGACGATCGCGGCATCGTTGAAGGGCAGTCTGCCGAATGCGAGGTCGATGCGCCCGGACTTGAGCGCCTCCACCTGCTGTACCGTGATCATCTCGGTCAGGCCGACCTCCACGTCGCCATCGTTCTCGCGGAGCTCGCGAATCAGTTCCGGCAGCACGCCGTAGAGCACCGACGGCACGAAGCCGATATTGAACCAGCGCTTCTCGTTGCGGCCGATGCGTCGCGTGCCCTCCAGCGTTTCCTCGAGCCGCTGGGTCAGTTGCAGCGACTGGTCGAGCAGGAAGCGGCCCGCCTCGGTCAGCCTGAGGCCGCGCGCGACGCGGTCGAACAGCGCCACGCCCACTTCTTCCTCGAACTGGCGGATCTGGCGCGATAGCGGCGGCTGCGCCATATGGAGCTTCTCTGCCGCGCGCGTCACGTTGAGTTCCTGCGCGACGGTCTGGAAATAGCGGAGGTGGCGGAGTTCCATGGCGGAGGGGGGGGTATGCCGAGGCATACCTTGAGGGTATGAATCGAGACATCTTCGGTCTTGGACGCCCGTCGCGTCAAGGTCCATACTCGGTGCAACGCATGAATGCGCATGTTTACGGATGGAGAAGGTATGACAACGACGATCACCGCCGTCGAAGCGATTCTGGTCGATCTGCCCACGATCCGGGCCCACCAGCTGGCCATGGCCACGATGCAGCAGCAGACGCTGGTCATCGTGCGCCTGCGTTGCAGCGACGGCGTGGAAGGTATCGGCGAGGCCACGACGATCGGCGGCCTGTCGTACGGCGAGGAAAGCCCGGAAGGCATCAAGCTGACGATCGACACCTACCTGGCCCCCGCGCTGATGGGGCAGGACGCCGCCAACGTCCATGGCGCGATGGCGCGCCTGAACAAGGTGGCGCGCGGCAACCGGTTCGCCAAGTCCGCGCTGGAGTCGGCCATGCTCGATGCCCAGGGCAAGCGCCTTGGCGTACCGGTGGCCACGCTGCTCGGCGGCGCGGTGCGCGACACGCTGCCCGTGCTCTGGACGCTGGCCAGCGGCGATACGGGCCGCGATATCGAGGAAGCCGAGCGTTTTCTCGAAGAACGCCGCCACAACACGTTCAAGCTCAAGATCGGCCGCCGCGCCGTGCGCGACGACGTGGCGCATGTCTCGGCCATCAAGCGCGCGCTGGGCGACCGCGCGCGCGTGACCGTCGATGTCAATCAGGCGTGGAACGAGGCCGAGGCGGCCACCGGTATCGCGGCGCTGGAGGCCGCCGGCATCGATCTGATCGAACAGCCCACGCCGCGCGAGCACCGCGCCGCGCTGGCACGTCTGGCCGCGCGCTTCGTGGTGCCGATCATGGCCGACGAAGCCGTGACCGGCCCCGAGGATGCGATGGAACTCGCGCGCCTTGGCGCCGCCGACGTATTTGCGCTGAAGATCGCCAAGTCCGGCGGCATCTTTGGCATGCTGCGGACTGCGGCGGTGGGCGACGCGGCTGGCATCGCGCTCTATGGCGGCACGATGCTCGAAGGCGCCGTGGGGTCCATTGCCGCGGCGCATGGGTTCTGCACGCTGCCGCAGCTGGCCTGGGGCACCGAGCTGTTCGGTCCGTTGCTCGTCAAGGACGATATCGTGACCGAACGTCCGGTGTTCCGGGACTTCGCGCTGCATCTGCCGCAGGGGCCGGGTCTTGGTCTCGCCATCGACGAGGACAAGCTCGCGCACTATCGCCGCAAGGCCTGACCTGTCAACGCCACCCACGCAACGCCACCAACGATCGATCAAGGAGACTATCCCATGCTGTTCCTCGTCAGGATGGATGTACAGGTGCCGCAGCACCTGCCCGCCGACACGTTCGAAGCCATCAAGGCGCGCGAGAAGGCCTACGCGGAGGACCTGCAGCGGCAGGGCAAGTGGCAGGCGCTATATCGCGTGGTGGGCGAGTACGCGAACTACAGCGTGTTCGACGTGGAGTCGAACGACGAACTGCATGCGTTGCTGTCCGCGCTGCCGCTGTTCCCCTACATGAAGCTGCATGTGACGCCGCTCGCCAAGCACCCGTCGTCCATCCGCTGATCGCGGACCCCGATAACCATTACAACAAGGAACGGAGACAATGAAGTCCTTGCTGCCCTCGCTGGCGACCCTCGCCGTAGCGGCTTCGGCGGTGTTCGCCGCCGCCCCCGCGCATGCCGCCTATCCCGACCACCCCATCCGCTGGATCGTCCCGTTCCCCGCGGGCGGCGCCATGGACAATATCGCGCGCACGCTCGGCGAGGACATGTCGAAGTCGCTGGGGCAGGCCATCGTGGTGGAGAACCGTCCCGGCGCGGGCGGCAATATCGGCGCGGAGCTCGTGGCGCGCGCGCCGGCCGACGGCTACACGCTGATCATCGTGGCCAATGGCATGGCCGTTAACCCCGCGCTGTACGGCAAGCTCAGCTACGACCCGATCAAGGATTTCGCGCCGGTGTCGCTGCTCGCGGTGGTGCCGAACGTGCTGGTCACCAGCAAGGCGAAAAACCCCAGCAAGACCGTGGCCGACGTCATCGCCAGCGCGAAGGCGAAGCCCGGCAAGTACACCTATGCGTCGGCCGGCAACGGCACGTCCATCCATCTGGCCGGCGAGCTCTTCACGTCCATGGCGCATGTGGACCTGCTGCATATCCCTTACAAGGGGTCGGGCCCGGCCATGACGGATCTGCTGGGCGGGCAGGTGGACTACATGTTCGACAGCATCACGTCGGCCAAGCCCCATATCGATAGCGGCAAGCTCACGCCGATCGCCGTGACCACGAGCGTGCGGTCGTCCGCGCTGCCCAATGTGCCGACGGTGGCGGAGGCTGGCGTGCCGGGCTACGAGCTGTCGCCGTGGTTCGCGACGTTCGTGCCCGCGAAGACGCCGCAGGCCGTCATCGACACGCTCAACCGCGCGATGCTCGAATCGCTGAAGAAGCCCGCGGTGCGGCAGCGGCTGGCCGGTATCGGCGCGGAGCCGATCGGCAGCACGCCCGCGCAGCTCAAGGATCATCTGGCGAAGGAGACGGCCAAGTGGGGCGCACTGATTCGCGAGCGGGGGATCCATGCCGATTGAGCCCACGCGTCGGCTGCATTACGTCATCGAGGGAGAGGCCGGCAAGCCTGTCCTCGTGATGTCGAATTCGCTGGGCACTACGCTCGAGATGTGGGACCCGCAGATGACCGCGCTGACGTTGCACTACCGCGTGCTGCGTTACGACACGCGCGGTCATGGCCGCTCGGCGTTGCCCTCGCCATCGTTCGGCATGGCCGAGCTTGCGGCCGACGTCGTCGCCATCATGGATCATGCGGGCATCGAACGCGCGCATTTCTGTGGGCTGTCGATGGGCGGCATGACGGGGATGTTCCTTGCCAGCCGTCACGCCTCGCGCTTCGGCCGCTTCGTGCTGGCCAACACGGCGGCGTTGATCGGGCCGGAGACGGTCTGGAACAATCGCATCGCGACGGTGGAGCACGACGGCATGGGTGCGATCGTCGATGGCGTGCTCGCGCGCTGGTTCACCGAACCTTATCTGCGCGCGCATGGCGATGACATCGCGCCGGTACGGCGCATGCTGGAGACCGCCAGCGTCGCGGGCTATACGGCCAATTGCGCCGCGGTGCGCGATGCCGATCTGCGTGGGCTGCTGCCGTCGATCGACGCGCCGGTGCTCGTGATTGCCGGCGAGCAGGACCTGGCCACCACCGCGGCACAGGGGCGCGAGGCCGCGGAAGCGATTCCGGGCGCGCGATACGTGGCGCTGCCCGCCGCGCACCTCTCGAACTGGGAGGTGCCCGAACCATTCGCCGAACACGTCGTCACGTTCCTGCGCGGACGTTAGTCGCGGACGCTGGTCGTTAAGCCAGAACGGGCAGCCGTCGCTGCCCGTTTCCTCATTACATTTCCTTCCGCTCAGCCGGCGCTTGCCGCCATCTCCTGCTGCTGCTGATGCTGCTTGCGCAGTGCCTCGGTCGTCGTGCCTTCGCCGTTCGGTGCCCAGCCCGGCGGCATGGTCAGGTAGCCGATCGCGTTCAGCATGCTGCCCGCATCCTTCATGTCCTTGCCCAGGCTGATCCAGTGTTCGAACTGGTTCACAAGCGGGTTGTGCGTCGTCGTCGGGTGGACCAGGCCGAAGCGGCAGGGTTCGTCTTCCCGTTCTTCCACGTAGGTGCCGAACAGCCGGTCGAAGACGATCAGCACGCCGCCGTAGTTGGCATCGAGGTAATCGACATTCGAAGCATGGTGCACGCGGTGGGCCGACGGGGTATTGAACACATACTCGAGCCAGCCCAGCTTGGGGATCCACGTGGTGTGCAGCCAGAACTGGTACAGCAGGTTCAGGCTCAGCGTGGCCAGGACCACTTCCGGGCGCACACCGAGGAAGACCAGCGGCGCGAAGAAGACGGCGGTGCCCGTGATCTTGCCGGTCCAGCCGAGGCGGTACGCGGTGCCCAGCGTCAGCTCGTTGGGCGAGTGGTGCACGGCGTGCGTGGCCCAGAAGAAGCGGATGCGGTGCGAGGCGCGGTGGTACCAGTAGTAGCAGAACTCCTGCCCGACGAAGAGCAGCAGCACGGCCAGCGCGCTGTTGATCTCGACGGTGAAGAGGCGGTGCTGCCAGGCAAACGCGAAGATCGGCGTGGCCAGCGAGAGCGGCAGGAAGGCCATGAGCTTGCGGCCGACCATGTCGGCGAGGGACAGGCCCATCTCGTGCCAGTGGTATTCCGTGCCTTCGCGGCGTGCCTTGCGCGCCAGAAAGAAGGCCTCTACGAATGAAGCCGCCACGACGATTCCCGTGACGAAGAACGCGATGTAGTGAAGGTTTTCCATGATCGTTTCCGGTGGTTGAGCGATGACGTGTGTGCGTCGGTGAGCCAACTGTAGGAGCCGGTCGGGGCGGGGGCCATCTGGCAATTATGTCGACCGATGTCATGGCCGGACGGTGAAACACCGCGACATATCTCCGCGTTCTCCGTTTGACGTTTCGAACGACCGCATGCTCGAAACGTCACTCAATGTGTATTTTGTGATACAAATGCACACTTCAATCTGACAGCGCCCGCTGGAACAATCTGCCTCGGCATTGACACATCCGCGATCAATCAGCGGTTGGCGGCCACCACTAGGGGAAACCGAGAGCATGAAGAGAGAGCTGGTAGCAGTGGCCCTGGCGGGCCTGGGTTGTCACGCGTATGCGCAGACGTCCGTCACGCTGTATGGCGTGGCCGACGTGGGTGTCGAGTTCGTGAATCATCAGAAGGGCGCTGGCAACAGCGTGGTGCGGATGCAGTCCGGCAATCTGTCGGGGTCGCGCTGGGGGCTGCGCGGTGCCGAAGACCTGGGCGGCGGTCTGCGCGCGGTCTTTGCGCTGGAAAGCGGGTTCAGCATCGACGATGGCAAGAGCGGGCAGAGCGGTCGCCTGTTCGGTCGTCAGGCGTGGATCGGTCTGGACGCGTCGCAATTCGGCACGCTGACGCTGGGTCGCCATATGACGCCGATGTATGACATCGGCGTGCAGTACGACCCGATGGGCATCTCCACGCGTTACTCGATCGGCGTGCAGGACGACGTGTTCCAGTCCCGCGCCGACAACTCGCTCAAGTACACGGGCAGGTTCGGCCCGGTCACGGCCAAGCTGCTCTACAGCTTTGGCGCGGACGGTACGTCTGGCGTGAATGGCGAAGTGCCGGGCAGCCCGAAGGTCGGCCGCGAATACGGCGCGAGCCTCGCGTACGAGAGCGGTCCGCTGGCCATCGCGGCCGTGTACGACGAGCAGGACGGCAAGACCGTCGCCACGAAGGACGATCACACGCGCAAGGCCGCGCTGGTCGGTACCTACGTGATCGGTCCGGTCAAGTCGTACCTCGGATACCGCTATGGCCGCATCCATACGGCGCCGAACGCGGCCACCTCGTCGAACCTGTACTGGGCCGGCGCCTCGTGGGATATCACGGCCGCATGGTCGCTGACCGGTGCCGCGTACTACCAGGACTTCCGCAATTCCGGGGCGGATCCGTGGCTGTTTATCGTGTCGGCGGACTATGCATTCTCCAAGCGCACCGACGCCTATCTGAACCTTGCCTATACGCGCAACAAGGATGGATCCGATCTGGGCACCGGCGGCTTCGGCAGCACCGTGCCCGGCAAGAACCAGACCGGTGTACTGATGGGCATCCGCCATCGTTTCTGACAACGATCGCCACGCACTTTCCTTGTCCTTTGAACGCCGCGGCATGGCGCCTCGGCGTTTTTTTTGCGTCCGCATGCGCGATAATGGCTGCCTGTCCACCGACATCCACGCCATTGCTCATGACCGCTTCCTCTCCCGCCAAGGTCGCCGGTACCGCCGCGTTCTCCAAGTTCATGGTGGTGCTGCAGCAGGTCGCCGATGCCGAGGAGCCCGTCACCATCGCGTCGCTCGCGCGCGACGGCGAATTTCCGCGTCCTACCGTGTATCGCATCGTCGCGGCGCTCGTGGCCGAGGGCATGCTGCGCGAGAATCCGCGCGACAACACGCTGTCGCTGGGGCCACGGCTCATGCAGCTGGCCAGCCGCAGCTGGTCGCGTTCCGATCTGCGCGTGGCGGCCGTGGAGGCGCTCAAGACATTGCGCGATGTCACGGGCGAGACCGTGCATCTTGCCGTGCCCAATGGCAACACGATGATCTACATCGAGAAGCTCGAGAGCCCGAGCGCGGTGCGCATGGCGTCGCGCATCGGCACGTCGGTGTCGATGCATTCCACGGCGGTGGGAAAAGCGTATCTGTTCGCGCTCGCGCAGGACGCGCTCGATGCATTGATCCCGCAGCTGGAGTTCAAGCGCTATATGCCGAACTCGATCGGCGACGCGAAGACCCTGCGCGCGCAACTGGACGCGTTCCGCGCGCAGGGGTGGTCGGTCGATGACGAAGAGAACGAAGCGGGCATCCATTGCTTCGGCGCGCCGATCGTCGACGCACAGGGCCGCCCGATCGCGGCGGTCAGCGTGAGCACGCTACGGTTCCGCCAGAAAGAGGACCCGGTGGCGGCATACGTGACACCGCTGATCGCGGCCTGCCGGGAGATCGGCCTACGCGTCGCGGAAACCCCTGCGCTGGCCGGCGGCCGCGACGTTTGATTACCTGCTGGTTCAGGTTTTCTCCCCTCTCCCCGTGGGGAGAGGGGCCGGGGGAGAGGGCGCCCTTCAACTCACCATATACCCGCCATCCACCGGCAATATCACCCCCGTAATAAACCCCGCCGCCGGCGCACACAAAAACGCCACCGCCTGCGCGACATCCTCAGGCGTGCCCCATCGCCCCAACGCCGTCCGCTGAAGAATCGGCTCCGCGCGAGACGGGTCGTCCTGCAGCGCCTGCGTCAGCGGCGTCGCAATCCACCCCGGCGCCACCGCGTTCACGCGAATGCCATCGGCCGCATACGCCAATGCCAGCGACTTGGTCAGCTGCGCCACACCGCCCTTGCTCGCCGCATAACCGGGCACCAGCGCGCCGCCGAAAAAGCTCAGCATCGACGCCGTATTGACGATCACGCCCCTGCGCGCCGCCAGCAACGGGCGCGCCGTCGAGCAGATGCGCATCGTGCCCGTGAGGTTGACGTCCAGCACCTGTGCGAACACATCCACGTCATGCTCGGTCCCGCGACGAATGATGCCCGCGCAGTTGACGACGATATCGAGCCCGTCGAATCCGCCGATCAGCACGGCCACGTCGGCGTCCTGGCTCACGTCGGCAATCTGGATATCGATCGACCCATCGAGCGACCCGTCGCCGCGATCGATCCCCGTGGCCGTCACGCGGGCACCGAGGCTCGCGAGCCGGTTGGCGACCCCCGCGCCGATGCCCTGCGTGGCGCCCGTGACCAGCGCGCGTTTGCCCGCAAACAGGTTGGCTTCGAATGTCATGGATTCAATCCCAGCTTGGCGATCAGCGCCTTGAAGTAGGCATCGTCCCTGGCAATCGCGGCCCGGAACTCGTCCTGGTCCGCATAGGCAAAGCCGAGGTTCTGCTTGTCCATCATCTCGCGCAGCGCGGGCTCCGCGGCGGTCTTCGCGGCCGCCGTGCGCAGCACGTTGATGACCTCGGGCGGCGTCCCCTTCGGCGCGCCGATCCCGCGCCACGTGCCGATCGACAGATCGACCTTGCGCTCCTTGAGCGTCGGCACGTTCTCGAAGCCCTTCACGCGCTGGTCCGCCATCACGGCAAGCGTCTTGAGCTTGCCGGCGGACACATACGCATAGACCTCCGCAGGGCTCACCGTCACCGCATCGATATGTCCGCCGAGCAGCGCGAGCACGGCGGGATTACCGCCCTGAAACGGAATATGGTTGAACCTGGTACCGGTCTTGTCCTCGAGCGCCGCCGCGGCCAGATGCCAGATCGAGCCACTGCCCGCATTGCCCACGCGCATGCCGCCGGGGTTCTTGCGCGCGGCATCGAGGAACTGTTCCACCGTGGTGTACGGCGAATCGCTGCGCACGGTAATCGCCGACGGATCGGCGTTGAGCCGCGCGATCGGCGTGAAGTTCTCGTACGTGAGCTTGGTCAGACCCAGGTGCGGCACGATGGTCAGGTCGGCCGTCAGCAGCGACAGCTTGTAGCCGTCCGCCTTGGCGTTGGCCACGTCGGCCCACCCGATGGACCCGCTCGCACCGGGTTTGTTGACCACGATCACGCTCTGCGGCAGATGCTTGCGCGAAGACTCGCCAAACGCGCGCGCGAGCGCATCGGTGCCGCCGCCGGCCTGGAACGGCACGACGAGCTCGACGCTATGGGTCGGGTAGCTCTGCGCCTGCACGGTCGGGCCGGCAACGCAGGCGGCGGTCAGCGCAATGCCGCAACCTAGGCGGAACGCGAGAGTTTTCATGAGGCTTGTCTCCTGTCTGGTCTATTTTTAGGGCACTACGAAATCAATAGGTCGCGCGGCCTCCGGAGAGGTCGAACACCGCGCCGGTGTTGAACGAACACGACGCCGAACACAGCCACAGCACCATCTCCGCCACCTCGTCGGGCTCGCCGAGCCGATGCATCGGGCTCTTGTCGATCATCGTGCGCACATGCGCGGGCGACATCTGCTCGAGCAGGCGCGTGCGTACGGCCGCCGGGGCAATCGCATTGACGAGCACGCCTTCCATCGCGAGCTCCTTGCCGAGCGACTTGGTCAGCGCGAGCACGCCAGCCTTGGCCGCGCTGTACGCCGACGCGTTGGGCGTGCCTTCCTTGCCCGCGAGCGAGGCGATATTGACGATGCGCCCGTAGCCCGCCTGCCGCATGGCGGGCACCACGGCCTGGCACGCATGGAACACGCCGACGAGGTCGATCTCGACGATGCGCTGCCACTCGGCGGGGTCGTACGCATCGAGCGGTACGGTCGGTCCCGCGTAACCCGCGTTGTTGACGAGGCAGTCGATGCGTCCCCAGCGCGAGAGGGCGGCCGTCGCGGCCGCGCGCAGCGTGTCGGGCCGGGTCACATCGACGGCGCTGAACAGGCCGTCGCCGGTATCGTCGAGCGCGTTCGGCAGATCCCAGACGATCGCGGTCGCGCCATGCGCGCGCAGCTGCGCGACGATTTCCGCGCCGATCCCCGCCGCGCCGCCCGTGACCACGGCCACCGTGCCGGAGAAGTCGTAGCGCGCGTGGGAGCCCCGTGGCGTCGCGTTCATCGGACTGCGCCGCTATCGAATGAACTGGTTGGCATAGTCGGCGCCGAGGCCCACGGCTTCGAAATGCTTGCGGCACATCTCGATCTTCGTGAACACGTCCTCGTACCCCATGCCCTTGCCCCACGGGTCGGTGTAGTACATGACGCCGTTCACCTGAAAATACGTGATCATCTCCTCCACATCGGGCGGCACATAGAGCGTGTGCGTCTCGCCGGGCGGCTCGAACACGTAGCTGCCTTCGACCGCTTCCCAGTCATGCTCGAGATACTTCCAGCGCCCCTTGAGCACGAAGCCATGCACGGCCTGCGGATGGCGATGGCGGCTCAGCACGCCCGACTTCCGCACGCGCAGCAGATTCATCCAGTAGCCCTGGCTCGCGTTGAGGCACAGCGGCCGGAACCACACATTCTCGGCCTGCGGCACCCACAGGCGCTCGTCGGTCGGGATGGCCTGCGGCACGACGATCTCGGGCAGCGCATCGGGCGGGTTCGGATACTGGTAGGGCGTCAGCGGTTCTGTGTCGGGCGTATCGAGCGGCATGGGAATCTTCTGTTGTCCATATTATGGATTGCTTAACTACAATATGGACTTATTGTAGAGTCGCGCCGACACGCTTGTGGGATAGGACTTTCCCTAGCCGGAATCGACGCCCTGCGCGCTATAGTCACGCATCATTCCCAACCCTCAGTTGCCAAACATGGACAAGGCGCGCGTACTGACACTGTTCCTGGGCGTGGTCCGGGCCAAAAGCTTCGCGCAGGCCGCGGTGGAGGCCGGCGTCACGCCGCAGGCGGTCAGCAAGGCCGTGCGCACGCTCGAGGACGAACTCGGCGTGCGGCTGTTGCACCGGACCACGCGCAAGCTGAGCCTGACGACCGAAGGCGCGCGATTGTTCGAACTGGCCGATCCGGGCATGCGGCAGCTCGACGAAGCGCTCGAACAGGTGCGGAGCAGCCGGGCCGAGGACGACGGCATGCTGCGGCTGACCGCGCCGCATTCGGTGGCCGTGCGCGTGCTGGTGCCGCTGATCCGGCAGTTCCGGCAGCAGTATCCGGGCATCACGTTCGACGTCGTGGCCAGCGATCTCTTTACCGACCTCGTGGAATCGCGGATCGACGTGGGCTTCCGGGCCGGGACCAGCCCGGGCCAGAACCTCGTGGCCCGCAAGCTCTGCGATCTGCCGCTGCTGATCTGCGCCTCGCCCGAATATCTGGCCCGGCATGGCGAACCGAAGCGCGCCGAGGACCTGCAGCGGCACCAGTGCACGGGCTTCCGGCGGCCCGTCACGGGCCGGACGATCCCGTGGGAACTGACGATCGATGGCGATCTGGTCTACCTCGAGGTGCCGGCCGTGGCGACCTTCAACGATGTGGAGACCGAGATCGAAGCCGTGCGCGCGGGCATCGGCATCGGCCAGCTGTCCGCGTACATGGTGCAGGAGGATCTGGCGGCGGGGCGGCTCGTCGCGATTCTGCCGCAGTACGACAGCAACAACGTCGGCCTCTACATGTACTACCCGCATCGCACCCATATGCCCGTCCGCGTGCGGCGCTTTATCGATTTCGTCGTGGCGGCGAGCGGCGGGCCCGGCGATCGGCTGCTGGGGTTGGGCGGCACGTCGATCGCCAGGCGCTGATCATCAACCATCGGTTGTCAGTGAAACGTCATTCCTGGTCCTAGTGTCGCGAGTGGGTAGCTCCTACATTGGTCTCAACGGCAACGCGCCGCAGATATCCAGTTATCCCATCCACAGGAGTTCGATCATGACGTCCCACTTCGCACGCACGCTCGTTGTAGCCACCATGACGCTGACCCTCGGCGTCGCGCTGTCCGGCAACGCCCACGCCGGGCAGGACCGCACCGGCGTCAGCGCGCCGCCGGCCCGCACGCTGCAGGTCTTCGATCATCTGGCCCGCGCCGATCGCGCAGGACCGCGCGACCCGTACACCGATGGCGCGCGCCTTCGCGAACGCAACCCGTTCGTCGATGGTGCGCGTATCGGCCCGCGCAGTTCGTTTTCCGACGGCGCCTGACGCCTGAAGCCCGGGTCCTCCCGCACCAACGCCCCGCACGGGGCGTTTTTTCCATGCCCGCGCCCTCAGGAAGGCGAGAGCGCCAGCGCATGCTCGATGGCCCCCACCATCGCCGAGGGCAGAAAGGGCTTCTCCAGCAGCGCGGCGGCGTTCAATAGCGCGGCCCGCTGGCGGTACGTCTCGTCCGCCGCGCCCGTCATGAAGATCACTGGCATGCGAAGCCCCGCCGCCCACAACGACTCGTACAGCGCGAAGCCCGTCATCGCGGGCAACTCGATATCGGCAATGAGGCAGGTGGTGGCCGCCAGCCGCGGCGATTGCAGGAATCCGCGCGGCGTCGCATAAAGCGCAACGGGCAGCCGCAGCGAACGGATCAGCCCGCCGAGCGCGATTCTTACGCCCGCATCGTCCTCCACGACGGAGACAAGGGGCACCACAATTGACGAGTTCTGCATGGCGGCGGACGGCGGGCGACGGGCGGAGTCATGTGGTCTCAATGTATGTGCACGCGGACGCGCGGGCGCTACCACTACGGTCGGTTCGAAGTCATACCAAAGTCGCACTTCATGCGCCGAAGCACAGCTTTTTGTGGCGGGCGCCCCGCAACCGACATACATTTTCTGGATAGTCAGAAGAATATGCGCGGATTCGCCAAAGGTACGAAGGGGGTGTACTGTGACGTTTCATGCCATTCCCGCAGCGCTGTCGGACTTGGATGACGAGGGACTCGTGTTGGCTGTCGATGACGAGGCGGCCATGCGCAGGGCGCTGGCCAACCTGTTCCGCTCGGTCGGCCTGCGCTACGAAACGCTGTCTTCCGCCGAGGAATTGCTGGCGCTGACGCCGCCCGACGTGCCGACCTGCCTCGTCCTGGACGTGCGGCTGCGCGGCATCAGCGGGCTGGAGATCCAGGCGCGGCTGCGCCAGCGCCAGCATCCGATCCCGATCGTCTTCATCTCCGGCTATGCCGATTTTGCAATGGGTGTCGCCGCCATGAAGGGCGGCGCGTGCGACTTTATCGCCAAGCCGTTCCGCGACCAGGAACTGCTCGACGCCGTGCACCGCGCGCTGGAGGTGGATCGCACGCGCCGCTCGGCGGACTCGCGGGTGCGCGCGCTGCGGGCACGCTTTGCGCAACTCACGCCGCGGGAGCAGGAAGTCATGTCGCTGGCCACGGCGGGTTTGCTGAACAAGCAGGTGGCCAGCGCCATCGGCATTACCGAGGCGACGGTGAAGATCCACCGTGGGCAGGTCATGCGCAAGATGCAGGCGGACTCGTTCGCGGAACTGGTGACGATGGCCGACGCGCTCGCGGTACGCCGCCCTCGCGCACTCACCCTATGATCTGGCTGGCCATCGTGCTGGCCGTGACAACGCTGGCATTGGCCATGCGCGTGCGCGCGATGCGGCGCGAGGTCGTGCGTCAGCGCGCCGCATTCGCGCGGCTGCAGGACATGCTCGCCCATGTCAGCCGCCTGTCCACGCTGGGCGAAATGGCCGCATCCATCGCGCACGAACTCAGGCAACCGCTCGCGGCGATCTCGCTCGATGCGGATGCGTCGCTGCGCTGGCTGTCGCACGAGACCGTGGATCTGAAGGAGGTATCGGAGGGCGTCGAACGCATGCGCGAGGAGGCGCTGCGCGCGGAGCGGGTGCTGCGCGGACTGCGCGCGCTGAGCCGGCGCACGGAGCGCGAGGTCGAGCCGCTGTCGCTGCGCTCCGCATGGGACGAAACCGTGCCGCTGGTGCCGCTGTCGCGCCTCGCGCACGCCGAGCGGATGGACGTGGATATCGCCTCATCGCTACCCGACGTACTGGCGGACCGTGTGCAAATCCAGCAGGTCATGCTGAACCTGCTCACCAACGCGCTGCAGGCGGTCGCCGCGGTGCGCACCGGACATCTGCGCATACGCGCCTACCAGTGTGGCGACCATCGCGACGCGCGCAACGGACCCGTGTGGTTCGAGATTGCCGACAACGGTAGCGGCATCGATCCGCGGCATCTGCCGCGGGTCTTCGAACCCTTCTTCACGACCCGCCCGGAAGGCATGGGCATGGGCCTCGCGATCAGCCAGCGTCTGGTGGAAGCCCACGGCGGCGCGATGACCATTCGGTCGCGGGACGGCTGGACGACCGTCGCCTTTTCCTTACCCGCGTTGCCACGCGGCCCGGCAGACCCCTCGGGGAATGCGTCCGGTGACAGGGGCGGGGAGCCGCGTCAGGCTCAGCCAGCCTTGGCGTTGCTGCCCGATGCCCTGCGGGCTTCCTGCAGCTGATGCTGCAGCTGGGCCTGTTGCACTTGCTGCTGGTGTGCATAGGTACGGGCGCGCTCGATGACGGTCCAGTCGGGACCGGCAAAGGCGGAAACGGAAGAGACAAGGGCGGCGGCGCCGGCGATGGCAAGAAGAACGCGCTTCATTTTCAACTCCAGATGGGTGGGACAAGTGCTCTGCATCGAGCGATGCAATGCGTTAAGCGATGGCTTAAGAATGGTCGCTACTTGCTATTGGGTCAAAGACCCATTTCCAATGTCCGTCATAGGTTGAACCAATAGCTGTCGAGCGTACCGGTCGCGACGATACCGGACCCATCGGCGAAGGTTTCCGTGTCGTTTCAGAAGTGTTCAAAACGCCGGATGCGGCGGTTTATCTGCGGCCCGATTTCAGATTCGCCGTGTTCTGCTTCCATGCGGAGAACACGCCATCGAGGCAGTCCAGCGTGGTGCAGGCGTCGCGCTGTTTGCGGAACGCTGCCACGTCATCGTCGGTGATCTTCTGCTCGCGCAGCATGCGCTGCTGATCGGCAAAGATCCGGCGATAGCCCATCGACAGCAGCGCGTGATCGCAGATCAACCGCTCGGCGGCCGTCGCACTGCCGCGCGTGGCGGGATCGCACGTGATATCGATGCCTTGGGATTGCGCGAGGGCAAGGGAGGGAAGGGCGAGGACGGAGAAAAACGAGAAAATCGCGAAGCAGCGTGTCACGCGGATATCGGCAAAGGCGCCAAAGATGGGCGGAAGGCGAGAGTCTACCGCCTTCCGCCGCCTTGACTCGGGCTTCACTCGACCTAATGTGCCAATCCCCATCTAAAACTTCCTTGACTTCCAAATAGATGGTGACTACCATCTAAATAAGATGGTTAGCGACCACAAACAATCGAAGGCACAGGGGCGAACATGAGAAAGTCGAAAGCGGAAACCGCGGAAACACGCCGGCGCATCGTCGAGATGGCCGCACGCGAGTTTCGGCTCAAGGGCATTCAGGCGACGGGGCTCAACGACGTCATGACGCCGCTAGGCCTGACGCAGGGCGGCTTCTACCGGCACTTCGCGTCGAAGGACCAGCTGGTGGCGGAGGCCTGTACGCAGGCCATGGCCGAAGTCATTGCCGGACTGGAAGCCGCGGCGGGAAAGCAGGGCGCGAAGCCCGGCATCGCGCCGCTGGTCGATGCCTACGTGTCCACGGCGCACCGCGACACGCCGACCGGCGGCTGCCCGCTGGCCGCCATGGGCAGCGAACTGGCCCACGCGGACACGCAGACACGGCGGGCCGCCACGCAGGGGTTCGACGACCTGCGCGACACCCTTGCCAGACGCTTCGCGGACAGGTCCCCGAACGAGGCGAAATCCGCCGCCGCGTTCGCGCTGGCGGCAATGATCGGCGCGATCACGATGTCACGCGTCATTGAAGATTCCGACGCTTCAGTGGCGCTTTTGAACGATGTCAAACGGCATCTCGATGCGATTTGACGCTGTCGGACACCCATTACCTCGACAGGAGCAACTCATGGCACAACGCAAATATCTGATCACGGGCGCAACGGGCAAGACCGGTGTCCATACCATTCGTCAACTGCTGGAGCAGGGGCACGCGGTGCGCGCCTTCGTGCATCAGGAGGACGAGCGCAGTGAAGCGCTGCGCGCGCAGGGCGCGGAAATCTTCGTGGGCGACCTGCTCGAGCACGACGACGTGATCCACGCGATGGAGGGCGTGTCCGGGGCCTATCTGTGCTATCCCGTGCGGCCCGGCTATATCCAGGCGACGTCCTACTTCGCCGATGCGGCCAAGCGCGCGGGCGTGGAGGTCGTGGTGGAGATGTCGCAGATCTCGGCGCGCGAGGACTCGAAGAGCCATGCGGCGCGCGACCACTGGATTGCCGAGCGCGTGCTCGACTGGTCGGGCGTGCCCACCGTGCATATCCGTCCGACGTATTTCTCGGAGTGGCTGACATTCCCGTGGGTACGCGACCCGCTCGTGAACGAAGGCAAGATCACGCTGCCCTATGGGGACGGCCGCCACGCCCCGATCGCGGCGGAAGACCAGGCCCGCTTTATCGCGAGCGTGCTGACGCAGCCGGAAGGCCATATCGGCCGCATCTACTCGCTGTTCGGGCCGGTGGAAATGAGCCAGCAGGAAATCGCCGCCGAAATCGGCAAGGTCCTCGGCCGGACCATCACGTACGCACCGTCCACGCTCGAGCAGTACCGCGCGCATCTGGAGTCGTACAACCTGCCGGAATTCCTGATCCAGCATTTTCTGGCCACGGCGGTGGACTATCAGAACGGCATCTTCTCGGGCGTGGACGGCGTTATCGCCCAGGTGACCGGCCAGTCCCCGCAAACCGTGGCGGACTTCGTGCAGTCGAATCGGGAGGCGTTCGCAGCATAAGTCGCGGAACTCCTATGAATCTGCGGGGTCAATGTTTCGTTCGGTTACAATGCTGTGTCGCAGCAATTCGCCTGCCACGTGGTTTTCCCGTCGTAACCCCTCCAACGCGCGCCCCCATTCATGCGTTTCGTCGTCTATCTGCTGACTGCCCTGTGCCTGTCCGCGCTGTCGTTTTCGGCAGCGGCGAACGTGCGCGCGGATGCACCTGCGGCGGACGCCGTCATGGAGGCGGTGGCGCAGTCCGATGCGGTCGTGGCCACCGGGTTCTTCGATGACGGCGATGCCGCCGAGCAGATCGTCCTGCCCGGCGACGACCCGCTCGAGGTCGAGGAAATCTTCGTCGATAACGGTCCGCCGCCCGGTTACTGCAATATCTGGTCCGCGGACCTGCTCGACCCGCTGGACATGCTCGACGAGATCGAGGAGTCCAGCGCGCTGTTCGTGCTGCCGCCCGTTCCTCCCGTTCAATTCTCCGTAGCCACCTACGTGGCACCTTCCGGTGGCCGGGCTCCCAGCCGGCCGGCGAGCCTGCTCAGGCCGCCTGACGCCCTCGTCTGACGTCTTCACGGCATCCGCCGTCTGTCCGGTAACGACCGGACACGGCGGGTCGCATCCTTGCCCTTAGCGCCTGTATGGCGCCATGCTCTCGTCCTGATGCCATGGCATCCAGGGACGTCATCCGCCTTTGGCGGGCGTGGGGCAACCGTTTCGCTCGATTGCTTTCGACATGAAGAACAAGATAACGCTGACCTGGGCAGCGTCGTTGTCGCTGGTAGCCGTGTCCGCATGGGCACAGCAGCCGGCCACGACGACCGCGCCGGCCGCGGTCCGGACACCACCCGCATATACGACCCAATCGGTCACGATTTTCGATCTGCAGCAAGTGCTCGCGCTGGCGCAGTCCACCAACAAGGGCGTGGACGCCGCACAGGCCGGCGTGGATGCCGCGTCCGCGGCCATCACGTCCGCCGGCGCGTATCCGAACCCGCAGGTCGAACTGATGTACGGCCGCCTGCAGGGCCGCCAGTCCGACGTGCCGAGCGGCGCCGCGCCGACCTACGCCGTGGTGCAGAAGTTCGACTATCCGCAGCAGCGCAGCCTGCGCCAGGAAATGGCGGGCCGCGGGCTCGAGGCATCGCAGGCGCAGCGGCAGGGGTTCCGGTCGGACCTCGCGGCCCGCGTCAAGACATCGTTCTATCAGGTGCTGCGCCGCGAATCGGAGCTCAACTCCGCGCGCCAGGACCTCGAGATGATGCGGCAGATCCATTCGCGCGCCCGGCTGCGCGTGGAAGTCGGCGAGGCTCCGCGCTACGAGCTGATCAAGGCGGAAACCGAACTGCTCACCGCGCAGAAGAACATGCAGACGGCCGAGCTGCGCGTGGATCAGGCCAAGGCTGGGCTGCGCCAGCAGGTGGGCGGCGGCATGCCGTCGCTGTTCGACGTGCAGGGTACGCTCGGCACCTCGCCCACCGTGCCGGCGCTCGGCATCCTCCACGAGACGATGCTCAGCAACAACGCGGAACTGACGCAGCGCCGCATGGAACTGGAGAAAGCGCGTCTCGGCGTGGACTACCAGCGTTCGCTGCGCTGGCCCGAGGTCTCGGTGCGCGCGCAGACCGATCGCCAGCCCGACAACAAGGTGACGCAGGTCGGCCTGGTCATGACCATTCCGCTATGGGACCGCCGCAGCGGCCCTGTTGGCGAGGCCACCGCGCAGGCCACGCAGGCGCAGACCGCGCTGGAAGCGCGCCAGTTCGAGCTCATGCAGGAACTGGACACCGCATACCGGCAATACGAGATCACGCAGGCGCAGGTCACGGCGCTGGAGTCCGGCATCGTGCGCGAAGCCGAATCCGCGCTGGGCGTGGCGGAAGCCGCGTACCGCTTCGGCGAGCGCGGCATTCTCGACTTCATCGATGCGCAGCGTGTGCTGCGCAATGCGCGGAACGAGCTCATCGCCGCGCAGTACGAGATGCAGGTTGCCGCCATCCAGATCGAAAAGCTCATGTCCGCGGCGCCCGGTAGCGTTACCGGTCCGATGCCGTCCGCGATGCCCACGTCCCAGATTCCGAATTGATCATGCGCCCCAATTTCCTTTATTCGTTCACGGCCGCCGCCGTCATGGTGCTTGCGCTGACCGGCTGCTCCAAGGAGGCGGAGACCGAACCGGCCCTGGCCAAGCTGCCGCCGGGTCTGGTCCAGCCCGAGCAGAACCTGCTGGCGACGCTCAAGGTCGCGCCCATCGCCACGTCCCCGTTCGCGGAAATGCTGCGCGTGGCCGGCCGCGTCGACTTCGACGAGCAGCGCGTCTCGCGCATCGGCGCGAGCGTGACCGGCCGCGTCACCGATCTCTACGCCATCCTCGGCCAGGAAGTGAAGGCCGGCCAGGTGCTCGCGCGCCTGCATAGCAGCGAACTCGGCGCCGTCCAGATGTCGTTCCTGAAGGCCGTGGCGCAGAGCGACCTCCAGTCCCGCAATGCCGAGCGTGCCCGCCAGCTGTTCGCGGCCGACGTGATCGGCCGCGGCGAACTGCAACGCCGCGAAAGCGAATTCGCCATCGCGTCCGCGGAAATGCGCGCCTATCGCGACCAGCTGCGCGTGCTGGGCATGTCGCCGGCCGCCATCGCCACGCTGGCCAAGAGCGGCAGCATCGACTCGTACTCGCCCGTGTATTCGAGCATCAGCGGCACCGTGGTCGAGCGCAATGTCGCGCAGGGCCAGGTCGTGCAGCCGGCGGACGCGCTCTACACCGTGGCCGACCTGTCGCGCGTCTGGGTCGTGGCCGAAGTGCCCGAGCAGCAGGCCGCGCTGGTCGCGGAAGGGCAGAGCGTGGATATCGAAGTCCCGTCGCTGGGCAACGGCAACGGTGCGATCACGGGCAAGCTGATCTACGTCGGCCGCATCGTGAACCCGCAGACGCGCACGGTGCTCGTGCGCACCGAGCTCGACAACCGCGACGGCCGCCTCAAGCCCGCGATGCTCGCGAGCATGCTCATCGCCAGCAAGGCCGTGGAGCAGCTGGTGGTGCCGGAGTCCGCCGTGGTGCGCGATGGCAACGACGAGTCCGTCTATGTGGAGATGCCCAACCACCAGTACCGCCTGACCAAGGTCAAGCTCGGCGCGGAAAGCGACGGCATGCGCGTGGTGCTCGGCGGCGTGAAGCCGGGCGACCGCGTGGTGGTCGATGGCGCGTTCCATCTGGACAACGAGCGCAAGCGCCTCGAACAGGGATAAGCCGCCATGATGACATCCCTGGTAGAAGCCGCTATCAAGCAGCGGCTGGTGGTGTGCGTGATCGCGATCGTGCTGTTCTTCTTCGGGTTGCGCGCGGCCGGCAAGCTGTCGGTCGATGCGTTCCCGGACGTGACGAACGTGCAGGTGCAGATCGCCACCGAAGCCACCGGGCGCTCGCCCGAGGAGGTGGAGCGCTTTGTCACGGTGCCGATCGAAATGGCGATGACGGGCCTGCCCGGCCTGGAAGAGATGCGTTCGCTGAACAAGGCGGGCCTGTCGCTGATCACGCTCGTGTTCACCGAGAAGACCGACGTCTATTTTGCGCGGCAGCTCGTCATGGAGCGGCTGATCGAAGTGGGCGGGCGCATGCCGTCGGGCGTGACGCCGGTGCTCGGCCCGGTCTCGACCGGCCTTGGCGAGGTGTATCAGTACACGCTGGACCGCGCGGACGACGGCGACAAGGAACTGTCGCAGGAAGAGCTCTCCGAGCGCCGGATCGTGCAGGACTGGGTGGTGCGCCCGCTGCTGCGTTCGATCCCCGGTATCGCGGAAATCAACTCGCAGGGCGGCTATGTGCGCCAGTATCAGGCGCTGGTCAATCCTGACCGCATGCGCCATTACCAGATCACGCTGCAGCAGGTGTATCAGGCACTGGCCAACAACAACGCGAACTCGGGCGGCGGCGTGCTGCCGCACTATGCCGAGCAATACCTGATTCGCGGCGTGGGCCTTGCGCGCGGGGTGGAGGACATCCAGAGCATCGTGATGAAGGAGGTCAACGGCACGCCGGTGTACCTGCGCGATGTGGCGGAGGTCACCATCGGGCACGAGGTCCGGCAGGGCGCGCTGATCAAGAACGGCCAGACGGAATCCGTCGGCGGCATCGTGATGATGATGCGCGGCGGCAACGCCAAGGAAGTGGTCAGCCGCGTGAAGAAGCGCGTGGCGGAGATCAACAGCACCGGCATGCTGCCGGGCAAGCTGCAGATCGTGCCGTACTACGATCGAAGCGAGCTGGTGGACTCGGCGCTGTGGACCGTGACCAAGGTGCTGATGGAAGGCGTGGTGCTCGTGGTGATCATCCTGTTCCTGTTCCTCGGGGACGTGCGCTCGTCGCTGATCGTGCTGGCGACACTCGTGCTGACACCGCTGCTGACCTTCATGGTGATGAACCGGATGGGGTTGTCCGCGAACCTGATGTCATTAGGGGGGCTGGCGATCGCCATCGGCCTCATGGTGGACGGGTCCGTGGTGGTCGTGGAGAACTCGTTCGAGCGATTGGGGCACGCCAGGGATAGCGGCCTGACCAAGACGGAGATCCTCGTCGGCGCGGTCAAGGAAGTGGCCACGCCCGTGATCGTCGGCGTGGGCATCATCATCCTGGTGTTCCTGCCGCTGATGACGCTGAGCGGGATGGAAGGCAAGATGTTCGCGCCACTCGCGATCACGATCTCCATTGCGCTGGCCATCTCGCTGTTCCTGTCGCTGACGCTGTCGCCGGTGCTGTCCTCGTACCTGCTCAAGGGCGGCGTGGACCACGAGACCAGGCTCATCGCGGTGATGAAGCGCGGCTACCTGCGCATGCTGCACTGGTCGCTGACCAACAGCAAGAAGACGGTGATCGGCGCCGTGGTGGGCTTCTTTGCCGCGGTCGCGATCGTGCCGATGCTCGGTACGTCGTTCATTCCGGAGATGAAGGAAGGCTCCATCGTGCCGGCGCTGGACCGCGTGCCGAACATCTCGCTCGAAGAGTCGATCAAGCTCGAGAAGGAAGCCAACAAGCTCGTGCTGTCGGTGCCGGGCGTGAAGGGCATCGTCTCCGGCGTGGGCCGCGGCGAAAGCCCGGCCGACCCGCAGGGCCAGAACGAATCGACGCCGATCGCGAGCCTCAAGGACCGCGACGAGTGGCCCGACGGCTGGACGCAGGACGATATCCAGAACGCCATCCGCGAAAAGCTCAAGGCGATTCCCGGCGTGCAGATCGTGATGGCCCAGCCGATTTCGGACCGCGTGGACGAAATGGTCAGCGGGGTGCGTTCGGACGTGGCGGTCAAGATCTTCGGTGACGACCTCGACAAGCTGCGCGAACTCGCGGGCGAGGTGTCGCGCGTGGCCGGCGGCATCAAGGGCTCGCAGGACGTGCGTATCGAGCGGATCTCGGGCCAGCAGTACCTGCAGATCGAGATCGATCGTCAGGCGATTGCGCGCTACGGGCTCAATGTCTCGGACATCCAGGACATCATCGAGATCGCCATCGGCGGCAAGCGGGCCACGGACATCTTCGAAGGCGAACGCCGCTTCGCGGCGGCCGTGCGCCTGCCCGAGGAGTTCCGCGACAACGTGCAGGCGATTCGCAATCTGCTGGTATCGTCGCCTTCGGGCGTGCAGGTGCCGCTGCAGAGTGTGGCGAAGATCGAGGTGACCGACGGTCCGGCGCAGATCAGCCGCGAAATGGCCAAGCGCCGCGTCGTGGTGATGATCAACGTGAAGGATCGCGACCTGGGCGGCTTCGTGGCCGAACTGCAGGGCGCGACGGCCAGCAAGGTCAAGCTGCCCGAAGGCTATTACTTCGAGTGGGGCGGCCAGTTCCAGAACATGGAGCGCGCGATGGGCCACCTGCAGATCATCGTGCCGCTGACGATCGCCGCGATCTTCTTCCTGCTGTTCCTGCTGTTCAACTCGCTGCGGTATGCCACGCTGATCATTCTTGTGCTGCCGTTCGCGTCCATCGGCGGGATCATCGGGCTGTTCGTCACGGGCGAGTATCTGTCGGTGCCGGCATCGGTGGGCTTTATCGCGCTGTGGGGGATCGCGGTGTTGAATGGCGTGGTGCTGGTGTCGTATATCCGCACGCTGCGCGAGTCGGGCATGTCGCTGCGCAACAGCGTGGTGCGCGGTGCAACGCAGCGGTTCCGTCCGGTGATGATGACCGCGACGATCGCGCTGCTGGGCCTCGTGCCGTTCCTGTTCTCGACGGGGCCGGGTTCCGAGGTGCAGCGCCCGCTCGCGGTGGTGGTGATCGGCGGCCTCATCACGTCGACGCTGCTCACGCTGGTGATGGTGCCGGTGCTCTACCGCTGGTTCGACGACCAGAAGCCGGAGCCGAAGGACCTCTCGGTCTGATCCCGACCGTCTCGCTATAATCTTCGGGGCCGGCGTTTCATGCGCCGGCCTTTTTCTATTGGAGTCCTGACATGACATTGGTGGCCCGCGTGCTGGCGCTCACCGCATTGCTGTTGCCCGCGGCAGCCCATGCCGTCGTCGAGTCGTCGCTCGACGGCATCAACTACGAACTGGGCCAGCGCGGCAAGCCCGAGGCCCCCGGCGCGCCCATCGCGTGCATGGATGCGGTCAAGGCAAAGCTGCCGAATCCGGAGGCGTTCCGCTGGACGCGCAGCACCACGCGTCGCGTGGCCGAAGATGCGTACAGCGTCGTCGGCAATATCGAATTCATGACGGCGTCCGGAGAGACGCGCAAGGGCGACGCGCAGTGCGACGTCATGCGCGCGCCGGGCAATACGTTTATCGTGCCCAAGATCCGGTTGCCCTAGCACCGGCCATGCAACATGACAATGTTGTCATGTTGCTGGACACATCGCCGATGGTCTCCTAGAGTTTGTGTACGCTGTACACAAATAAAGGAGATCACGCATGCAGACGCAAACGACTCAGGAACATACCTGGCTGAAGAAGCTCATCGGCAACTGGATGGCCGAGGGCGAAGCGAAGCCGGGCCCCGATGCGCCGCCCCAGAAGTGGAAGATGCCGGAGCAGGTGACCGCCATCGGCGATATCTGGGTGCAGGGCCGCAGCGAGGGCGACATGCCGGGCTGCGGACATGGCGTCATGGTGATGACGCTTGGCTACGATCCCGCCCGCAAGCATTTCGTGGGCACGTTCATCGGCTCGATGATGAGCCATCTGTGGGTCTACGAAGGCGATCTCTCGTCCGATGGCCGCACGCTGACGCTGCGCGCCGACGGCCCCGCGTTCTCGCCGGAGGGCAAGGTCGTGGAGGGCAAGATGGCGAAGTATCGCGACGTCATTGCGTTCCAGGACGACAACCAGCGCACGCTCACGTCGTTCATGCAGGGCGGCGACGGCGAATGGATCCAGATCATGCACGCGACATATAAACGGCAATAACGCGCAATCAATCGGCCGTTCCTTCTTCTATCATCGCGTCATGCCAACTTTCCCGCCGACGGTATGCGCGTTCCGATTGCCCTGACCGCTGTCCTCATGGCCGCCTGCGCGGCGCCGTCCGTCGATCGCCAGCCCGCGCAGGAAGCGCTCGCCGGCAGCGCCAACGGCATCTGGTGGAGCGACCCCACGCAGGTAGCCATCATTACCGACGACACGGGCAACCGGCTGCAGTCGCGCGCCAACGATGGACGCGTGCTGCCGCTGGCCACATTGCCGCCGGTGACCACGCCGCGCGGCCCGGGTCTCGGCCAGGTCGTGCGCGATGCCGATGGCCGTTATCTTGTTCCGAGGTTCGGGTTTGGCGGCGCGGGCGGCGTGGCATACGTCGATCCGCGCGGCAGCATCGATGTGGTGAAGGGACTGGCGCCCGAGCGCCGGCGTATCGGGTTATGGCCCGTCAAGACGAATACCTATGTGGTGAGCTGGTTTATCCAGCAGGAAGGCCGGGGCGATGCCAGCCGGCAGGGCGGCGTGAGCCTGCTGACGATCGATCCGAAGACCACGCCGCTGACCGGTGTGGAACGGGATCTGGTGACGGGACTGGACAAGCCCGTGGGCGTGGCGGTGCGCGGCAACGTGCTGTACGTCGGCGACCAGTCCACGCGAAAGATCTATACGGGCGATCTGGCGCAACTGACGTCGACACCGGGCCGTGCCGATGCCCTGAAGCTGTTGGCGACGGCCGATAACGACCAGTTCACGCTGGGTGCCAATGGCGACCTGTTCACGGGGGGCCACGATGGCGCGATTCGCCGCATCTCGGCGGCGGGCGCGGTCAGCGTGTTCGCGCAGGGATTCCAGTCGATTCGTGGCGTGGCGTTCGACGCCGGCCATCGGCGCCTGTTCGCGGTCGAGTATGCGCGGGGCACCTCGACGCTGCATGTGCTGCCGGTGGATTGAAGCGGTGAATCGACGGGCGGGTCAGGCCTCGAACGGCGAGTTCCAGGCTTCGAGCAGCGCCTGGAAGCGGTCGGCCGGCGCGGGCGGGATACGCGTGCTGCGGCGGGCAGGCGGCAACGGGCGGCCGGTGAGGTTGTAATAGACCATGTTGTCGTGCGCCTCGGGTTCGTGCGGCACATGGTCGACCACGCACATCTGGCGCGCGGCCTTGAGCGCGCGTGTGGTTTCCTCCGCGGTCAGTCCGCTTGCATCGGCAAGCTGATCGCGTCGAAGCGGTCCCTCGCGCTGGAGGCCGCTCACCAGAAGATGTACGCATTCGCGCGTATTCCGTTTCATAGCAAGGATTGTTCCGTACCAGTGACGCGAAGCCAATCCTGTCTGACATTTGTTCACATTCCGTTGCTGGCAGTCCCAAGGCGGGCATGGCACGCGCGCGTGGTTTTTGCCGTGTGAAGGTCTCCGCACTGGTGCATCGAAAGCTTGCGTGGCTCCCGATACTGTATAAATATACAGTTATTGAGAGAAACCACGACGTCGCCTTATAAAAAGAGGTGACTACAGCACAATGCCTGCGCAACCGTACGCAGCCCCGCCCATGGCGGTGGAGCTGCCGTCCCCGCTGTTTGATGCGCCCGAACCTGATGCGCCCAAATCTGATGCGCCCGAACCTGATGCGCCCGACCCGCCCCCGGAGGGCGGCCGCGTGGCCGTTGCCGATCTCGAGCAGCGCTATCCGGGTCTCTGGCGCGCTGGCCAGCTAGGCCATCTGGGCCGTCTGCCGGTATGGCCCACGGGCTATGACGCGCTCACGGCCGAGCTGCCCGGCGGCGGCTGGCCGGCCGCCGCCGTGACCGAACTGCTGCTCGCGCAGGATGGCGCGGGCGAGTTGCGCCTGCTGATGCCGGCGCTGCGCGCGATTGCCGCGACGGGGCGCCGCGTGGGGTTCGTGAATCCGCCGTACCTGCCCAACGCGATGGGACTTGCCGACAGCCTGCCGGCAAGCCAGCTGTTCTGGGTGCGGGCACCGGCCGGCGCCACGCAGGCCGCGCGCCGCGCGGACATGCTGTGGGCGGCCGAGCAGATGCTGCGCAGCCAGGCGTTCGGCGCGGTGATGGTATGGCTGTCGGGCGCGCGGCCGGAAGCGATGCGCCGGCTGCAGGTGCTGGCCCATGCGGGCGATACGGTGGTCTGGGTGCTGCGGCCGCGCAAGGCGCTGCACGAGTCGTCGCCCGCGGTGCTGCGGTTATCGCTGTCGCCGATGCCCGGCAATGTGCTGTCCATCGCGTTCCATAAACGGCGCGGGCCCGTGCGGGACACACCGCTGCTGTTGCCGCTCGCGGGCATGGCGCATGTTCCGGGCCGTCCCGCCGCCCCCGTCACTGAGAAGAGTCTTGTCCATGCTGCCGACACACTGGATCGCGGTGCATCTGCCGCGCCTGTCGCTGGACGCGCTGCGGCCGAACTGGCCTGAGGCGATAACCATCGCAGCAGATGGCACAACCTCCGTCGCGTTCCATGCGCTGCCGGTGGCGGTCTTCGAACACGAACGCGTGGTGCTGGCCAACGGGCCGGCCATGTCGCTCGGCGTCGGCCATGGCATGCGGCGCGGCGGCGTGCAGGCGCTCTCCGCGGAGGTGGTGCAGCTCGAGCGCGACGTGCAGGCCGAAGCCTCGCTGATGACCGCGGTTGCGCTGACGCTGCTGCATTTCACGCCCGCGGTGACCATCGACGAGACCCCCGACGCGGCCACCGTGATGCTCGACGTGACCGCAAGCCTGCGGCTGTTCGGCGGCCATCGCGCGCTGAGCCGCGCGGTGCGCGCGCGCGTGCGGCAACTGGGCACCCTCGCGCAGATCGGCACGGGCACCACCGCGCAGGGCGCCGCTTGGCTCGCGCGGCAGCCGCTGCGCCGCACCGCGCGCGGCAAGATCCTCCGCCCCGCGCGGCGCGCGGTGCAGGCCGCCCGCATGCATCGCCTGCTCGATCGCCTGTCCGTCGAGTGCCTGCACAACCTCGTCGATCCCGAATGGCTCGACGGCATCGGCTGCCGCACGCTCGCGCAGGTGCGCCGGCTGCCGCGCACGGGATTGTCGCGGCGGCTCGGCCCGGCGCTGCTCGCGCGGCTCGATCAGGCATACGGCGATGCGCGCGCGGGCTTTGCATGGTTCGAAGCGCCGCCGACGTTCTCGCAGCGCATGGAACTGCCCGGGCGCATCGACTCGGCCGAAGGCGTGCTGGCCGGCGCGCAGCGCCTGCTGCTGGCGCTGTCGGGCTGGCTCGCGGCACAGCAGGCGGGCGTCACGCGCTGCGTGCTCGTGCTCGAGCACGAACGCTACCGGCTGGGCGTGGAGGTCGATTGCACGCCGGTGCCGCTCGCCCTCGCGCAACCGAGCCGCGACCCCGTGCATCTGTCCCGGCTGCTGCGCGAGAAGCTCGACAAGGTGCGCTTCCACGCGCCCGTCGGCGGGCTCGCGCTCAATGTGGAAACGATGTCCACGTGCCTGCCGCGCAGCGAGGCGCTGTTTCCCGACCCGGCGGGCGAGCCCGCGGAACTCGCGCGCCTGCTCGATACGCTGACGGCGCGCCTCGGCCGCGACAATGTGCTGCAGCCCAGGCCGCTGGCCGACCATCGGCCCGAGCGCGCCAATCGATGGTGTCCCATCGACGAGGTGCCCACACGCGGGACCGGCCGAGCCAGTGGGGGTGGGGGGACCAGCGGGACCAGCGGGACCAGCGGGACCAGCGGAAGTGGCGACCGCCCGGAGCGCCCGCTATGGCTGCTCGAAGCCCCGCAGCCGCTGCGCGTGGAACGCCATCGTCCGCTGTACGAGGGCCCGCTGGTCATGCTCACGCGCGCGGAGCGCATCGAGGCTGGCTGGTGGGACGGCGGCCTGGCCACGCGCGACTACTTTATCGCCGAGCGCGCCGACGGCGTGCGCTGCTGGGTGTATCGCGAGCGCCCGGGACATCCCGCGCGCGACGGGGACGAGGGCGGCGAGTACCGCTGGTTCCTGCATGGATTGTTTGCCTGATGTCGATGTTTCCGTTACTGCCGTCGCTGCCCGACTACGTCGAGCTGCACTGCATCTCCAACTTCACGTTCCTGACCGGCGCGTCGCACCCGGCCGAGCTGATCGAGCGCGCGTTCCAGCTCGGCTACAGCGGACTCGCGCTGACCGACGAGTGCTCGGTGGCCGGCACCGCGCGCGCGCACCATGCGCTCAAGACCCTGCGCGAGGAAGCGCGCGAAGCCGCCCGCGCGGCGGAGCAGGCGTTGAAGGCGGGCCCCAGCGACGACGCGGCATGGGAAGAGAATAACTGGCTGCTGGCCCGCGCCGCCGCGGCCGATGCCTTCAACCTCATCATCGGCAGCCGCTTCACGCTCATGGCAGACGTCGCGGCGAACCCCATGCCGCCACCCAGACTGGCCATCCTGGCAAGGAACCGCGAAGGCTTCGGCAACCTCAGCGAGATGATCACGCTGGGCCGCCGCCGCGCGGAGAAGGGCAGCTACCTGCTGTACCCATCGGACTTCAGCGACCCCGCCCCCGAGCAGTCCCATCTGCGCGGCATGCCCGACTGCCTCGTGCTGCTGCTGCCCGACTATTGCCCCGACCCCGACGTGCTGCGCGCGCAGGTGGACTGGTGCCAGCGCACATTCGGCGCGCGCGTTTCCATCGCGCTGGAGCTGTTGCAGGGCCACGCGGAAGCGCTGCATCGCACGCGCCTGCAGCAGGTATCCGACGAGACCGGCGTGCCGCTCGCGGCGGCCGGCGCGGTAACGATGCACGTGCGTTCGCGCAAGCCGCTGGCCGATGTGCTGACCGCCATCCGCGTGGGCCAGCCGTTGCAGGCATGCGGCCATGTGCTGGCACCGAATGCGGAGGCGCATCTGCGCATGCGTCAGGTCCTGTCGCGCCTGTATCCGAAAGAGGCGCTGGAACGCACGCTGACCATCGCCGACCAGTGCGATTTCTCGCTCGGCACGCTGCGCTACGAATACCCCGAGGAACTGGTGCCCGATGGCCTCACGCCCATCCAGTACCTGCGGGACGAGGTGAGAATCGGCATGCGCGAACGCTTTCCGTATGGCATGGAGCCCGCATGGGAGCAGCAGCTCGAAGAAGAGCTGCAACTGATCGAGGAAAAGAAGTACGAGCCGTTTTTCCTGACCGTGCACGATATCGTGCGTTTCGCGCGTGGCAAAGGCATCCTGTGCCAGGGCCGCGGTTCGGCGGCCAACTCGCTGGTCTGCTTCTGCCTGCATATCACCGAGGTGAGTCCCGCGCAGGCCAATCTGCTGTTCGGCCGCTTTCTTTCGCGCGAGCGCGACGAGCCGCCCGATATCGACGTGGACTTCGAGCACCAGCGCCGGGAAGAGGTCATCCAGTACATCTACGGCAAGTACGGCCGCCATCGCGCGGCATTGGCCGCCTCGCTGATCTCGTACCGCTCGCGCAGCGCATTGCGCGATGTGGGCCGCGCGCTCGGCATCGACGCAACCGTGGTGGAGCAGGTGGTCAAGAGCCAGGCATGGTGGGACAGCGGACGCGCGTTCATGGAGCGGCTTGCGCGCTTCGGGCTCGATCCCGATGCGCCGGCGGTGCAGCAATGGGCGAGCCTGACCGAACAGCTGCGCGGGTTTCCGCGGCATCTGTCGCAGCACGTCGGCGGTTTCGTGATCGCGCGGCACAAGCTGTCGCGGCTCGTGCCCATCGAGAATGCGGCGATGGCGGATCGCAGCGTGATCCAGTGGGACAAGGACGACCTCGAATCGCTGGGGCTGCTCAAGGTGGATGTGCTCGCGCTCGGCATGCTGACCGCGATCCGCCGCGCGCTGGCGATGGTGCCGAACCCCGACCCCGAGCGCGCGGGGCAGCCGTGCCGCATGGAGGATCTGCCCGAGGAAGATCCGGCCGCGTACGACATGATGTGCAAGGCCGATACGGTCGGCGTGTTCCAGATCGAATCGCGCGCGCAGCAATCGATGCTGCCGCGCCTGCAGCCGCGCCAGTATTACGACCTCGTGGTCGAGGTCGCGATCGTGCGGCCGGGGCCGATTCAGGGCGGCATGGTGCATCCGTATCTGGAGCGGCGCGAGGCGCTGCGCGAGCGGCAGCAGGCGCCGACCTATTTCAACGACGTGATTCGCCGCGTGCTGGGCCGCACACTGGGCGTGCCGATCTTTCAGGAACAGGTGATGCAGCTGGCGATCGACGCGGCGGGTTTCACCGCGGGGCAGGCGGACCAGCTGCGGCGCTCGATGGCGGCATGGCGCCGGCATGGCAATCTGCGCAAGCATCAGGACGCGCTGATGAGCGCGCTCGTCTCGCGCGGGTATCCCGAATCGTTCGCCCAGGCGTTATGCCGGCAGATCGAGGGGTTTGGCGAGTACGGGTTTCCGGAAAGCCATTCGGCAAGCTTCGCCAAGCTCGTGTACGTGAGCGCGTGGATCAAGTGCCATCATCCCGATGCATTCCTCTGCGCGCTGCTCAATAGCCAGCCAATGGGCTTCTATTCGCCGTCTCAGCTCGTGCAGGATGCGCGCCGGCATGGCGTGATCACGCTTCCCGCGGACGTGACGTGCAGCGGTTGGGAAAGCACGCTCGAGGCGCGCCGCCCCGGGCGGCAATATCGCGATGTGCGGCTGGGGCTCGATCGCGTGAAGGGCATGCGCGAGGAGGCCGCGCATCGTATCGAGGCGGCGCGCGCCGAGCAGCCGTTCGCGAGCGTGGAAGACCTCGCGCGCCGCGCCGCGCTCGACGCGCACGATATCGACGTGCTGGCCGCCGCCGATGCGCTCTCGGGTCTGGCCGGCAATCGCCGTCAGGCCCGCTGGCAGGCGCGCGCGGCGGCGCTGCAGAGCGCGCATCGAGACCTGCTCCATGCCGCGCCGCCGGAAGAAGACGCGCTCGAACTGCCGGTGCCGCGGCTGGGCGAAGACGTGGCCGCCGATTACGCGAGCCTGGGCCTGTCGCTCAAGTGCCATCCGCTGACGCTGCTGCGCGAGCGGCTGGCCGCAATGAAGTATGTCTCGGCGGCGCAGCTGAACCGGACGCCGAACGGCCGGATGGTGCGCGCGTGCGGCATCGTGACGGTGCGGCAGCGGCCGTCGACGGCCAGCGGCACGATCTTCATGTCCATCGAGGACGAGACCGGCCCGGTCAACGTGATCGTGTGGCCGTCGCTCGTGGAGACCCAGCGCAAGGAGGTGCTCGGCGCCACGCTGGTCGGCGTCATCGGGACGTGGCAGCGGCAGGGCGAGGTGAAGCACCTCGTGGCGAAGGAACTGGTGGACCTGAGCCCATTGCTGGGCCGGCTGATGGTCGGCAGCCGCGACTTTCACTAAAAGAATGCCGGCGATGACCCGTGCCATCGCCGGCAATTTTTACGCAGCGCTCGTCAGCCTTACCAATACGTGGAGATATACGCCCCGACGATCAATACGATCGCAATCAGAAAAATCGGGTGCGTCCATGTGTACCGGCGCTTGCCCCGAATACGCTCCATCTTCTCGCGTTGATCCTGCACGTCGCTCTGCATCATGTTTCTCCTTGAGTAGCGTCTCTCGGAACGTGCACGATGCGTGCCATTGGGGCGATGTCCTACGGCAGCGTAGGACGCCACGCGTTATGCCTGTGTAAAGCGTGTGTTAGCATGGCACGAACTTGCGTTGGACATCGCTGCTGCCCGCGCGTGTGTCGCGACTTCTGTCTCGACTTCTGTTTCGCCTTCCGTTTCGACCTCGTTATCTCCATCGCCCCATGTGCGCTTGCCAACCGCTCCCGATGCCTGCCGCTCGCCCCGCGCGAACGCCGTCGGCCTGCGCGCGCGCCGAGGCTCTCCCTCTCCTGCGGACCAAGGCTCCGCTTGATCGGGCCCGGTACCAGGACTGACACCCGAGAGGGTTGGGCCGGACCGGGCAATCAAGCGACCCATCCAATTCCCGTTACGCGTTTTTTTTTGCGCCGATTTGCGTTTATTCGCAGGAGATGCCATGTCCACGACCCAACAGCACACACCGACCCTTTTCCTGACCGAGCTCGACGTCGTCCGTCTGGAGCGTCTTGCCGCCCGGAGCGCGGCGCCTCATCTGCTCGAGATGCTCGACGACGTGCTCGCGCGCGCCGCGATCGTCGCGCCGAGCGAGATTCCGCACGATATCGTCACCATGAACACGCGCTTCGTCTGCCTGCTGGAGGGGGACGCGACGCCGCGCGAGTGGACGCTCGTCTATCCGGATGCGGCCGACTACGAGGCCGGTCGCGTCTCGGTGCTGTCGCCGGCGGGCGGCGCGCTGCTTGGCGTGCATGCGGGCTCGACCGTGCAGTTTCCGCTGCCCGACGGCCGCGCGCAGCGGATCGTCGTGACGGAGATCCTGTATCAGCCCGAAGCGAACGGCGAATACACGGTCTGAGTACCGCCTGACGTCATCAATCGAGATGAATGCCGAGCTCGCGAATCAGGCGCGTCCAGCGCGCGGTTTCCGCACGCAATAAATCGCCGAACTGCTCGGGCGTATTGCCCACCGGTTCCACCCCGAAATCGACGAGCCGCCTGTTGATCTCGGGATCGCGAATCGCGGCCACCACCTGCCGGTTGAGCGTGGCGACGACATCGGGCGGCGTGGCGGCAGGCACCACCATGCCGTTCAACGCCGCGGCCTCGACGTTGCGGTAGCCGAGTTCGGCAAAGGTCGGCACATCGGGCAATTGCGGCAGCCGCGTGGCGTTGGCCACGGCCAGCGGGCGAACCTTGCCGCCCTTGATAAAGCCCGCGCCTGCGGCGTAGTCGACCATCATCGCGGGCACCTGTCCCGCGGCGACGTCGGCCAGCGCCGGCGCGGCGCCGCGATAGGGGGCGTGCGTAAGCGTGAGGCCGGCTTCGACCTTCAGCAGTTCCATCGCCAGATGATGAGGGCTGCCGGCGCCGGCGGATGCATAGTTGAGCCCGGCGGGTTTCGCCTTGGCTTCGGCGATGAACGCCTGCGCGGTCGTCGCGCGCGTGGCGGGCCCGACCACCAGGATCATCGGAAACCGGCCGATCAGCGTCACGGGCGCAAGGTCCTTCGTCGGGCTATACGACAGCGTCTTGTACAGCGCGGGATTGAACACCATCGTGCCGTTGTCGGCCGAGAGCACGGTATAACCATCGGGTGCCGCCCGCGCGGTCTCCGCGGCACCGATCGCGGTGTTGGCCCCGGGCTTGTTGTCCACGACCACGGGCTGCCCCAGCCGCGCGGACAAGCCTTGCCCCACGGCACGCGCCAGAAAATCGGAACCGCCGCCGGCGGGATAGGGCACGATCCACCGCACGGGCCGCGAGGCGTAGGTGTCTGCGTATGCCGACGGCAGCAGCGCAAGGGAGATCAGGCACAGCGTAAATCGATGGATGGCACCGCGATGGCTCGTCATAAAGGGCGTCTCCTGAAATAGGCGAGACCGATTCCGCAAATGCATGCACGAACGGATCGATCCTCTGTGCGGGATGCTAATGGATTCGCCGGTATTGCACATCCCCGGGATCAACCGTATGGTTAGTGCTCCCGCTCTATCTCGCGCCCGGGCTCACACGACGGATATGGTGGCGCTCCCGTCGGTGCTCTCCAGCAGAGGCGGGTGCGTGACGATGGACCGCAGCGGAGGGATACTCGCCGTCAAGTTCGCCAGATCGGGATGCGGGCGACGCAGCTGCGGGTCCCGGCTAAAGGCGGATTCGAGCGCGGATGCGATCTCCAGCAGCCGCAAGTCGCGCCGGAACGGCGCCACGACCTGAAGCCCGAACGGAAGATTTCGCTGATCCCGCCCACACGGCAGCGAGAGGGACGGATTCGTGGCGAGCGTCACGACGTAGGTCAGATCGAGCCATCGATAGTAGTTCGGCAGTGTCTTGCCATTGATCGATTCGGCGTACAGATGGGTCCACGCAAAAGGCGATACCGGCGTCGTCGGGGTGAGGATGACGTCGTAGCGCGAATACAGCTTCTGGAACGCGCGAAAGATGCGCGTTTGCTTGGAATGCGCCCACGCCGCGTCGGCCATCGTGAACGCCGCGCCAAGCTCGTAGTTGGCCCGCGCATTCGGGCCGATCGAATCGGGATCTCTTTCGTAGGCATCGTGCATTGCCGCGACGAAAGCCTGGGAGCGCACGATGTCGAAGCAGCGGTGGACGTCGCCGAGCGGATGCGTGGCGAAGTCGATCGGCTCGCATGACGCGAAAAGCCCCGAGATCCTGGAGATCTTGTCCCGGAATGTCGCCCGGACCGCGGTGTCGACTTCGCATACGCCGAAGTCCTCGGTAAAGCCGACGCGAAGCGTGCTCAGGTCCACAGGCTGCAGGTCGAGGAACGCCTGCGCGTCCGCGTCATAGCTCAACGGCTCCGCGTCGGACAAGCCGACCGTTGCCGCAAGTTGAAGCGCGGTCTCGGCAACGGTCCGGCCCATGGGTCCCACGACCGAGAGGGGCGACCAGCCGAGCTGGCGCCGGTCGCTGGGGACGAGTCCGGGAGACGGCCGCATCCCCACGACCCCGCACTTGGCCGCGGGGATTCGAAGCGACCCGCCCGTGTCCGATCCCGTGCAGATCGGCAGCATGTCGCAGGCCAGCGCCGCCGCGGAGCCGCCAGACGATCCGCCGGCATTCAGGTTTGGATCGAATGGATTCCCGGTGGCGCCCCACACTGGATTGCGTGTGTTGGCTCCCGCGCCGAACTCGGGGACATTCGTCTTTCCGACAAGCACCGCGCCGGCAGCGCGCAATCGCCCCACCAGGACATTGTCCCGTGCCGGAATATTGCCGCGGTACAAGGAAGACCCGTAGGTAGTCAGAAGTCCCGCCGTTTCTTCGAGGTCCTTCACGCCCATCGGCAGCCCATGGAGAATTCCCACGGACTTGCCTTCGAGGATCGCGCGCTCGGCGGCACGCGCTTCGTCCAACGCCCGATCGAAGCAGGTTGCCGTGACCGCGTTGATAAAGGGATTGAAAGTCTCGATCTGGCGAATGCAGGACTGCAAGACCTCGACCGGCGAGACGTCCCTCGCGACGATCATTGCTCTTAAATCGGGTGCTGTGAGTTGTGCAAGCTCGGCAGTCATAACGTATCTCTCGTGCGGTCCGTGCCGCGTCCTGATGAGTAGAAGGGTTCCTCGAAGCGTTACTGCCTGAGCTTCATTTTCTCGACCACAGGGGCGTTCTGCGCCATCTCGGCGCTCGCGCGGCGTTGGAACGCGGCGCCGTCCTGCCAGGTCACGGAAAACCCCATCGCGCCGAGCTTTTTCTCCACCTCGGCGTCATGAACCATGGCCTTGAGCTCGGACCCGAGACGCGCCGCGACATCGGCGGGCAATCCCTTCGGTGCGACGATGCCGACCCAGTTGTCGAACACGAAGTCGGGCAGGCCCTGTTCGATGAACGTGGGCACTTGAGGAAGGAGTGGCGAGCGGCTTCGGGACGCCACTGCGATGGGAACCAAGGCGCCCGACTGAATGAACGGCGCGGCTGCCACCACGCTATCGATGGCCAGGGTGGTCTGTTTCCCCATGAGTGACGTCAAGGAGGGTGCGCTGCCCTGGAATGGAACGTGCAAGAGCGACGTGCCGGTCCTCGCCGCGAAGCTCTCGGCGATGACATGCGGCATCGATCCGTTGCCAAAAGAGCCGTAGGGCACATTGCCAGGCGCCTTGCGCGCCGCCGCAATGACGTCGCCCACGTTCTTCAGCGGGGAGCCGGCATAAGTCACCATGACCATCGGCATCGCGGCCACGATCCCGAGATAGTCGAAGCTCTCCGCGCTATATCGTGGATTCGGATAGATCAACGGGTTGATCGTAAAAGTCGGCGCGCCCGTGACGAGCAGGGTGTAGCCGTCTGCTTTTGCTTTCCCCACATACGCCGCGCCGATGGTCGTATTTGCGCCAGGCCGGTTATCGACGATGAACGACTGATGCATGCGCTCGCCCAGCTTGGCTGCGATCAGTCGGGCAATCGTGTCGCCCGTCCCACCTGCGGGGACGGGGGCTACGACGGTGACAGGTCGTGTGGGATAGGTCTCGGCAAAGGAGGGGTTGAAGACCGTAATGCCGGCAACGGCGATGGCCGCGAGAAGGTAACGCATGAAACACTCCAATCACTCTCATCAAAGGGCGCGACCGCGCTGTCCGGGCGGCCGGTTCGGTTGATATTGGACTGTTGTTTGGCGTTTTTCAAGTGCTTGTCCATTGAACAATGAACTTTTACTCACCAGGCACTGACGCTGTGCACTCCGGGTCGTCAATGCACTGAAGCAAGGCGCCACGCCTCATGTTGATGCCGCAAAAAATGCCGTGCATGGACCCGGCTTCCCTATTGGTAATTTCTTTGTGTTGTACGGTGAACAAGGAAATACAAACCATCAAATTACTTTTCACAGAACATCGTGCAGGGCTGGCATAGCCATTGCATTGCATCTCTGGGAAGGTCTGATTTGCTTACAGGGGAGAGAAACTTGAAGACAAGCAGCATGGTTTGGACGGCCGGGGCGGCCTGTTTTATTCTGGCAGGCGGAGCGCAGGCTCAAGCAAGGTCGGGCGTAACGCTTTATGGCTCGATTGACGCAGGGGTGACCTACCTCAGCAATGTGGGCGGGCACAGCCTGGTCAAGATGGACGACAGTGTGAGCCAGGGCAATCGCTTCGGCTTCCGTGGGACCGAGAAGCTTACGAGCGATGTATCTGCGCTTTTCAACCTCGAGGGCGGCTTTATGTCCGACACGGGCGCAAGCCGTCAAGGCGGTTTGCTGTTCGGCCGTCAGGCCTATGTTGGTTTGTCTTCCGAGCGGTTCGGCACCGTCACGATGGGGCGTCGCTTCGATCAGATGGTGAGTCTGATTCGCTATCACCCGGGCTACTACACCGGCATCTACTCGTTTTCGCCTGGCGACCTGGACCGGATCTCGGGGGCCTGGCTGAACAACACCGTGGTGTATAGCAGCCCAAGCATCGGCGGTCTTACCGTAAACGCGCAGTACAGCTTTGCCGAGGATGGCACGAGCAATACCAATGGCGGTCGGGCCTACAGTCTTAGCGCGGCTTACGCGTCGGGCCCGTTCAATGCGGTATTGGCCACCACGAACATCAAGCAGTACGCCGGAAAGTCCGCCGCTGCCTTGGGCTTGCCGAGCCTTTTCGGCACCGCGGCCAATGCCTCGCAGGCGACAACGATTCTCGACGACTACCGCGCCATGGGTGCCGGTGCCGCTTACACATTCGATAAGCTGACGATCAGCGGGCTCTACACGAACACTCGCCTCGAACCCAGAGTCGGGTCTTCCGAGACGCTGCACAACGCATCGCTCACTGCCGCGTACTACGTGACACCGAGCCTCGTCCTGACTTCCGGCTACACGTATTCGAAGCTGGATAGCTATCGCTGGAATACGTTCGACGGCGCCGTGGACTATCTCTTCTCCAAACGCACCGACGTCTATTTCATGGCCAATTTCCAGGACGCAAAGTCGGGAATTCGCGCGCTTCTTGCCACGAATGCGTCATCGAGCAACGATCGACAACTGGCGTTGCGCATCGGGATTCGGCACAAGTTCTGATTGCGCGCGACCGGCGTCACATCTGCGCGAGGCGTTTCTCCATCCCGGCGATCACGACTTCAACGTATGTGGCAAAGCTCGAGTCCATCGGCGCCTCGACGCCATTCTGCCAACGAACGATGAAGGCGCGATTCGCCATGGCAGGAAGGTATCGCGCAAGCATCGGGTACTCGAGTGCGCGAATTTCGTGGGCCTTCTGCTGCAATTGCGCGGCCCAGGCATCTGGGTCATCGGTAGGCACCGCGGCGAACTCGAGCGTAGGGAATCCGACCATCGCGGCAATGACCACGTTGTAAAGCTCCACAATGCCCTCCTCCTTGCAGCCTGCAGATACCAGAACAGTGAGGATTCGGTCGATCATGCCCGGACTCAGGCACGAGTTCGCGACCAGCTGTCCACCGACAAGCTGGGCCGCGTTCGGGTGTTCCTTCATCACCGCGCGGCATCGAACAAACAGTTCGCGAAACCAGTCCTGCCACGTCAACTTGCCGATCTCTGGCGCGACATCGGCCATGGTGGCTTCAACGACGGCTGCGAGCAGGTCGTCACGGGTTGCAACGTGCCAGTAGACGGCGGCCGGATAAACGCCCAGCGAGCGGGCGACATCCCGAAGGCTGAAGCGCATGACGCCATTGCGGTCAATCTGTTCGATGGCGGCGGCAATGATCCGCTCCCGGGTCAGACCGGTATCCGCGGCCTTCCGGGTCGTTTTCCTGGCGCTTGCTGGCGCGCGTGAAGCCGCCTTCTTCTTTGGCCCCGCCGCATTTTCGGTCTTCTCTTCGGTTTTCTTGACGCGGGCACGTGGTGTCCGTTGAGTCGAATTTGGCATGGATGTATCCGTTACGTTGCTTGTCCGCACAACTGTCCATTGTACAGCGCACAGGTTTTTGGCTATGCAGGCAAAATTATGCAGATGACAACCATAAATTGATCAGTGGACAATGCAAATGTTGATCGCTATCATAGCCGGCATACCGGACCCACGGAGTGCAGCTTCTTCATGAACAATTTCGCAATCCATATCGACGTCGCCGCCATCGACAAGGCGGTGGCTGCTGCAGCGGCAAACTACGCGGAACGAAACCCGAACAGCCAGGCGCAGTATGTCCAGGCGACCGAGGTGATGCCAGGCGGCAACACACGTTCGGTGCTGTTCTACACCCCATTCCCCCTGGCGATCGTTCGCGGAGAGGGCTGCCGGCTTTGGGATGCGGACGGCCACGAGTATCTGGACTTCATCGCGGAATTCACGGCCGGGATCTATGGCCATTCGAACCCCGTCATCCGGGCGGCCATCGATGGCGCGCTGGACAAAGGCATCAATCTCAGCGGCCATAACCTTCTGGAATCCCGGCTCGCGAGGATGATTTGCGAGCGGTTCCCCTCTGTCGACGCCATACGCTTCACGAACTCGGGAACCGAGGCCAACCTGATGGCCATTGCTACCGCGAAGGTTCATACCAGGCGGGCGAAGATCATCGTCTTCAAGGGTGGTTATCACGGCGGTGTCCTCACGTTCGCTGCCGGTGGCAGTCCCGTGAATGTTCCGCACGAGTATCTGATCGCGAATTACAACGACCTCGAGAGTGTTCGAACGATCTTCGAGACATACCCGGAGGACGTCGCCGCGGTCGTCGTGGAGGCCATGCAGGGCGCGTCGGGTTGCATCCTCGGCAAGCCGGCGTTTCTGGCAGGTCTGCGTGAGATGACGACGGCGTATGGTGCGCTGCTGGTTTTCGACGAGGTGATGACGTCCCGCCTGGCACCCGGTGGACTGCAGCAAACGTTGGGAATCCATGCAGATCTGACGACCCTCGGCAAGTACATTGGAGGTGGGATGTCGTTCGGCGCGTTTGGCGGACGCCGGGACCTGATGGACCAGTTCGACCCACGCAATCGCGCTGCAACGCCCCATGCCGGCACGTTCAATAACAACGTTCTCACGATGGCCGCCGGTGCCGCGGGACTGGCCGAACTGTACACACCCGCCGCCGCGCGCGAACTGAACGCGATGGGGGATCAGCTGCGTCGTGAACTGAATGCCATGTGCACCGCGCGTCGTGTGCCGATGCAATTTATCGGGACGGGGTCGCTGATGAACCTTCAAGCCGGCACTCAGGAAATTCGTTCGGTCTCCGACCTGGACCCGAATGGAAACATTCTTAAAGACTTGTTCTTTTTCCACATGATCGAGCAAGGCATCTATATCGCGCGCAGAGGTTTCATTGTGCTGAGCCTGCCAATTACACCGATGGAGACAGGTCGGATGCTGAGGGCTGTCGAAGGCTTTATCGATCGGTACGAGTCCGTGTTGAAGCCTGTCGCTCCATGACGCAGCCGAATGTCGTGGGTGCATTCGAGTGCAGAAAACTGGTGAGGTTTCAGCACTGCGATCCTGCGGGCATCGTGTTCTATCCGCAGTATTTCGTGCTCTTTCATGAGCTGATCGAAGACTGGTTCAACGAAGGCCTGCAAGTCAACTACGCGAATCTGATCTCGGTGCGACGGACGGGTGTACCGACCGTCCACCTCGAGGTCGATTTCAAATCGCCAAGCAAGATCGGCGATAGCCTGCGAATGCAGTTGGCTGTTACTCGCGTGGGGGACAGCTCCGTATCGCTCGCCTTGAGGGCCGTGTGTCACCACGAGGTCCGGGTCGAGATATCGCAGACGATCGTATTTCTCTCATTCGACAGACGCGTGGCGATATCGATTCCGGAAGATTTGCGCGAGCGCATGCTTCAGTATGCCGTGCGCGACGATGCGCCGATGGCTGCATCGAGAAGGGAGTGAGCAGGTTTTCATGGCGAAGAACAAGGTGATAGTCCTCGTCGCACCAACGGGCGGCATGGCATTCAAGTCACAGAATCCTTACCTGCCGACGCAGCCAGAGGAGATCGCACGCGACGTGTACGACTGCTACAACGCTGGCGCAAGTGTTGTGGCCATACATGCCCGGCGTCCGGACGACGAAGCCACGTGCAACGCCGATATCTACGCGGATATCAACGCACGCATCCGCGCGGCATGCGACATCGTCATCAATAACTCGACTGGCGGCGGTGTCCACGGCGACATGATCCGGCCGATCGAGGGCGGGATGTGGGACACCGTTTGGGAAGAGCGTATCAAGGGAATGGAAGCGGGGGCCGAAATGTGTACCCTCGACGCTTTCACGTTCGTGGCTTCGTTCGGTGGCAAGGAAGTCCTGCTCAACACGTCGCCATCGCGCGGCCGGTTTCTTGCGGAAGCAATGAAGACGCGCGGAATCAAGCCCGAATGGGAGGTCTTTAGCCCCACCCATATCGTCCAGGACGCGACGACCTTGATTCAGATGGGGCTGGACGAACCGCCATACGTGTTCAACCTGGTCATGAACGCGCACCGCGGCTTTCAGAACGCGATGCCCTATAGCCCGAAGGGCTTGCAGTACATGGTCGACCTGTTGCCAGAAGAGAGCATCTTCTGCGTGAGCGGGATCGGCCCGGCGCAATTGCCGGCAGGAATCAACTCGCTGCTGCTTGGCGGCCAGATGATCCGGGTCGGTCTGGAAGACAATTTGTACTACCGCCAGGGGCAACTTGCCCGCAATGTCGAACTGGTCGAACGCACCGTGCGCATTCTGCGCGAAATGGATTACGACATTGCGTCGCCCGCGGAGGCCCGTGAAATGCTCGGACTCCCCAGGACCGATACTTCCGCGCGTCCACGCTTCTCGCCTCCTCTCCGTCACGCCTGATCAGCCCAATACTATTTGGGAGACGCTCGCATCAAATAGGGACCCCTGCTCGATCATCCAATCGCAGAAAGTCTTCACGATGGGATCATGCTGCCGTTCGGCGCGCGTGATCAGAAAATAGCCCGGTGTAGTGAGTTCCAGCGCCCCGAACGGTGCGACGAGACGTCCGGCCGCAAGGTCCGTAGCAACGAGGGGCGAGTAGCCCATCGCCACGCCGAGGCCGTCGATTGCGGCCTGCAGGCAGAAGTACAGATGCTCCAGTTCGAGGGATTGCGCGGGGACCACGCGCGTGTGCTGTACCGCCGCCAGCCAGTCGTCCCATGCCGTGCGGCGCGCCGGGCAGTGCAGGATCGTATGGTGGGCCAGGTCTGCGATGGTCGATAACGGCGCGCGCTCGAGCAGCGCCGGCGAGCATACGGGAAACGCGGTTTCCGAAACGACCTTCACCTTGTGTAGTCCCATGACCTCCTGCGGCTCGCGGCGAATGACGACATCGACGTTCGCGGGTATCTGGCTCATAGGCTCGAGGCCCGTGGATATCTCCACCTCGACGTGCGGATGCAGCGCGCGGAACGCGGCGAGCCGTGGAAAGATCCATCGCATGGTGATGGTGGGCAATGCGTTGACTCGCAGCACTTCATGCGCGCGAATGCGCCGCGATGCGGACGCGATCGCGGCCAGCGCGGGACTGATGGAGTCGAGATAGAGCCGTCCCTGATCGGTCAGTTGCACCGATCGCCCCAGCCGGTGGAAGAGCAATACACCCAGCGATTGTTCCAGCGCCTTGATCTGGTGGCTCACCGCGGCATGCGTGACGGAAAGCTCGTCCGCCGCGCGCGAAAAGCTGCGCAGCCTGCCGGCAGCCTCGAAGGCCCGGATCGAATTGAGTGGGGGTAGTCTTTGCATAGTGTTAGGAAAGCTAACATTAGCGGCCAGTTTATATCGTTTGATGCCGGTCGGTCGAGAGAGTCAAATGCTCCTGCTCCGCACGCGGCGCGCACAGGGCGCGGCACCGCAGTGTGAGGAATATTCATCCCATGAGGGAGAGGAGACGACATGCTGGCAGGCAGGCGAGTGCTGGATCTGAGCTGGGTACTGGGCGGACCGTTCGCGGGACAGTTGCTCGCGCAGCTCGGTGCGGACGTGATCAAGGTGGAGACACTCGACGGGGACACGGCACGGCGCGTGCCGCCCCTCACCGAGGCCGGGGACTCGCCGTTCTTCCTGTCGGTCAATCGCGGGAAGCGCGGCATCGCGCTCGACCTGAAGACGCCCGGCGGCAAGGAAGCCTTTCACGATCTGCTGCGCGAAGCCGATGCCGTGATCTACGGTTTCGCGCCGTCCGTACCCAAGCGGCTGGGGCTGGATTTCGAGACGCTGGCCGCCATCAATCCGCGCATCGTCGTGGCGCAGATGATCGGGCTACATGATCAGGGCGAGTATGCGAACGCCCCGGCCTTCGACCTCATGCTGCAGGCAATGTCCGGGCTGATGAGCATCACGGGTGAAGCAGGCAGGCAGCCCGTGCGCGTGGGCTATCAGGTGGCCGATCTGGCCGGAGGCCTGTATCTCGCGCTCGGCACGGTGGCGGCGCTGTGCCGTGCCCAGGCGACGGGGAAGGGCGAATGCGTGCAGGTTTCCCTGTTCGACGCGCAGGTGGCCATGATGACCTGGCAGGCGCAGGGCTGGCTATGCGGCGGCGCGATGCCGCAGGCGGGTGGCGCACGGCACGCCATGATCGCGCCGAGCGATATCTTCCAGACCGCCGATGGAAGGTGGATCGCGCTCGCGCCGACGGGCGAACATTTCTGGCGCAAGCTTTGCGAGTCGATAGGACGCCCCGAGCTCGCGGACGATCCGCGCTTCCTCGACGGTGCCGCGCGCATCGCGAACGTGCCGGCGCTCACGCGAGAACTCGCGGACACCATCGTCACGCGGCCCGCGTCCGAATGGGAATCGATCTTTACGGAAGCCCGTGTGCCGGCTGCCGTCGTCCTGAACGTCAGCGAGGCCCTTGCGCATCCGGTGGTCCACGAGCGGCGCATGGTCGAACAGGTCGCACATCCCGCGGACGGCACCGCGGTGCCCATGCTCGGCAACCCCTTCAAGTTCGCGGACGCGCCATCGCTGGCATATCCACCCGCGCACGGTGCCGATACCGCGCGCGTCCTGCGCGAGGTGGCCGGCTATTCCGCGGCCCGCATCGACGCGCTCCTGCAAAGCGGCGCCATCGCCGACGCTTGCGAGGCTACGGCATGAACGCGGGCGATCTCGACGTAGTGGAGCGCCGCATTGCGGCGCTGCTCGACACGACGCGGCAGTTCGCGACAGATACGGTGGCTCGACTGGCCGGCAGCGGGTTGGATACCTGGGCAGGCGCGGCCATTCGCGAAGCGTGCGCGCGCGGCATGGCGGGCATCGAGGTTCCCGCCGAACTCGGCGGACTTGGGTTGCCGTTTCGCGCGCGCACACTGGTCGCGCAGACGCTCGCGGAAACGGAATTCGCGTTTGCCTTCGCATTCATCAACCACCATAACGCCGCCCTCCGCATCGCGGAGAGCGGAACGCCCGCGGCACGCGGGAAGTACGTTCCCGCAATGCTGAGAGGCGAGTTGATCGGATGCACGGCGATGACGGAGCGGGGCGCGGGCAGCGACTTCACGTCCATCGCCATGCGGGCGAGCCGGGTGGAGAACGGCTGGCGCCTGACCGGCGACAAGCAGTGGATCGCCAGCGCGACCGGCGCCGAAATTTCGCTCGTGTTCGCGCAGACCGATGCATCGCAGGGCGCCAACGGCATTGCCTGCTTTATCGTGGATCTCCGCACGCAAGGTTGCGTTCGTCAGGGCGATATGCCCATCGACGGACTCGAACTCGCGGGGATCGGCGGCTTCGCGCTCGACGATTGCTTCGTTCCGGAGGAGGACGTGCTCTATGCGCCTGGGGCCGGCTTTCGGCAGGCGATGGCGGGCGTCAACAAGGCGCGCGTGCATATCGCGGCGATGGCGTGCGGCGTCATGCGAAGCGCGCTCGAGACGGCCACGGCATGGACCGCGTCGCGTACGGTCTACGGCCAACCCGTGATCAACCAGCAGGGCGTGCGTTGGTCGCTCGTCGACGCTGCGGCCAAGCTGGATATTCTGGACATGCTGACGCAACGGGCTGCACAGGCGATCGATTCGGGCAGTCCCGAGGCAATGCAGGCGGCTGCAAGCGCCAAGCTCTACGCCGGCAACGAGACCGAAAGCGTGGTCTCCGCCTGTATCCAGGCCATGGGCGCACGCGGGATGGCGCGCGACACCGGCATGAGCCGGCGCCTCATGGCGGCGCGCGCGCTATGCCTTGCCGATGGCTCCAACGAAGTCATGCGCGATCGCCTTGGCGCATCGCTCGCTCAACGATTCCGGCGTCGCGCTGGCGATGCCGGGCCACCCCACACCGAAGCGACCACCACCTCCACCATGCAAACACCTCCGACCACGTTCCGTGCGTTGTTCATCGACAAGGCCGAAGGCGGCGGCACCCGCTGCGATCTGCGCTCCCTCGGCAGGGCGGCGCTGCCGGAAGGGGATGTGCTCGTGCGCGTCAGTCATTCCACGCTCAACTACAAGGATGCGTTGGCCATCACCGGCCGTTCGCCTGTCGTGCGGAAGTTTCCGATGGTACCGGGCATCGATTTCGCGGGTGTCGTGGAGCGCAGCGCGGATGCGCGTTTCGCCGTGGGCGACACCGTGGTGTTGAACGGGTGGGGCACCGGAGAAACGCACTGGGGTGGTCTTGCCGAGTACGCCGTGACACGCGGCGACTGGCTGGTCCCGCTGCCGGCGGGGATGTCGGCGCGGCACAGTATGTCCATCGGCACCGCGGGCTACACGGCCATGCTGTGCGTGATGGCGCTGCAGGCGCGCGGCGTGATGCCCGAGTCCGGGCCCGTGTTGGTGACGGGGGCGAACGGCGGTGTCGGCACCATAGCCATCTCGATTCTGTCGAGGCTTGGCTACGCCGTAACGGCCTCGACGGGCCGGCCCGACCAGGCCGACTACCTGATCGGGCTTGGCGCCAGCGGCGTCATCGATCGCGGCGTGCTGGCCGAGGCGGGCAAGCCGCTTCAGAAGGAGGCATGGGCCGCGGCCGTCGACTGTGTCGGCGGTCATACGCTCGCCAACGTGCTCGCGACCACGCGCTACGGCGGTGTGGTCGCCGCCTGCGGGCTGGCGCAGAGCATGGACCTGCCCGCGACCGTCGCGCCATTCATCCTGCGCGCCGTCTCGCTGATCGGCATCGACAGCGTGTATGCACCGCGAGCACGCCGTCTGGAAGCCTGGAGTCGCCTGGCCGCGGATCTCGATCCGGCCGTGCTGGCGGACAACACGCGCGTCATCGGTTTGAGCGATGCGATCGGCGCCGCGCACGAGCTGCTGGAAGGAAAAGTGAGGGGGCGGCTGGTCGTCGATATCGGCCGCTGACCCCCGCGAGCAGGACACCCCGAGAAGGAGGAGACAACGATGAACAATAAAAGCATTCGCAACACCATCCGCAACCGCGTCGGCGCGGCGATCGCGGGGGCCATGCTCGTACTGGCTCCCGCCGCAGGCCACGCTGATACCTATCCGAGCAAGCCCGTACGTCTGATCGTACCGTTCCCACCCGGTGGCTCCGTGGACTATGTCGCGCGCACGATCTCGCAGAAGTTCTCGGAGAATCTCGGCCAGACGGTGGTCGTCGACAACCGCGGCGGTGCGTCGGGCACGATCGGCACCGCGGAGGCCGCGCGAGCGGCGCCGGACGGCTACACGTTGCTGCTGGTGTTCGACTCGCACGCCGTGAACCAGAGCCTGTACGACATCAAGTACGACACCTTCAAGTCGTTCGATTATGTGAGCCTGATCGGAACGATGCCTATGGCCGTCGTCACATCGAAGAAGTCCGGGCTGACGTCGCTGCAGGCGTTGCTGTCGAAAGCGAAAGCGAATCCCGGCGGCGTGACCTACGGATCTTCGGGGGTGGGGGGCTCCAATCACCTCAACCCCGTCGCTTTCGGCAAGAAAGCGGGGATCGACCTGATGCATGTGCCGTACCGCGGCGGCGGCCCGATGCTCACGGCACTACTGGGCGGCGAGGTCGATATGGTGATCGCCAGCCTGCCGACGGTGATCAACTACGAGAAGACCGGCCGCGCGCATATCGTCGCTACCGCGAGCAAGGATCCTGCGCCGCAGTTGCCCGGCATTCCTACCGTCGATGCCGTGCTGCCGGGGTACGTCGCCCAGTCGTGGGTAGGCATGGTCGCGCCCGCGCAATTGCCGAAAGACGTGTTCCAGAAGATACAGGCAGCGCTGTCGAAGACGCTGGCGGATACAGCGATCCGGAACAAGATGGCCAGTGACGGTTTCAATATCGTCAGCTCCACCCCGGAGGCATTCGAGCAGCAGGTGCGGCACGAGGCCAGGCGTTGGGGAGATCTGATACGAGACGCCAACATCCGGGTCGAATGAATTGAACCGGTTCGCTGTGAGACACATGAATGGCTTGGAGGGCTACTCCAGAAACACATAATCCGCGCGGTAGGGCACGCGATTTTCCTGCCCCTCCTGTGTGCAACCCTGAGCCGGTGCCACACCGCCCTCGGTCTTCAGCCGTTGCACATACCGCGTCTTCGAGAGCAGACCCGTCCCGCCGGTGCTCGTTGCCTGCAACAGCAACAACGGAATGCTGTCGGGGCCCTGGGCCTTCTGCTGCAGCACCTTGCCTGTCACCTTGCTCCCATCGGGCGCCTCCCACGTCGGTCCGGCGTAATGCCGGACGACGCGCTGCCCCGTGTCATCCTTCAGCGTCGCCTCCGGTGCGAGGAACGTCCACGACAACCGGCCGTCGTTCCCGCGCCTGCACTGATAGATCTGCACGCCCGACGCATGCATCGCGGCGATCGTGCCACGCGCGTCGGGGGGCTGTAGTTCGGGCGGAGCCGATATCCCCGACGCGCATGACGCCAGCGCGCCCGCCATGCAGGCGATGGCGACGCTTACCTTGCCAGAATGGCCGCTGAAGTTTGACATCTTGCCTCCCTGTGTCATGTACGGGAGAAGCATAGTACGCGGCGACCGAGACGTTCAACGTACCGGCGTCAGGCGCCGGATATCCAGCTGCGCAATTCCGGTGATGGTCTTGGCCAGGGCCAGGAAGGCCGGCGCATTGGCATGCGCTTCGAGATCCGCCTCGCTGCGCCAGCGTTCGATCATGACAAACGTGCCGGGCTGGCTGGTGTCCGTGCTCAGGTCATACTGCTCGCAGCCTGGCTCCGTTCTGACCGCCTCGACAGCGCGGACGAGCGCATCGCGGACAATGGTTTCCGAGCCCGATTGCGCGGTAATGGTTGCGACAACGACGATGGGTTGCATGATGGGATCAGTCGCGCGAAGGAATGTTCACCGCGCGCTGCACGGCGGGCCGAGCCACGAATGCTTCGAGCACGCGTGACACTTCGGGGAAGTCCTGGATGCCGACGATATCGCCCGCTTCGTAGAAGCCCACGAGATTGCGCACCCACGGGAACGTCGCCATATCGGCGATCGTGTAGTCGTCGCCCATGATCCACGCGCGGCCCTTGAGCCGTTCGTTGAGCACGCCCAGCAGCCGCTTCGACTCCGCCACGTAGCGGTCGCGCGGACGCTTGTCCTCGTACTCCTTGCCCGCGAACTTGTGGAAGAACCCCAGCTGGCCGAACATCGGACCGATGCCGCCCATCTGGAACATCACCCACTGGATGGTCTCGTAGCGCGTGGCCGGATCGGCCGACATGAACTTGCCGGTCTTCTCGGCCAGATAGATCAGGATCGCGCCCGATTCGAACAGCGCCAGCGGCTTGCCGCCAGGACCGTCGGGATCGAGGATCGCCGGGATCTTGTTGTTCGGATTGAGCGAGAGAAACGCGGGCGAGAGCTGATCGTTGCTGTCGAAGCGCACGGCATGCGGTTCGTACGGCAGACCGGTCTCTTCGAGCATCAGCGACACCTTGATGCCGTTGGGCGTGGGCAGCGAGTAAAGCTGCAGGCGGTCAGGGTGGGAGGCAGGCCACTTGTCGTGAATCGGGAACGAGGCCAAAGTTGAAGCCATGAAAACTCCGTGCGGATAGGGAATGGCCGAAATGGTACCCCCATCCGCAGGAGCTTGCTGACAGTCGCTTAATCCTTCAGGACCTGTCCGATGGCATGGGCCACGACGCCCACGTTTCGCTCGTTCAAGCCAGCCACGCACATACGGCCCGAACGCAGCAGATACACGCCATGCTCGTTCTTGAGGCGATCGACCTGATCGGCCGTCAGCCCCGTGTACGTGAACATGCCGCGCTGCTTGATGTAACGCGACAGCTTCTCGCCGGTCACATGCTCGCGCAGCTGGTCATGGATGGCCTGACGCATGCGCGCGATACGATCGCACATCGAGGCCAGTTCCTGCTGCCAGCTCGCGCGCAGATCGGGCGAGGTCAGCACGCGAGCCACCACGCGCGCGCCATGCGTCGGCGGGTTGCTGTAGTTCGCGCGCACGGCACCGGTCAGCTGACCGAGCACGCGGCCCGCTTCGTCGGCGCTCTGGCAGATCACGCTCAGTCCGCCGCAACGCTCGCCATACAGCGAGAAGTTCTTCGAGAACGAATTGGCGACGAGCGCCGGCACGCCCTGGCGCGCGAGTTCGCGCACGACGAACGCGTCGTCATCGAGGTTCGAACCGAAACCCTGATAGGCCATATCGACGAACGGCAGCAGCTTGCGCTGCTTGACCACGTCGATGACCTGCAGCCATTGCGCGTCGTTCAGATCGACGCCGGTCGGGTTGTGGCAGCACGCATGCAGCAGCACGATGCCGCCCTGCGGAATCTGCTTGATCGCGGCAAGCATCTCGTCGAACTTCAGGCCGCCGGTCGCCGGGTCGTAGTACGGATAGCTGTTGACCTTGAAGCCCGCGCGCTCGAACACCACGCGGTGGTTCTCCCAGCTGGGGTCGCTGAGCCACAGCTCGGTGTTGGGGAAATAGCGCTTGAGGAAGTCCGCGCCGACGCGCAGCGCGCCGGAACCGCCCAGCGTCTGCAGCGTGGCGATGCGGCCATCCACGCGCGCCGGATTGTCTTCGCCGAAGACCAGCGCCTGCACGGCCTGGCGATACGCGGCCATGCCCGACATCGGCAGGTATGGCCGCGGACCCATGTCGGCCAGCAGCGCGGCTTCCGCCTCGGCCACGGCCTTCATGACGGGCAGCCGGCCATCGTCATCGAAATAGATACCGATGCTCAGGTTGACCTTGTTGGTGCGCGGGTCCTGCTGGAAGTCTTCGTTGAGCGAGAGGATGGGATCGCCCGGAAAGGCCTCGATATGTTGGAACATGGGCTGGCTTGGCAGAGAGTGGAGGGAGCGCGGGCGGCAGCACGCCGCCAAAACCGATAGCTTACGACAAAAATGACCGCGATCGGCCCCCTTGCGCCGTCTCGCGCGGGGGCCATCCCGGCAAAACCGTTCAAACCTTCAACGTGCCGCGGGCGATCTGGTCGCGCTCGAGCGACTCGAACAGCGCCTTGAAGTTGCCCTCGCCAAAGCCCTCGTCGCCGCTGCGCTGGATGTACTCGAAGAACACCGGGCCGAGCACGGTCTTGGAGAAGATCTGCAGCAGCAGCCGCGGCTTGCCGTCGGCCGTGGTGCCGTCCAGCAGGATGCCGCGCGCCTTGAGCTGGTCCACGGGCTGGCCATGTCCGGGCAGGCGCGTCTCCAGCGCTTCGTAGTAATAGTCGTTCGGTGCCGTCATCAGCTCCACGCCGGCCATCTGCAGGCGATCGATCACCTCGATGAGGTTGTCCGTCAGGAACGCGATGTGCTGGATGCCTTCGCCGTTGAACGCCATCAGGAATTCCTCGATCTGGCCGCTGCCCTTCGACGATTCCTCGTTGAGCGGAATGCGGATGCGGCCGTCGGGCGCGGTCATCGCCTTGGACGTGAGGCCCGTGTACTCGCCCTGGATGTCGAAGTAGCGGATTTCGCGGAAGTTGAAGAGGCGTTCGTAGAAGTTCGCCCAGTAGGTCATGCGGCCGCGATAGACGTTGTGCGTCAGGTGGTCGATCACGCGCAGGCCATGCCCCTCGGGGCGGCGATCGACGCCCTCGATGAACTCGAAGTCGATGTCATAGATCGACTTGCCGTCCTCGAACCGGTCGATCAGGTACAGCGGCGCGCCGCCGATACCCTTGATCGCGGGCAGGCGCAGCTCCATCGGGCCGGTCGGAATCTCCACGGGCTGCGCACCGAGTTCCAGCGCGCGGGCGTACGCCTTGTGCGAATCCTTCACGCGGAATGCCATGCCGCAGGCGCTCGGGCCGTGCTCGGCCGCGAAGTAGGCCGCCTGGCTGTGCGGCTCGCGGTTCACGATGAAGTTCACGTCGCCCTGGCGGTACAGCACCACGTCCTTCGAACGATGGCGTGCCACGAGCGTGAAGCCCATTTTCTCGAACAGCGGTTCGAGGACATTCGGCATCGGCGACGCGAATTCGACGAACTCGAATCCCATCAGCTGCATCGGGTTGTCAAAGAGGTCGGCCATGGGCGTTTGCGTGGAGAGGTCGGTCATGGAGAAATTTTATTGCGGGTGTCAGGCCCGGATATTGCAGGGATCTCGTAAATACCGAGTCGCGGGCGGGGACAAAAGATGCGATATTCCCGACTTCGGTGCACCATCCCTGCCAGCAGCGAACCATTCGAGTGTATATTCGCGCCCGCAAAATAGGATTTCGTAACATCCCAAGGGAAACCCTAGGTTGTGAGAGGAAATTTCGTAGAACTACGATAAGGAGAAATCGACGTGCAGAATCCGGAGCTCGATCGAACCGACCGGCGCTTGCTGGGCGTGCTGCAGGAACATGGACGCGCCTCCAACCTCGAACTGGCCGAGGCCATCAGCCTGTCGCCGGCGCAGACGCTGCGGCGGCATCGCCGGCTGGAAGAGGCCGGCATCATCAAGCGGTACGAGGCGCGGCTCGATAGCGCGGCGCTCGGGTTTGGGGTGACCGCGTTCATCCACGTGACGATGGAACGCGGGCACATCCGGGACTTGTCCAGGTTCAAGGGGCTGGTGGCCGAACTCGCACAGATCCAGGAGTGCTTCTCGGTGACGGGCGATATCGACTACGTGCTCAAGGTCGTGGCGCGCGACCTCAAGTCGCTGTCCGACTTTCTGCTCGATACGCTGATGCGCATACCGGGCGTGAGCGGCGTAAAGTCGAGCGTATGCCTCGACGAGATCAAGTGCACGAGCGCGATGCCGCTCGAGACCTGATCTCCCGTATCGTCCTCGGATCAAGCGGCAAATACGCCGAGCGTGGACTTCGGTTCGAGGAAGGCCTCGAGCCCGAACGTGCCGTACTCGCGGCCGAGGCCCGACTGCTTGAAGCCGCCGAACGGTGCCTTGGGCTCGTGCGCGAGCGTGTTCACCAGCACGCGTCCCGACGCGATGCGTGACGCCACGCGCCGGGCGCGTTCCGCGTCCTTGCCCATGACATACGCGGACAGTCCATACGTGGTGTCGTTGGCAATCGCCACCGCGTCCGCTTCGTCGCGATACGCGATGATCGACAGCACGGGCCCGAAAATCTCCTCGCGTGCAATCGTCATGTCGTTGCGCACATCGGTGAACACCGTCGGGCGCACGAACCAGCCCGCGGACAAGCCATCGGGACGGCCCGGTCCACCGGCCACGAGCGTCGCGCCTTCCTCGAGCCCCACGCCGATATAGCGCTGCACGCGCTCCCACTGACGCTGGCTCACCATCGGACCGATGGCCGTGGCGGGGTCCGAAGGCAGGCCCGCCGGAAACTGGCCGATGGCGTCGCGAATATGGGCTTCGAACTCGGCCTTGCGCGCGGCGGGCACGAGAACGCGCGTGCCCGCGATGCAGGCCTGCCCGCTGTTCATAAAGCCGGCCTGCAGCACCATCGGCACGACTTCCGCAAAATCCGCGTCGTCGAGGACGATCGTCGGCGACTTGCCGCCGAGCTCGAGCGTCACGCGCTTGAGCGTGTCCGCCCCGGCGCGCACGATGGCCTTGCCCACCGCGGTGGAGCCCGTGAACGAGATCTTGGCCACATCGGGATGCGCGGTGATGGCCGCGCCCACCACATCGCCACGGCCCGTCACGATATGGAACGCTCCCGGGGGCAGGTCGGCTTCATGCAGCGCCTCGGTCACGATGCGCGTTTGCAGCGCGCTCATCTCGCTGGGTTTGATGACCGCCGGGCAGCCGGCCGCGAGCGCCGTGGCGAGCTTGCCCGTGATAAAGCTGGCATTGGCATTCCACGGCGTGATGAGGCCGGCCACGCCGACCGGCGTCATCGTGACTTCCGCGGTGCCCGCGCGCCGCGCGAACGGATAGTCGCGCAGCACGTCGGCGGTATGCGCGATGACGTCGGCGGCATAGTCCACCATCCAGCGCGCGCGGCTGATCGGCGCGCCATATTCCTCGATGACCGCGTCGAACAGTTCCGCCTCGCGCTTGCGGACTGCGGTTTCCATCCGCGCGAGCCATGCAAGCCGTTCTTCGCGGCTGGCACTGGCGATGCGCGGCAAGGCGGCCTTGGCGGCGGCGATCGCCGCGCCGGCGTCGGCCTCGTCGGCGAGCCGCACGCGGCCGATGGTCTGCTCGGTGGCCGGGTTGAAGAGATCGAACCATTCTTCGCCGTGCGGGGTGACGAAGGCGCCGTTGATATAGATCTTGTCGATGGTGTGCATGGTGAGCGTCAAATAGCGGGAAAGTTGGGTTGCTTTCAATGTAGGCGCGCACCATTGGCCCGTCTAGCCATACAATCGAGGATGAATCGTTGAATAGATCGGGATAATTCGAGGATGCAGACCAGTGGCTTACAGGAACTCGAGGCGGTGCTTGCGGTGGCCCGGCACAAAAGCTTTCGCGCGGCGGCGGTAGAACTCGGCGTCTCGACCTCGGCGCTATCGCACGGTATCGCGGCGCTCGAAGGCCGCATCGGCGTGCGGCTGTTCAATCGCACCACACGTAGCGTGGCGTTGTCGGAGGCCGGCGCGCAGTTCGTCGATAACGTGGCGCCGGCGCTGGCGTCGATCCGCGACGCGCTGACGCAGGCGGGCAGCTATGGCGAAACGCCGCGCGGCACGCTGCGCATCAATACGTCGGTCGGCGCGGCCAGACAGGTGCTGCCGATCTTTCTCGAATACGGCCGGCGTTACCCCGACATGCAACTCGACGTCGTCACCGAGGGCCGGCTGATCGATATCGTCGTGGCGGGATTCGACGCGGGCATCCGGCTGCTCGAAGCCGTGCCGCAGGACATGGTGGCCATCCCGTTCGGACCCGATCAGCGCATGGTGGTGGTGGGCACGCCCGGGTACTTCGAGAAGCATCCGGTGCCGCAGTCGCCGATGGATCTGCTGCAGCATCGCTGCATCCGCGCGCGCATGGCGAGCGGGTCGATCTATCGCTGGGAGTTCACGCGCCATGGCGAGATGCTCGAGGTGGACGTGCCCGGCCCGATCACGCTCGACGACGCGTCGCTGATGACGGCCGCCGTGCGCGAGGGCGAATGCCTGGCGTACCTGAGCGAATGGAACGCGCTGCCCGATATCGCGGCCGGGCGCCTCGTGCGCGTGCTCGAGGACTGGACGCCGTCGTACGGCCGGCTGTGCCTGTATTACCCGAGCCGCCGCAATATCCCGGCGGGCCTGCGCGCGCTCGTGGAGATGATGCGCGAGGCCTGAATGGCTGGGTTAGCCGGCGGCCTCGATACTCGCCATGGCTTCCGCGATGGCGTTCGCGTCGGTGGGCCGCACGAGGCGCGCGACTTCCTGCCCGTCGCGCAGGAACACGAGCGTGGGCCAGAGCTTGACGCGGAACGAACGGCCGAGCGGCCGGCCGCTGCCGTCCTCGATCTTGACGTGGCGGATGGACGGATGCGTCGCGAACGCGGTCTCGATCAGCGGCTGCGCGCGCATGCAGAAGCCGCACCACGGGGCGCCGAACTCGAGCAGCGTGGCGCCGGACAGCGCATCGATCTCGGCGCGCGCCGGTTCGGTGGCGGCAAAGGTCTTGGTCATGCTCATCGTTAGGTGTCTCCTGGTCTCGCGGATGAGGTGGCCCACGCTTACGCGAAAATCGCGCCAGCGGCATCCGGCCCGGATTGCGAGTCGTGCTGAAGCGCATTGTGCCGCGAAAATTCACGATGTGCAGGCCGCCACCACGCGGGCAACAATGCAAGAATTTCCGCATCGGCAAACCGATCGTCGATGAGCCAGACCACACCCCGATCCGCATCGGTACGGATGACCCGGCCCGCAGCCTGCACCACCTTGCGCAGTCCCGGATACAGGTACGCATAGGCATATCCCTGTCCGAACAGCTGCTCCATGCGCTCGCGCAACTGCTCGTTGACGGGATTGATCTGCGGCAGCCCGAGCGTCGCCACGAACGCGCCGATCAGCCGGTCGCCGGGAAGATCGACACCCTCCGAAAAGCTGCCGCCCAGCACCGCGAAACCGATGCCGCGTCCGCCCGCGACAAAGCCATCGATAAACGCGGCCTGATTCGCTTCGTCCATGCCGCGCGCCTGCAGCCGGCACGGCACGTCCGGGTAGTGACGCGCGAACAGTTCGGCCGCGCGTTGCAGATAGTCATGGCTGCTGAAGAACGCAAGGTAGTTGCCGGGCCGCGCCGCATATTGCTCGCCCATCAGCTGCACGAGCGCGGGTAGCGTACGGTCGCGGTCGCGATAGCGCGTGGAGATGCGCGTGGCGATATGGACGTCGAGCTGCTCGGCGCGGAACGGCGAGGGCACCTCGACCCACGCCGTGCGCGCGGGCAGCCCGAGCATGTCGTTGTAGTAATCGACGGGCTGCAGCGTGGCCGAAAACAGCGTGGTCGAATGCGCGCCGGCAAAGCGTGGGCGCAGGAATGGCGCGGGCAGCAGATTGCGCACGCATGGCAACGCATCCACGCCACGCGCGGCGGACCGAACATCGCGGGGCCGACGCGTGAGATCGAACAGCGAATGCTGGCCGCCGTGCTCCGCCATCTGCTCGGCCAGGCGCACGAACTGCAGCGCGTCGAAATAGAACCGTTCGAGCTCGGCATCGTGGCGTTCGTGCGCGGGACCGGCGGCGCTCATCTGCTCGAGGATCGCCGCGCAGCATTGCGTGAGCGCATCGATAAAGCCCGCCGGGGCCGTCTCCATCCTCTCGTAAGCGGCATCGCCCTGGCGTGCCAGCGCGCGCCATTGCCGGTTGACGCGCTCGATCGGCTTCGCCAGCCCCTTGGGGGCCGTCTTGCGCATCGCGCGGAACGCGATGGGATCGAGCTCGGCCGTGTACATCGCGCGAGCGCGTTCGACGAGGTTGTGCGCTTCATCGACGAGCACACTCACGCGCCAGCCGTTGATCACGGTGAGCGCGTACAGCATCGCGTTGCGGTCGAAGTAGTAGTTGTAGTCGGCGACCACCACATCGCTCCAGCGCACCATCTCCTGTGCGAGGAAATACGGACAGATCGCATGCGCGCGCGCGATCTCGCGCAAGGCCCCGCGATCGAGCCGAAGGGTGTGACTCGCCGCGTCGCTCGCCGCCTCGCGCGCGGCGGGCAGCCGGTCGTAGAACCCGTGCGCGAGCGGACACGAGGCGCCATGGCAGGCCAGCTCCGGGTGTTCGCAGGCCTTGTCGCGCGCGACGAGTTCGATCACGCGCAGCGGGCCGCCATCGCGGCCGCGCAGTTTTGCCGTGGCCTCCAGTGCCACCGCGCGGCCCGTCGAGCGTGCCGACAGGAAAAACAGCTTGTCGATCTGCTGCCCCGGCATGGCCTTGAGCGCGGGGAACACGGTGCCGATGGACTTGCCGATACCGGTCGGCGCCTGCGTCAGCAGCGTGCGGCCCGAGGCATTGGCCTTGTAGACCGACTCGGCCAGCGTGCGCTGCCCCGGCCGGAAGTCGTCGTGCGGAAAGGAGAGAGCGGCCAGGCCGGTATCGCGCGCATGCCGATGGGCCAGCTCGCGTTCGGCCCATGCGAGAAAGCACTGGCACTGGCGTTCGAATGCCTCGCGCAGCATGGCCGCGTCGCAGCGCTCGGTTTCCACGCGTTCCTGCTGGCTCAGGATGTCGAAGTAGACGACCGCGACCTCGATCTCTGCAAGATTTTCCTGCGCGCATAACATCCACGCGTAGGTTTTAGCCTGCGCCCAGTGGAGCGCGCGATGGTTGTCGGGCACCGCCGCGCCTTCGCCGCGCACGGTCTTGATTTCTTCGAGCCGGTTGGCGGCGCGGTCGTAACCGTCGGCCCGGCCTCGCACGCGCAGGCCCGCGAAGTCCATGCTCAGCGCCACTTCCGCGCGATAGTCCGCGCCGCGCCGCCGCGTCACCACGCCATGGCCCGCCACGCCTTCCTGCGCCGTGGGCGAGGGCGTAAAGCGCAGGTCGAGGTCGCCGGCCTTGGCCGTAAACTCGCACAGCGTGCGCACTGCGACGGTATAGCGCGGAGACAAGACAGAGGGGGCGTCGGACAAGGCTGGGCGGGGCAACCGGTGGACAATCGGTGAACTGTATGAATATACAGTGTCCGTCGCCGGTGCGGGAAGGATTCTTGCAGCGGCCTCCCGCATGACCGTCCCGTTGTCTACCATAGGTCTCATGCGCAAGCCAAAATCCCTCAAGATCGCCACGTTCAACATCAACGGCATCCGCACGCGCCTGCCCGCGTTGCTGGCGTGGCTCGAACGCGAAGCGCCCGATGCCGTATGCCTGCAGGAGCTGAAGACCATCGACTCGGGCTTCCCGATCGACGAGATCCGCGCGGCCGGCTATGGCGCGATCTGGCACGGGCAGAAGTCGTGGAACGGCGTGGCCATTCTGGCGCGCGGCGCGGACCCGATCGAGGCGCGGCGCGGCCTGCCGGGCGCGGAAGACGATACGCAGAGCCGTTACCTCGAGGCAGCGGTGCAAGGCGTGCTCGTCGCCTGCCTCTATCTTCCCAACGGCAATCCGCAGCCCGGCCCGAAGTTCGACTACAAGCTCGCGTGGTTCGAACGGCTGATCCGCCATGCAAAGGGGCTGTTCGACAGCGGCCATCCGGTGGTGCTCGCGGGCGACTACAACGTGGTGCCGACCGACGACGATATCTACAACACGCGCTCGTGGCTCAAGGACGCGCTATTGCAGCCCGAGTCGCGTGCTTGCTATCGGCGGTTGCTAGACCAGGGCTGGACCGATGCCCTGCGCGCGCGGTATCCGGACGAGCGGATCTATACGTTCTGGGATTATTTCCGGCAGCACTGGCAGACCAATTCGGGGCTCCGCATCGATCATCTGCTGCTGAGCGCCGATCTCGCGCCGCGTCTGACAGACGCCGGCGTCGATCGCTGGGTCCGGGGCGAGCCGCACGCGAGCGATCATGCGCCGACGTGGGTCACGCTCGACATGGGCAAGCGCAAATGACGACGCGCGCCGTTCCGCGGGGAAGGCGCGCGTTCGATATCGCCGGGCGCTCTTACGCCGGTATGGCTTCGACTGCCTCGCGCGGCGCGCGATGGTGCGCGGCCGGGTCGGTCGACACCGCGCCGATCAGCATGTCGGATGCGGCTTCGAAGCGATCGTTGGAGCCCGACATGCGGGCCGTGATCACACCGTTCTGCACGGCGCCGTAGATCACCTTGGCCAGCGCTTCGGGCGCGACGGCACCGGGGCAGCCACGGGCCTCTTCGGCACGTTGCAGCAGACGCGTGAGCCACGCTTCGTTCATCTGGAAGTGCGCCTGCAGCAGCGCGCGAACCTGTTCGGGCATCGTCACGACTTCCGCGGACAGCATGCCGGCAAGGCAGGCGTTGCCGAGGTCGATCGTTGCGTTCAGCGGTTGCAGGTATTGCCGCGCCTGTTCGGCCAGCGGGAGCGATGGATCGATCGCATGGATGCGATCGGACACGGATGCCGTATACAGCTTCACCGCTTCCAGAACCAGGTCGTCCTTGGTCGGGAAGTAGTAATGAATGCTTGAGGTCTTCACGCCCACAAGCTCCGCCAGGTCACGGTAGCTGAATCCGTTGTATCCGCGGCGCTGGATGAGAACCAGCGTGTGGGCCAGCAATTGGTCGCGTACGGATGTTGTTTTCATGACGCTTGTCTATCGTGGGATAGACCCTCCTTGTTACTACGCCGCCGATTCAGATCGACAGCGTTCGCGCAACTAGCGAGAGCAGCGCGCCACTCCCCAGGCAAAGCGCTACCCATCCGCCCAGAATCAGGGCACTGTCACGCCAACTCATTTGGAAACTCCGATTCATCCGGGGTCGATCGGCCGGCGGCGTCATGCCCAATCGATGCGGACGCCGCCGGTCTGTGATTACGCACGGGCACCGTCGGTGTAGACGTCGCGGGTGCGGGCACCGTCGGTGTACACGTCACGGGTACGCGACGGTTCAGCCGATACGCCGGTGCGGTCCAGGCCAGCCACCAGGCCATCGCGGTTGGTCACGCGGGCACCGTCGGTGTAGCCGTCGCGGTTGCTGATGCGCGCGCCTTGCGAATACACGTCGCGTGCATCGGTCACGCGAGCGCCTTGCGAGTAGACGTCGCGGGCGTCGTTGACGCGGAAGTTGTAGCCGTAGCGGTCGCCGGCATGCGTGCTGTCCACCGGGCCCTGGGCTTGTGCGGCGCCCGAAGCGAATGCTGCGGCGACGGCGAAAGTGGCGGCGGTGAGGATGGTCTTGGCATTCATGATCTGCTCCTTATTCGTTTTCGGTCGATGTTATCTACTACTAGATAGATTCGCGACGCTAAAAAAAAGACCGTTGCGGTGTTTCGAATCTGTTGCAGCGGCGTCCATGTCACGAAGAATATCTACTACTAGATAGATAAGCAAGGACTTTGTGCGAAAGAATTTGAGGCGTCGCTCTAATCTGAACCCGTATTTTCTGATAACGCATTGAAAAACAAGGAAAAACGGCGCTGGCACATTGCTGCGCCAGCGCCGCCGATCCTGCCATCGATCGTGTGCGCGATCAGCCGCGCTGCCCGATCTTGAAGGCGATTTCGCCCACGCCGTCCACACCGGCGGTCACCTTGTCGCCGGGCAGCAGCGCGCCGACGCCTGCCGGCGTGCCCGTGAAGATCACGTCGCCAGGGGCGAGCTCCATGCTCTCGGAGATATAGGCGATGACGTCGGCCACGGGCCAGATCAGTTCGTCGAGGTCGCCGACCTGACGTTCTTCACCGTTGACCTTGAGCCAGATCGCGCCTTTCTCGGGATGACCGATGCGCGAGGCCGGCTGCAGCGGACCGCAAGGGCCCGAAGCGTCGAAGGCCTTCGACCAGTCCCACGGCCGGCTCATCTTCTTGGCCACGTCCTGCAGGTCGCGGCGCGTGAGGTCCACACCGACCGCATAGCCCCAGACGAGATCGAGCGCCTGCGCGGGGCTCACGTTACGGCCGCCCTTGCCGAGCGCGACCACGAGTTCGATCTCGTGGTGCAGGTTCTCGGTCAGCGGCGGGTAGGGCACCGAGCCCTCGGCCGCCACGACCGCATCGGCCGGCTTGGTAAAGAAGAACGGCGGCTCGCGGTCCGGATCCTTGCCCATCTCGCGGGCGTGCGCCGCGTAATTGCGGCCCACGCAGAAGACGCGGCGGATCGGAAAGCGAGCATTGCTGTCTGCCACGGCAATGCTGGCCTGCGGGGCAGGGGCGATGACGTACTCGTTGGTGTCTGCGGTCATGGTTGACTCTTGGGTGTGAAAGGGTGTCTGGCGCTTATTTGGCAAAAACCTGCGAAAGGTCGCCGAATGCCTTGAACTCGAGCGCGTTGCCCGACGGATCGAGGAAGAACATCGTGGCCTGCTCGCCCACCTCGCCCTTGAAGCGGACATACGGCTCGATCACGAACCTGGTGTCGGCCGCGCGCAGCTTGTCGGCCAGGGCCTCCCACTGCTCCATCGACAGGATCGCGCCGAAGTGGCGCACGGGCACGTCATGGCCGTCCACCGCGCTGCTGCCGCGATGGCCGCATTCGTCGGGCGACAGATGCGCGACGATCTGGTGGCCGTAGAAATCGAAATCGACCCAGGCGTCGGAACTGCGGCCTTCGGGGCAGCCGAGCAGGTCGCCATAAAAGGCGCGCGCGGTCGCGAGGTCGTGAACGGGGAAAGCGAGGTGGAACAGCGGAATGGCGCTCATGGTTTCAGCGTGGTGTGGTAGGGACTGGCGTTGATTGTAAGCAGAAGCTTGCGTAATATGAAACGAATGATTTATGCCCTGAGCATCAGGATTTTTGATATGCATCCCGTTTCCGTCTTGCTGCCGTGATCCGCTATTTCCAGACCTTTCTCGTCGCCGCCGAAACGGCTTCGTTTTCGGCCGCCGGCGCGCGGCTGGGTCTGACCCAGTCCGCCGTGAGCATGCAGATTCGCCGGCTCGAAGAGGAGTTGGGCTGCCAGCTATTCGACCGATCCGGGAAATCGGTGGCGCTGAGCGAGGACGGCCGCCGGCTGCTCGACGACGCCACGCGTTTCGTGGCGCTCTATGCGTCGATGAAAGGGGCAGGCAGCCGGGCGCAGCCGGATCTCGCCCCGCTGGACCTCGGCGCGGTGTCCACGGTGCAGGCAACGCTGCTGCCCAAGGCCATGCATCGGTTTCGGGAGGGGTTTCCGAACACCCATGTGAATGTGGTGCCGGGCATGTCCACGCAACTGCTGACGCAGGTGGACGCGCGCGAGCTCGATATCGCGGTGCTGGTCAGGCCGCGGCTCGGGATTCCGCCCGAACTCAAATGGCTGCATCTGCTGGACGAGCCGTTCGTGGCGATTGCGCCCGCCGGTACCGGGAACGATCTGGCGACGGTGCTGCCGACGATGCCGTTTATCCGCTACAACCGCCATTCGACCGGCGGCCAGCTCGTGGACCGCTATCTGCGGCGGCACCGGCTATGGGTGCGGGAGGGCATGGAGCTCGACGAGCCCGCGGTGATCCTGCAGATGGTGGCCGAAGGGCTCGGATGCGCGATCATTCCCGCGGCGCTCGTGCCCGTGCACGAGACGCCGAAGGTGGAACTGGTGCCGATGCCGGGGCCGGCGCCGCAGCGCGAGATCGGGGTGCTGGTGCGACAGACCGCGCTCAAGCGCGAGTCGGTGGCGGCACTGATCGCTGCGCTCGAGGCCGAGAGCGCACGGTGGCGCGTCCCGGCCTGACCTGACCGCTTGCGGCGGATATCAGGCCTTGCTGGGCTGCCGGGGGACGCCGGCTTGCGCGGCCGGCTGCGAGCGGCGCACGGCTAGCGCCATCAACGCGGCGATCAGACACGCACCGCCCGCCACGTACAGTGCCGGCGCGTAGGTCAGCAGCATCGTGCGCGAGAGGCCCGCGCCGAACGCCGCCGTGGCCGCGCCGATCTGGTGCGCGGCGAAGATCCAGCCGAACACCATCGGCGCGCGGTCTCGGCCGAAAGCGCTGCCCGCGAGCTTGATGGTCGGCGGCACGGTGGCGATCCAGTCCAGCCCATAGAACATCGCGAAGATGGAGAGGCCGTAGAGCGTGAAGGTCGAGTGCGGCAGCCAGAACAGCGAGAGGCCGCGCAGCGCGTAGTACCAGAACAGCAGCTTGCGGCTGTCGTAACGGTCCGACAGCCAGCCCGACAGGATGGTGCCGACGAAGTCGAACGCGCCCATCATGGCCAGCGCCGAAGCGGCCGGCACGGCGGACATGCCGTAGTCCGCGCACAGCGAGATGAAGTGGGTCTGGATCAGGCCGTTGGTGGACAGCCCGCAGATAAAGAAGGTGCCGGCGAGGATCCAGAACGTCGGGTTGCGCATCGCTTCGGCCAGCACCACGAACGGCCCGCGCAGCGTGAGCGGTGCGGGCGGGGCGGCCGGCGCGGCCATGGCGGCGGCTGCCGGAGATTCGCCATAGGCGGGTTTGCCGATGTCGGACGGCCGGTTGCGCATGAACGCGAAGACGAGGCAGGCCAGCACCGCGCAGGCGATCAGCACCGGCAGCACGGCGACGCGCCAGCCCATATGCTCGATCAGCCAGGCCGCCACGGGCAGGAACGCCAGTTGCCCCGTGGCCGAGCTCGCGGTCAGCAGGCCGATGACGAGGCCGCGGCGCGCATGGAACCAGCGGTTGGCCACCACGGCGGCCAGCACCAGCGCGGTCATGCCCGAACCGATACCGAGCAGCAGGCCCCATGCGAAGAACAGCTGCCACAGTTCGGTGGCGACGGTGGCGAGCGCCATGCCCGCGCCGATCATCGCGAGCGCCGTGCATACGACGTTACGGACGCCGAAGCGCTCCATCAGGATCGCCGAGAACGGCGCCATCAGGCCGAACAATGCAAAGCGGAACGCGAGGATCGAGGAGATCTGGTCGGTGTCCCATCCCATTTCCTTCGTCAGCGGCTTGAGGAACGCGCCGGGAAGGCCGAGCGAAGCCGACGTGGTGAGCATCACGCAGAACGTGACGATGGCGATCAGCCACGCATAGTGGATGCCGTGCCGGTCGAGCCGGCGGGATAGGGCGTGCGCAAACATGGGCAGGTCTTGTTGTCGGTATGAGTGGTGCGGTTTGAGGGGGCGATTCGAGTCGTGATTACGGCTGAAGCAATTGGCGGCGCGCCGCCTCGATGATCTCTTCGGAGAGCGGATCGCCGCGCGAGGCACGGGCGATCGCCATCGTACCCACGAGTAGCGCGATCTGCGCAAGCGCGGTGTCGTTCGCTTCCGGAGTGTCGGGATTGGGCAACGTACTGCGCCAGGCATTGACCATGTCGCGCACCCCGGCCGCATAGACCGCCCGGATGGGCTTGTCGGCGGGCTCGCGCGCGATATCGCCGGTCAGCGCGGCCGCGGTGCAGCCTTCGCCGACGTGATCGCGATGGGTCGGGGACAGGTACGGGTCCGCGAGCCGGCGGCGTGCCTCCCGGCCGTCGCCGCCCGAATCGGCGATGCGCTGCGACCACTTTTCACCCGACTCGGCGAATGCGCGCGCGCAGGCAATCGCGGCGAGTTCGTCCTTCGAGCCGAAGTGCCCATAGAACCCGCCATGCGTGAGGCCGGCATCGGCCATGACTTGTGCCACGGTCACGCCGTGGAGTCCATACTCCTTGAACAGCCTCGACGAGGAACGCTCGATGTCGATCCTGTGTTGCTCGGCCACTGCCCGGGAAGCGCGTGCCATGGAGACCCCTGAAAAAATTAAACTTGACGCGAGTTTATATGATGAACATACTTTATTCAATAAATGTTGTTCGTCATGCAAAGCTCGTTGACCTGCCAAAGGAGTAAGTCGTGCCCAATTTCGTGTCCAAGCTGTTCGATATGTCCGGCCGCGTGGCCGTCCTGACCGGTTCCACCAAAGGCATGGGCCTTGCCATGGCCCGCGCGCTCGGCGAGGCCGGTGCCAAGGTCATCGTGTCCGGCCGCAGTGCCGAAGTCTCGGAGAAGGTCGCCGCCGAGTTGAAGGCCGAAGGCATTACCGCCACCGGCATTGCCTGCGACATTGCCGACAGCGCGAGCGTGGCGGCCTTCGCGAAAGCCGCGCTTGCCACTTACGGGCGCGTGGATGCGCTGGTGCTCAATGCCGCGGCCAGTGCCGTGGTCGGCACGATCCTCGGCCAGGGCGCCGACAAGCTCGACGACGTGATCGCGGGCAACGTGCGCGGCAACCTCGAACTCGTCAACGCGCTCGCGCCGCAGATGATCGAGCGCCGCGATGGCTCCATCACGTTCATGTCGAGCATTGCCGCGCGCCGCAGCTCGCCGATGCTGGCGATGTACAGCGTCTCCAAGGCGACGATCGACATGCTCATGCGCAACTTCGCGCAGACGCTGGGGCCGCACAATATCAATGTGAACAGCATCAACCCCGGTCCCGTGCGCACCGACTTCTCGCGCGATGCGCTGTGGGGCGATCCCGAGCGCGAGAAGTTTCTCGCCGGCAATATCCCGCTGCGCCGCATCGCGGAGGCCGAGGATGTCGCCGGCCTCGCGCTGCTGCTTGCCTCGCCGGCGGGGCGCTATATCAGCGGGCAATCGATCGGTGTGGATGGCGGCGTGACGGCCTGATCCCCGCGCGCAAGAACGCCGGTTACGGTGTCGGGCATCGCCCGTGCGTGCACCACGCACGGGCGTTTCAGGCGTAACCCGCACGCCGTTTGCACCGGTTCTGTGCGGCGCAAAAAATACTGCCGCCACACGCTTCATTCCTTGGATTTGCGGCCGATACAGGGGCTGTCATTCCCCCTTGCCATCTCCGTCGATCCAAGGAGCCTCGTGCCCGCTTTTCTGTCTCCCGCCGTGCGCCTGATGGCGCGTCTGTCCATCAACCGCAAGCTGCTGTTGCTCACGGTGCTGTTCCTCATTCCGCTTTGCGGCGCGCTGATCGCCGTGTTCGCGCAGTCCGTGCAGGCCATCGCGTCCACGCGCGACGAATTGCGCGGGCTGGTCATCGTCGAGCGCGCGCTCGACTTCATGCGCGAGACGCAGGTACGCCGTGGCGCGGCGAATGGCGTGCTGTCGGGCAACAAGAGTTTTCAGGCGACGTTCGATCAGGCCGACGCGAAGGCCAGCGAGCATCTTGCCGCGCTGCTCGCCGATGCGGCGGCCGTGCCGGCGTTCGAAGTGGAAGCCGACGCGCGCAAGCTCGACGAGGCGTGGCAGAAGATTCGCAGTCTGGGGCTGAACACGCCCGCGCCGCCGCTGTTCGACCGGCATACCGCGCTGGTCAAGCAGACGCGCCTATATATCGGCGACGTGGCGGACCGCTCGTCGCTGGCGCTCGATCCCGACGCAGGTTCGTACTACCTGATCAACCTGATGGTGTCGCCGATGCCGCGGCTGGCCGAACTCGGCGCGCTCGCCCGCGGGCGCGGCGCCGGCATCATCGCGCGCGGCGGGTTTGCCGATGCCGCGCAGCAGGCGGAACTGGCCACGCTGGCCGAACAGATCCAGGACGGCCTGGAGTCCGTGCGCCGCGATGTCGCGCGCGTGTCGCGAAGCGCGCCCGCGCAGCGCGAGCGCGTGGAGGCCGTGGCGAAGAAGCTGGCCGCGATGGACAACTTCTATCGCACGATGAAGGTCAGCATGCTGGGGTCGAGCGGCATTACGATCGATGCCAAAGCCTATTTTGCCGAGGGCACCGCCGCCATCGATGCGGTGTCCGATGCCATTCACGAGTTTGCCACCCTCACGCGCGAGATGCTCGACGCGCGCATGGCGGCCGAACAGCGCGAGCTGATCCTCCTCGGCGCTATCGCGCTGCTGACCGTGGGCGCGGCCTGTTATCTGTTCGCGGGATTCAGCGTGGGCATGCGCGACGACGTGCGCGATGTGACCGAGCTCGTCACCCGCATCAATGCCGGCGATCTCGGCGTGAGTGTGGAGGCACGCGGCCGCGACGAACTCAGTGCGGTCAAGCGGCATCTGATGTCGATGGTGGAAACGCTGCGCGGGCTCATCGGCGATACGAAGGAGGGCGCGCAGAACGTGCTCGTGGCCGCGAACGAGATCGCGCAGGGCAATACGGACCTGTCGCAGCGGACCGAGGAGCAGGCCTCGTCGCTGGAACAGACCGCGGCCAGCATGGAAGAGCTGACCTCGATCGTGCAGCAGAACGCGGGCAACGCGCAGCAGGCGAGCCAGCTGGCCGGCGAGGCGTCGCGCATCGCGAGCGATGGCGGCGAGTCCGTGGCGCGCATGCGCGAGACCATGGGCGAGATCGAAGCCGATTCGCGCCGTATCGTGGAGATTATCGCGGTCATCGACGGCATCGCGTTCCAGACGAATATCCTTGCGCTCAATGCCGCCGTGGAAGCGGCGCGCGCGGGCGAAGCCGGCCGCGGGTTCGCGGTGGTGGCGAGCGAGGTGCGCAGCCTCGCGCAGCGCGCGGCCAACTCGGCCAAGGAGATTCGCACGCTGATTTCGCAATCGGTCGATCGGGTCGCCTCGGGGAACGCGCTCGCGGGCCAGACCGCCGACACGATGCACGAGATTGTCGCGGCCGTGCGGCGCGTGACGTCGATGATGGACGAGATCAGCACCGCCTCGCACGAGCAGAGCAGCGGTATCGCGCAGGTCAATCAGGCGGTGACGCAGATGGATCAGGTGACGCAGCAGAATGCCGCGCTGGTGGAAGAGGCGGCCGCGGCCGCGCAGGCCCTGCACGAGCAGGCCCTGCGCATGGAGCGGTCGGTGAGCGTATTCCGGCTCACCGGCGCCTAGTTACGAACCGTTGAAGCCGGCCGCGATGGTGTCGTCGGTCGGCTGGCGTTCCACGCGGATATTGTTCTCCACCTCGGTCACGCCGAACGTGTTGTCGGCGATGTCCTCGATGTCGTACTTCTGCGCGCGGCGCTCGACGGTACCGTTCAGCGTGACGACGCCCTTGCTGACATCGACGCTGACGTCCCGCACGTTGACGCCGCTGGCGAACGTGAGCCGCTCGCAGATCTCGTCGCGGATGCGTTCGTCGCTACGCTGGAAGTTGCGCGGGCCTGTGCGTCGTCCGCCCACCGCCTTGCCGAAACGCTGGCCCAGATCCTCGGCGCGGCGATCGTCCCAGCGGTCCCCGGTGTAGCGGTCGTCCGCGCGCGTGTCCGGACGTGCGCTCTGGCGTGTGTCCTGGCGTGTGTCCGACCGTGAGTAGGCGCGCTCGTCGGTGTCCGTGCGGTCGTCGTCGGGCGACCCGAACCATTCTCCGAGCACCTCGCCGATGCGATGGCCGAGGTTGTACAGCATGCCGCGATCTTCCTGCGGGTGGAAGTCCGGGCTCTCGAACGCACGGCGCGCGTCTTCGCGATAGTTGCTGCCGTAGCGGCCGCCATCGTCATTGCCGTAGCCGGAGTCGGTCCAGTAGCGGCGGTCGCTGCGCAGTTCGTCGTAGTGGGTGTCCCTGCCATAAGGACGGTCGTCGTGCCGCAGGTTCTGGCGACGCATCGGTTGCGCCGCTTGCCGCGTTCGATCCTGATCGCGGTTGCGGAACATATGCGGGCGCAGTTCGCCCCAATCGTCCTCGGCCACATCGGACCACGACGGATCGTGGTCGGCCCAGGTCTCCTGGCCGTAGCCACCGTTCATGCCGTAGCGCAGGTCGCTGCCATGGCGGCGCTGGCTGTCGCGCCAGTGGTTGTCGCGCTGCTGGTTGTCGCGCTGCTGGGTGTCGCGCCACTGGCTGTCGCCTTCCGCGCCTTCCCAGGGCGGATCGCCGTCGTCGCGCATTTCTCCGTAGGCCCGCCAGGTCGGGTCCTGGCCAGGGCGGTACCGACCGGTATCGTTCATGCCCATTGCTGATCTCCTGTGGTTGCGGGATGGCCATCGGGCAGTGCCCGACGGCCGGCAGGAGAGAACAGCGGCAAGAACCGTACCGCGCCCCAGGCGGCGCGCGCAGGCACGCTTTCAGGCCGCACAGCGGCCCGCAAGCGGCGGGAGGGACACATTGAGGCGCTTAAACCCATGCGGCAACCGTGCAAGGTTGCCGCACCGCTTGTAAAGACTGCCTTCGGGCTCAGCCGTGCGAGTGGGGGTGGGAATGCGCCTCGGTGACGCCCGGCTGCGGCGGCACGCCGGTGATATCGGCGCTGCAGCTCGGCGAGGACTCGTCGTGCTCGTGCGGTTCGAGCGCGCCCGGCACGCGGCAGCTGGAGAGACCGTCCGCGCGCAGCCACGCCACCGTCGCGCTGGCCGCGCGGTCGATAAGCTCGCCGCAGCGCGTGTAGTCGTACGGGGAGACGTCGAGCGGACACAGCGGCGGCACCACGGCGATATGCGCATGATCGCGCCAGCGCTCCAGATCGTGCACGAGCTGGCGGGCGACCAGTAGCGACAGCGCGTTGAGCGCATGCTCGACGGCGCCGCGCGGCGGCCGGCGTTCCGCGCAGGCAAAGCCGGCGGGGAGCACGACGATACGCGTCGCGCCCAGCCGCACCGCCGTGGAGACCGGGGTGTTGTTGGCCACGCCGCCATCGATCAGCGCGCGGCCATCGACGTTCACGGGCGGAAAGACGCCGGGGATCGCCGCGCTGGCGAGCACGGCATCGACGATGCTGCCCGAGGACAGCACCACTTCGTCGCCAGAATGCATGTCCGTGGCCACCACATGGAGCGGCAGCGATGCCTGCTCGACGCGCGAGTCGCCGAAATGGCGCGACAGCAGCCGCTGCAGACCCATCGATTCGACCAGATGCCCGCGCTTGCCGCCCAGCATGCCGAACATGCTGCGCCAGGACCAGGGGAGAACTTCGGCGCGGCGGATGCTGCGCCACAGGCCTTCCAGCTTCGCCGTCCCTTCGGCATGCGGATGGCAGGCGAAGTAGGCGCCATTGATGGCGCCGGCGGATGCGCCGACCACCATATCGGGTTTGACGCCCCAGCCGACGAGTTCGCGCAGCATGCCTACCTCGATGGCCCCGAGGCTGCCGCCGCCAGCGAATACAAATGCGGTTTTTTCCATGGTTCGTTGCGGCGCACCATCGCCGGCATGGCTCTCATGTTTGTCGTTGTGCGACAGCATAGGCCACTTCGGCGTCGCCCAAAAGAGGGGAAATGCCAGAGGCGGGGCGTCCCCGCCCAAAGGCGTGGTGCGATGGCGACGGAAACAGGCGCGGCGGTGCGATCAGCGCACGGAGCGGTACATCCCCTGGCGGCTCCGGTGGGTCAGCACCACCTGCCACAGCTGGCCCTGCCGCGAGCGGAAAAACGCCGCGCAGACCAGCAGGTAGTACTTCCACATCCGGTAGAAGCGGTCGCCGTACTTGTGCTGCAGCGCGGGCCATGCGCGGACGAAGTTGTCCCACCACGCCATGAGCGTGCGATCGTAGTCGCGGCCGAAGTTGTGCCAGTCCTCGATCAGGAAGCGGTTCTCGACGGCGTCGGCGATCTCGGTGGCCGCGGGCAGCTTGCCGTTGGGGAACACGTACTTGTCGATCCACGGATCGGTGCCGGCGCTGCGCACGTCGATGCCGATCGTATGCAGCAGGAAGAGTCCCTCGGGCGCCAGCAACCGCTTTGCCGTCTCGAAGTACACGGGGTAGTTCTTGGGGCCGACGTGCTCGAACATGCCGACGGACACGATCTTGTCGAACTGGCCGTCCAGCTCGCGGTAGTCCTGAAGGCGCAGATCCACGGGCAGGCCCTTGCAGCGTTCCTGCGCGAGTGCGAGCTGTTCCTTCGAGACGGTCACGCCCGTGACATGCGCGCCGTAGTGTTCGGCCGCGAACTTCGCCAGGCCGCCCCAGCCGCAGCCGATATCGAGCAACGTCTCGCCGGGCTTGAGTTCGAGCTTGCGGCAGATCATGTCGAGCTTGGCGTATTGCGCCTCCTCGAGCGTGGTGGCGTTGGCCCAGTACGCGCACGAGTAGATCATGCGCGAGTCGAGCATCGCCTCGAAAATATCGTTGCCGGCGTCGTAGTGCTGCTCGCCCACCTGGAACGCGCGGCCACGCGACTGGAGGTTCATCACGCGGTGGCGCAAATGTTCGAACAGCAGCCGCGCGCGCGCGCGGCCCACGGCCGCCGATTCGATATTGGTCGTGAGCAGCCGCGTAAACAGACCGTCGAGATCGTCGCACTCCCAGTCGCCATCCATAAAGGCTTCACCGAAGCCGAGGGACCAGCTGGTCAGGATGCGGTGATAGAGGCGGGGGTTGAGGACACGGATGTCCCAGGGGCGGTCGCCGTTGAGGCGGACATCGGCATGGGCGAGGATATCGACGATGACCTGGGGAGGTTCGGTGCTGGGAGCGGACGGTCGCGGCGGAGAAGCCGCCTGACCCGATAACGTCTGCGGCGGTACACCCGGTACCGGGCCGGATGGCGTGGCTGAACGATAGTCTGCATGCCCGTTTTGCATCGGAACTTCCTCCCATCTTGCGCTGAACCTAAGCGGAAATAAGCGAAACTTCGACGACGTGCGGCCGCCGGAGCGACCGCACTTATTATGCCTCTGTGTTGCAACTTGTGCTTAAAAGTACGTCAGGTTCGCAGCGTCCGCAACGTAGACCATGGTATGAACTATGAAAAACGCCCGCTGACCGTTGGGGATCGACGGACGCGGGCGGCAGGTCTGCAAGCGGGAGGCAGGCGGGACGCGGGCGCGTCAGCAGCGATTGCGCAGGAAATTTTCGGCGGCGGCGGCGGGCACGGGGCGTCCGTATACAAAGCCCTGGATCTCGTCGCAGTTCAGCGCGGCAAGCCATTCGCGCTGCGCGCAGGACTCCACGCCCTCGGCCAGTACGGACAGGCCGAGGTTGTGGCCGAGACTGATCGCGGCCTGTACGACGCTGGCATTGCGCGGATCGTGCGCAATGCCCTGAATAAAGGCGCGATCGATCTTGAGGCGGTCGATCGGCAGGCGGGTCAGGTACGACAGGCTCGAATAGCCCGTGCCGAAATCGTCGATCGCGATGCGCACGCCCAGTGCCCGCAGCTCGTTGAGCAAAGCGATGACCTTGTCCGCGCGCTCGATCATCATGCCTTCGGTGATCTCGAGTTCGATATTGGACGGCGAGACGCCGGTCTCGTCGATGATGCGCCGAACGCCCGGGAGGAAGCCCGGATGCTGGAACTGGCGTGGCGAGATATTGATGGCCACGACGATCGGGCAGCGGAAGCGCTCACCCCAGATGCGCGCCTGCGTGCAGGCTTCGCGGAGCACCCAGTCCCCAAGCGCGATGATCTGTCCCGACTCCTCGGCAAGCGGAATGAAGTCCGACGGGGAGATCGAGCGGCCATCGTGCTGCCAGCGCAGCAGGGCCTCGAAGCCCGAAAGCCGGCCATCGCGCAGCCGCTGCTGCGGCTGGTAGTGAAGCGTCATCTCGCCGCGTTCGATCGCGCGGTTCAGCGCGGCCTCCATCCAGAGTTTCTCCGAACGGATCGACTGCAGGTCGGGGCTGTAGCGCACGTGGGTGTCGCCGCCATAGGCCTGGGCGGCCTGCAGCGCGGTGCTCGCGTTGCGCAGCAGCTCTCCGGGACCGCCGGCGTCGGTGGGTGCCTCGGCCGTGCCCAGGCTCATGCTCAGGAACACCTCGCGGCGGTTCAGCACGAAAGGTTCGGCCATGGCGGCCTGCACCGCGAAGATCGCGGCGGTGAGATCGTGATGCGTGCTCTTGCCGACGAACAGCATGCCGAGCTTGACGCCATCGAGCCGGAACGCGCGGCCGCGATGGAGCAGGGCGGCATGGGCAATCCGCTCTGCGCACATCGCCATGAGCCGGTCCGCGGAGGCCAGTCCGAGTTCGGCGGCCACGCGTTCGAAGCGGTCGATCGATGCCAGCACGACGCTGTAGCTGCCCATGCGCGCGGCCTGGATCGCGGCGTCGAACGAGCGCCGGTTGGGCAGGCCCGTGAGCGGGTCGTGATCGGCCTGATGGACGAGCTTCGCCTCCAGCCGGAAGCGCGCCCGCACGTGGTGGAGCATGAACAGGCCGGTCAGGAACGTGCCGACGATATAGACGTGGAACTGCCGCGTGATGGAGGCCAGCCGCTCGCTCGCATCGCCATCGGCCGACATCAGCAGCTCGCGCGCTTCCATTTCCAGGCGGAACAGCAGCAGGGCGCCGGACAGCACGAGGCCGATCAGCACCGCGTAGACGATCGCGCGGTCATAGCGGCCGAAGAGGCGGGCCTCGATGCTGAACTTCCGGCCGAGGTGACTGGCATTGGCGGGTGCCAGAACCGGTGCGACGGGGGGCACGGCGGGCACGACGGGCGGCGCGACAGGAGCGCTCGCCTCGGCGGGCGCTTCCGGTCCGGCGTCGGGCGGCAGGCTGCCGCGGGCATGGGTCACGTCATTCATGCATCGGATGCGGGATGACCGCGCGTATGGTGGTGCCGGCGCCAGGGGCGGAGGCGATCTCCAGCGTTCCCCCGACCATCAGCACGCGTTCCTGGATGCCCATGAGGCCGAAGGATCGCGGCCGCTGGACCGACGGGTCGAACCCCACGCCGTTGTCTTCCACTTCCAGCACATAGGCGGGAGGGTCATCGGTGTGGCGGAAGATCACGCGCACCTCGGTGGCCTGCGCGTGCCGCGCCACGTTGCGCAGCGATTCCTGCGCCACGCGGAAGAACGTCATCTCGGCCTTGTCGCCGAGCTTGACGTCGGGCACACGGATCTCGAGCTCGCAGGGCGTGGTTTCCGTGCGCGCGAGGAAATCGGACACGAGCCACTCGAGGCCGGGCAGCACGCCCATGTCGAGCACGGCGGGCCGCAGCGAGGCAATCACGTTGCGTACGGACTTGATGGCCGTATCGACCGATCCGATCATCGAGGCCGTGCGCGCATGCAGGCCGGGAACCTGCACGCTGAATTCCGAGCCGAGCACGGACAGGTTCATGCGGATGGCGAGCAGATACTGCGCGAGGTCGTCGTGCAGCTCGCGCGCGAGGTGCTTGCGTTCTTCCTCGCGCACGGTCTCGTTGCGGTCCGACAGGCGGCGCAGCAGCTGCCGCGATTCCTCGAGCTGCCGTTCGGTTTCCTTGAGCGCCGTGATATTGCGGCTGATCGCCAGCGCGCCGACGGTCTCGCCTTCGGCATTGCGCTCGGGCACCACATGCACCGCGAAGTGCACGGGGCTGCTGTCGTTCGCGCGCCAGCGGCCAAGGATCTGCCGCGGCGTGCCGGTGCGCATGACGTCGAGGATCATCGCGCGATACTCTTCCGCGGGAATGTCGCCGCCCCAGCCATGATCGATCGGCATGCGGATGGCGGACTCGGCCGGAATGCCGCTATGCCGCGCATGCGCGGGATTCACGTACAGGCGATTGCACTGCGTGTCGTAGCGGATGATGCCGTCGGGCAGGTTCTCCGCGAGCGAACGGAACTCGGCCTCGCTCTTGCGCAGCAGTTCCTCGGTCTGGCGCTGCCGCGTGATATCGACGGTGGTGCCGATGTACTCGACCGGGCGGCCGCCCTCCCACTGGATGGGCCGGCCCACGCCGCGCACATGGCGGATGGCCTGGTTCGGCAGCCGGATGCGGTATTCGCATTCGAAGCCGCGATGCGCCTGTACCGCGCGGCTTACGACATCGCGCAGCCGGTCCAGGTCGTCTTCGTGGATGCGCTCGAAGATCGCGTCGCGCGCGGGCGTCTCGAATCCCGGATAGAACCCGAAGATCCGGAAATTCTCGTCGGACCATGTGAGTCTGCCGTCCGACAGGCTCCAGCGCCAGCTGCCCGTGCGGCTGATCTTCTGCGCCTCTCGCAGGAACGCCTCGCTCCAGCGCAGCCGCTCGTTGAGCATCTCGCGCTGCGCGCTCTTGCTCTCGAGCGCTTCATTCGCGCGCGTCAGGCATTCGTTGGTGTCGAGCAGCGCTTCGTTGGTGGTCTTGAGCTCGCTGACCGCTCGATGATGGGACGCGCAGAGCCGGATGACGCAGCCCGCGGCAACGACAAACGCGACGAGGCGCGGCAGCTCTTCGAGATGCACGCCGAACAGACGCATCTCGCCGACGTAGAAGTAGTCGAACGCGGCCACGGAAAGCAGCAGGCCGAACGTCCCGGCCAGCGCGCCGCCGTACCACGAGGCGAACAGCACCGAAAGCAGCAGCAGCGACGCGGCGGGCGGTTCGCCGCGCGTGGCCACGGCGGCAAGCAGCGTGAGCGCCGTGGCCACGGAAGCCGCCGCGAGCGCGAATGCGCGGGGCATGTCGCGCAGCGGCGGCAGGGAGGCGTTGGCGAGCATCTGGAACGTCATGGCTAGCGGACGAGCCCGTGGTTGACTGCATAGCGCACGAGCTCGGAGTTGTTGCCGATGCCGAGCTTCTTCATCAGGCGCATCTTGTGCGTGCTGATGGTCTTGGCGCTGAGCGCGTAGGCCTCGGCAATCTCGTTGATGCTGCGTCCGCCGGCCAGCTGCTGCAGCACCTGGAACTCCCGGTCCGACAGCAGGCGATGCGGGGGCGCATCCTCGCCGTTGACGTCGAAGATCATCGCATCGACGAGCGACGGGTCGATGAACTTGCCTCCGGCCGACACCTTGCGGATACCGGCCAGCAGCACGCTCGGATCGCTGTCCTTGGTCATGTAGCCCGTGGCGCCGGCCCGCAGCGCGCGGGAGGCGAACTGGCCTTCGTTGTGCATGGTGAGCACGAGGATGCCCAGCGAGGGATGCTCGGTGCGGACCCGTCGAATCAGATCCGTGCCCGAGATACCCGGCATCGACAAATCCAGCAGCAGCACGTCGGGTAACGCCTCGCGCAGGCGCGCGAGCACCTCCGGACCGTCGGCGGCTTCCGCCTGCACGACGATGTCGGACGTGGTGGCAACGATTTGCCGAAGTCCACTGCGCACGATGGCGTGGTCGTCGGCAATGAGAAGCTTGATCATCGAATTCCCGGGATTCCGCGCGGTGGCTTTAGATAACGCTGTGCGGATAGCTTGCGGATTTTCGCAGACGCACGGCTTTACAGACAATGTTCATTAGCTATCGCCGAGATTGAAAAAATCAATGTGATATTGCCCGAGGCAGAAGCGGGGTGTCATTCGCGTTTAAACATAACCCCTGCCGTACCGATTATTCCCGGCTTGCCCCGTAATGGCGCGCGCAAGCGCTTGCGGATTGCAAGGATGCACGATGACGTGCGCGATTCCCGGTAATGCGAGGGAAAAATGAGACAAATATCCAATACAACCGCGGCATCCCGATATGGGGGCGAGCCGGAATTTCTCCATGTCAGCGGGGCATGCAATTGCGCAAAAATTAATCGCGCCCGGTGAAGGCGCGATTCTCACATGGGCCCGCGCGCGGCCCGTATCGGGATATCCGGTTTTGCTTGTAGGAAAATCCTTACCGACGATCGCATAGCGATGCAGAAGCGGCAAGCTGCAATTAACGGCCTTGAGAGGACCCCGTCCGCATTCTACGTCGTAGCTTGCAGGAGGGGGCAGCATACCGCACATTCATGGCCAATTGCTGCATGTGCACATTATTGAAGTGCGATTCGGGCGCAGGAGGGCTACTATCGGTGGGGCTGCGCCCCATCGCGCGGCATCTTTCAACTATTCGTGACGCTTGCACTGACGGGCGCGCGCGCATCCTTGTCAGGGGGAAGCATGGAGATCACGCAGGACGACCGCGAGTCGGTCGGCAGCACGGTTGATAGCCCGGAAGTGCCGGATGCGGAGCCTCGTGCCGACGCCGAGCCGGTATCGGGCCTTGAATCTCCGTTCTCGGTATTCACGACGCGCCGGCATCAGATGTTTCCCACGCTGACGGCGGCCGAGGTCGAGCGTATCCGCCGCTTCGGCACCGAACATTCGTGGCGCAAGGACGAGATGCTGTTCACCATCGGCGAGAAGGGCCGTGGCATGCATCTGATCCTGTCGGGCAAGGTGCAGATCATCCATCGCGATGGTCTGGGCCGCCGCATTCCGATCATCGATGAAGGGCCGGGGCAGTTCCTGGCCGAAGTGGGGCAGTTGAGCGGGCGGCCGACACTGGTGGACGCGCTGGCGCTGGAAGACACGACGGTGCTGGTCGTGCCCCCGGACCGGCTGCGCGCGCTGCTCGTCGCGGAGGCCGATCTCGGCGAGCGCATCATGCGCTCGATGATCCTGCGCCGCGTGGGGCTGATCGAGAACGGCAGCGGCCCGGTACTCGTGGGACGCGGCACGGAACCGCTGCTGCTCGCGCTGCAGGCGTTCCTGCGCCGCAATGGCTATCCGCACAAGGTGGTCGATGTGGAGGCGGATCGCGACGCGATCGGCCTGCTCGACGTCAGCAATGCGCCGCAGAGCGATTTCCCGATGGTGATCTGTCCCGATGGCAGCGTGCTGCGCGCGCCGGACGAAGGGCAGCTGGCATCGTGTCTCGGTATCGTGCCGACCTTCGCCGAGGACCATGTCTATGACGTCATCGTCGTGGGCGCGGGGCCCGCGGGTCTTGCCACCGCCGTGTATGCGGCGTCGGAAGGCCTGTCGGTCGCGGTGATCGATTGCCGCTCGCCGGGCGGCCAGGCCGGCGCCAGCGCGCGCATCGAGAACTATCTTGGCTTCCCCACGGGGATCTCGGGCCAGGCACTGGCGGGCCGCGCCTTCGTGCAGGCGCAGAAGTTCGGCGCGCACGTGGCCATTCCGCTCGAGGTCAAGGCGCTCCACTGCGGCGACAGTCCCATCCAGATCGAACTCAAGGACGGGCGCCGCGTGCCCGCGCGCACCGTGGTCATCGCCAGCGGCGCGCAATACCGTCGCGCCGATATCGATTCGCTAGAGCAGTACGAAGGCCGCGGCGTCTACTACTGGGCGTCGCCGGTCGAGGCCAAGCTCTGCAAGGACGAGCACGCGATGCTCGTCGGCGGCGGCAATTCGGCAGGCCAGGCCGCGGTCTTCCTGGCTTCGCACGCGGCAGAGGTGCATATCCTCGTGCGCGGCGAGGGTCTGGAAGCGACGATGTCGCGCTATCTGATCGATCGGCTCAAGAGCCTGCCCAACGTCTATCTGCACACGCATTCGCAGATCACGGCGATGGAAGGCGAGGGATGGCTCGAGAAGGTGCGCTATCGCAATCGCGCGAAGGGCGAAGCGTCGATCGAAAAGCCGATGCGGCATGTGTTCCTGTTCATCGGTGCGGCGCCCAATACCGAATGGCTGCGCGCGTGCAACGTGAAGACGGACGAGAAGGGTTTCGTGCTGACGGGCACGGCCGCGCGCAAGAAATGCCAGATGGGCGAGGACGGCGGCATCTATACGCTCGAGACGAGCGTGCCGGGTGTGTTCGCGATCGGTGATGTGCGTTCGGGGTCGACCAAGCGCGTGGCGGCGGCCGTGGGGGAGGGCGCGGCGGTTGTCGCGCAGATCCACAGCTTCCTCGCGGAAGCCGAGCGTCGGGAGGCGCTCAATACGGTCGCCTGACCTGCGATGCGATCACAAAAGGGCAAGGGTGCGAACCCTTGCCCTTTTTTCATGCGGCGCGCGCGGTCGCTCAGTGATTGGCGTTGGTATTCGCGGCCAGCAGATCCGACATGTCGTCCGCGTGCTCTTCTTCCACCGCCAGGATGTCTTCCATGAGCCGGCGCGTGGTCGGGTCCTTGTCTCCGAGGTACTGCACGATCTCGCGATACGAATCGATCGCGATGCGCTCGGCGACGAGGTTCTCCTTGATCATGTCGGTCAGCGAAGACCCTTCGACATACTCGGCGTGGCTGCGCGTCAGCAGCCCCTCGGGCGAGAAGTTCGGTTCGCCGCCGAGCTGCACGATGCGCTCGGCGATCTGGTCCGCATGGCCCTGTTCCTCGTTCGAATGCTCGAGGAACTCGGCGGCCACGCTCTTCGAAGTCGGGCCCTTCGCCATGAAATAGTGGCGGCGATAACGCAGCGTGCAGACGATCTCCGTCGCCAGCGCGTCATTGAGCAGGTTGATCACCGTGGATCGCTCCGCATCGTAACCGGCCGTCACGGCGCCTTCTTCGATGTGCTTGCGGGCGCGCTCTCGCAGAGTCTTGATATCCGTCAGGAACGGTTGGTCGGCCATGGCTGCTCCTTGGTTGTGGGGTTTTGATAAGCAACCTCCATAGAACGCAGAATGCATGCCAATCGAAAACCCTCGATTTCACGGTGGTTTCGCGGCCGTCGTTGCCGTTTTTACATGGTCGGTTTGCAAGGGTTTCTTTTTTGCCAACATGCCCATTGGCTGTGCGCGATTCCCTAAAACGGAACGGCCTGTCGACGCCCCCGAATCCGCGCTCGCGGGCGCAGGGCCTGCCAGCGACCCCGTCGCCGTGCGCAACCCGCATGCACATTGGCTTTCCACCCAACGGTCCGTTTCGCGCGGGCAGAGCCGCGTGAGGCCGCGTGGAATTTTATTTCGCACGCGACGCCATATGCGGAACTTCGCTAAGCAAAGAAGAAATTCATCGCAGTGAACAGGGGCTGTGCGTGGCGTTCTTCGCAAGCACGTTTCCCGGCTTTCTCTTTACGCTTTATTTCAGCGGGCCACGGAGCCCATGCCTCATAGCCGTGCACCGCGTCCTGTCCACCCAAGGGGAAAGATCATGACCACACCACTACGCCGTACTCTGTGCCAGTGCAGCATCGCCGCGCTGTCGTCTCTTGTTGCGTTCGCACCAGGCGCTCAGGCGCAGGGGGGATATCCAACGAAGCCCGTGGTGCTGGTCGTGCCGTTTCCCGCGGGCGGTGCCGTCGATATCATCGGGCGCGTCGTGGGCAAGCCGCTGGGCGAAGCGCTCGGGCAGCCCGTGGTCATCGAGAATCGTGCGGGCGCGGGCACCATCGTCGGCGCGAGCTATGTATCGAAAGCCGCGCCCGATGGCTATACGCTGCTGATCAGTTCGGGTTCGACGTTCACGGTCAACCCGGCCATCAAGCCGAGCCTGCCGTATGACCCGATCAAGAGCTTCGAGCCCGTGGGTCAGGTGACGCGCGTGCCGCTGATCATCGTCGCCAATCGCGCGGTGCCCGTGGACAACCTCAAGCAGATGGTCAGCGCGGTCAACGCGGCGCCGGGCAAGTATGTCTATGGCTCGTTCGGCACGGGGACCACCGGACATTTCGCGGGCGAGATGCTGCTCCATGCCACGGGCATGAAGCTCCAGCACATTCCGTACAAAGGCAGCGCGCCCGCGATCGCGGATCTGATCGGCGGGCAGATTCCGTTCTCCGTCGATACGGTGGCTGCCTCGCTGCCGCATATCCGCAGCGGCAAGCTCAAGGCCATCGCGGTGACCGGCAGCACACGCGCGTCGCTGCTGCCCGACGTGCCCACGGTGGCGGAAGCGGGCTACCCCGGCTTCGATGCGGACGCCTGGGTCGCGATTGCCGCGCCGCGCGGCCTGCCTGCCGACGTCAAGGCAAAGCTGCAGGCAGCCGTCGCCAAGGTCATGACCGACCCAGAGGTCAAGCAGAAGCTGCTGGCCAACGGGCTCGAACCGAAGTACGAGTCCGCCGATCATGTCGCCGCGACCATCGACAAGGAACTGCCGCGCATGCGCATGATCGCGCAGCGGGCAGGCATCCAGGACGATTGAGGCGTCTTCAGGCCGCCATCGCTGGCACCGGGGCGCCCTCCGCGGGCATCGCATACAGCAGTGGCGCCATGGCCGCATCGATGCACGCGCGTTGCGCCTCGGTGGTCATCGACTCCAGCAGCTTCACGAACCGCGGTTCCAGCATGCCGGAGACGAAGTAGGTCCAGCGGTACGCCTTGAGCACGATGTGCTCGACTTCCGCCGCGTGAGGGGCGTCGGCCACACCGCGGATGGTGCGCATGAAATACGCGGTATCCGCTTGCGCCTGCTGTTGCAGAATCTGATCGAGCGCGCCAACGATCTGAATCATGTCCGCCACCGCGGTATTGCGCTCGTCGTTCGACAGCTTCGCATCCTCGCGTGCCCATTCGAGCTCGTCGAGGATCGCGTGCTGCGACTCCTCGCGCCAGTGGAACATGAAGATGTCCTTGAACAGGTCGGACAGGTCCGGCGACGTGCCGATGCTCGCGCGATAGTGCGCCTGCGAGACCAGTTCGATATGGCAGGTCAGCGCGAGCACGGCCCACGTGTGCTTGCCCAGCACGAACTCGGCCACCGCGTTCGCATCCGGCACGAAGCGATAGCCTTCCGGCATGTCTTCGGCAGCCAGTAGCTCGACGCGGCGAAACAGTTCCTGATGCTTGAGTTCCTCGTCGGTGAAGCGCACCAGCGCCTCGAGCGCAACCTGATCGCCAAACCAGTGCTCGCGCGAGATATCGAGCACCTTGGCGCCGACGAAACGTTCGACCAGGCGGAACATGTTCGCGTACGTGCGGCCCTGCACCTGGCTGAGAAAGCGCTGCTCGGCAGCGGACAGGAACGGCAACTCGTTCACGAGCGAGAGGCCGTCGGGCAGGAACTTGTGGGCCAGATCGAACTTGCGCTGACGAATGACGTCCAGGTCGATGTCCCAGCGAATGCGCCGCGAGGCGGCGATACAGCGGGCGTAGCGTTGTGTGTCGGTTGGCATCGATGCGACTTCCATTTGCGGGACTCCTGTTGTGAGAACGTCCGTGCGGGACGTGTGGCAATGATTCCAGCGAGCGCGCCGCGGCACATGAGGCCCGTGTCCCGGCCGGCGGGATTTATGGGGGACAGGGGCGCCCCGACCCGGGACGACGGTCCCGCTCGCGAGCCATCGTAGGGAAGCGGCGCGCGCGGCGATTGCATCCGGGCGCGGCGGACCGGCCGTTCGCACGGACGGATTCGACGCCAACGCGTCGCATCGTGCGTTTCTCGTAACCTCGCCGCGACTTGTGTCCCCGCGCGAAGGCCTCCGTTTGCTAATCTGGTTAGGTCAGTCGAAGCGCCTCCCGCAACCTGCCACGCGAAGCCGCCCCATGCCGACGCTCAAGCAGCAGATTCGCCTCTGCACCAGCCTCGACGGAGTCAGGCTTGCATACGCCATCTCCGGTAGCGGCCCGCCCCTCGTCAAGGCCGCGAACTGGATGAGCCACCTCGAATTCGATGTGGCGAGCCCGGTGTGGAGCCACATGATGTGCTCGCTCTCCGAGGACCACACGTTGGTGCGCTACGACGAGCGCGGCTGCGGACTGTCCGACCGGCACGTCGACGATCTTTCGTTCCATGCGTGGCTGCGCGATCTGGAGACGATCGTCGATGCGACGGGCGTCGATCGGTTTCCGCTGCTGGGGATCTCGCAGGGCGCCTCGATCGCCGTGGCCTACGCGGTCAAGCATCCCCAGCGCGTCACGCATCTGATCCTGCACGGCGGCTATGCGCGCGGCCGACTCAAGCGCAATCCCACGCCCGAGATGCGCGAGGAAGCCGAATTGATGACGCGCCTCGCCGAACTGGGGTGGGGGCAGGAGAACCCCGCCTTCCGGCAGTTCTTCACGACGCAGTTCATCCCGGGCGGCACGGCCGCCCAGCACCGCTGGTTCAACGAGCTCGAGCGCGTTTCCACGTCACCGCGCAATGCGGCGCGCTTCATGCGCATCTTCAACGACATCGACGTGGTGGAGCTGCTCCCGCAGGTCACGTGTCCGACGCTGGTCCTGCATGCGGTACGCGACGCGCGCGTGCCGTTCGACGAAGGCAGGCTGATTGCCAGCCTGATTCCCCACGCGCACTTCGTGCCGCTCGAGAGTGGCAATCACTTGCTGCTGGAAGACGAGCCCGCATGGGACAGGTGGCTCGAGGAAGTCCGCGCGTTCCTCCCCGCATGCGACGTTATCGACGATCCGGCATTCATGACGCTCACGCGACGCGAGCGCGACGTGGTGGTGCTGATCGCGCAAGGCCGCGACAACGCACAGATTGCCGCGCATCTGGGGTTATGCGAAAAAACCGTGCGCAACCACATCACGAACATCTTCTCGAAGCTCGAGGTGGAGAATCGCGCGCAAGCCATCGTGCTCGCGCGCGAGGCGGGCTATGACGGCCGCCGCGCATGACGTAGACAGAAGGGATTCCCATGACGACTTCTTCCACGACAGGCCAGGATGCTCCGCAGGTAGACCTGGCCGCGCTCAAGGGCCGCCAGCAGGCGGCATGGGCCAGCGGAGACTACGCGGTCATCGGCACGACGTTGCAGCTCGTCGGCGAGCTGCTTGCCGAAGCCTGCGACCTCCGTTACGACGAAACCGTGCTCGACGTGGCCGCCGGCAACGGCAATGCGACGCTCGCCGCCGCGCGCCGCGGCTGCAAGGTGACCTCCACCGACTATGTGGGCGCGCTGCTGGAGCGCGGCGCCGAACGCGCGCGCGCCGAGCGCTTCGACGTGACGTTCCAGGAGGCCGATGCCGAAGCCTTGCCATTCGGCGACGCGAGTTTCGACGCGGTGCTATCGACGTTCGGCGTGATGTTCGCCCCGGACCAGCCTCGCTGCGCGGCCGAGATGATGCGGGTCTGCCGGCCCGGCGGCCGCATCGGGATGGCCAACTGGACGCCGCAGGGTTTTATCGGCCAGGTATTCAAGACGCTGGGCGGATACGTGCCGCCGCCCGCAGGTGTCTCGCCGCCGTCCCGATGGGGCGTGGAGGAGCATCTGCACGCGTTGTTCGACCCCCACGGCGCGACCATTGCGGTGACCCCGCGCAAATTCCGGTTCCGCTACCGCTCGGCCGCGCATTTCATCGACGTGTTCCGCCAGTGGTACGGGCCCGTGCACAAGGCCTTTGCCGCGCTGCCGCCGGACCGCGCCGACGCCCTGGCACGCGACCTCACCGATCTGCTGAACAGCCTGAACACCGCGGGCAAGGACTCGCTCGTGGTGCCAAGCGAGTATCTGGAAGTGGTCGTGACCAGGCGCTGAAGGCGCCCGATCGGAAAAGGTGCTTGACATACAGATCTGTCTACTTACAATGGTAGACAGATCTGTCTCATTTGCAGTCAAACGCATTGCCCACCCAAAGGAGAGCCTGTCATGTCGAATCAGCCGGAAGTTCGTCCCCCCGTTCCGCCGTTCACCCGCGAAACCGCCCTTGCCAAGGTCCGAGGGGCCGAAGACGGCTGGAACAGCCGCGATCCGCAGCGTGTATCGCTGGCCTACACGGTCAACAGCGCCTGGCGCAACCGCGCCGAATTCGTGAACGGCCGCGAGCAGATCGTGGAGTTCCTGACCCGCAAGTGGAACAAGGAGCTGGACTACCGCCTGATCAAGGAGCTGTGGGCGTACGAAGGTAACCGCATCGCAGTACGCTATGCATACGAGTGGCATGACGACTCGGGCCACTGGTTCCGTTCCTACGGCAACGAGAACTGGGAGTTCGACGAGAACGGCCTGATGCAGCGACGCTTTGCATGCATCAACGACATGCCGATCAAGGAATCGGACCGCAAGTTCCACTGGCCGCTCGGGCGCCGTCCCGACGATCACCCCAGCCTGAGCGATCTCGGCCTGTAAGCCGCGCGCGTCGCGGAGGAAGGGAGGACGGCTGCGGCCGTCCTTTGTCATTTGGCGATGGCTATCGATGATGAATAGGCAAAAACAATCGCCTCATTTGAAACGATGAATTGTACAGATCACTTCGACTTCGACAGAATCTGTTCCATCGCTGCACGACATGCGAAACCAACCAACCCGATCCGACCGATCCCATCAAGGAGTGATACCGATGCTGCAATCCCGTGAAGGCCAACGCGTACCCAACGTGACTTTCCGCGTTCGCGAGAACAACGAATGGAAGAACGTGACCACCGCCGAGCTGTTCGAAGGCAAGAACGTGGTGCTGTTCTCGCTGCCGGGCGCCTTTACGCCGACGTGCTCGTCCACCCATCTGCCGCGCTACAACGAGCTGGCACCGGTGTTCGCCAAGCATGGCGTCGATGCCATCCTGTGCGTGTCGGTCAACGATACGTTCGTGATGAACGAGTGGGCGAAGGACCAGGAGTCCGCGAACATCGTGATGATCCCCGACGGCAACGGCGAGTTCACCGACGGCATGGGCATGCTGGTGGACAAGGCCGACCTCGGCTTCGGCAAGCGCAGCTGGCGCTATTCGATGTACGTGAAGAACGGCGTGGTGGACAAGATGTTCATCGAGCCGGAAGAGCCGGGCGACCCGTTCAAGGTTTCGGACGCCGACACGATGCTGGCCCACGTCGCGCCGAACGCGACCAAGCCCGATCAGGTGGTGGTGTTCTCGAAGGTGGGCTGTTCGTTCTGTGCCAAGGCCAAGCAGCTGCTGAGCGACCACGGCTACGAGTACATCGACGTGCCGCTGGAGCACAAGGTCCGTGGCAAGGTGCTGGGCGCGATCTCCGGCAACATGACGGCGCCGCAGGTCTTCATCAACGGCAGCCTGATCGGCGGTGCCGAGGCCGTCGAGGAATATCTGAAGAAGGCCGCCTGAAGAAGGCCGCCTGAACCGCAGCTGACGCAACCGTAACGCCGTAGTACCGCCAGCGAGGTCCGGCAATCGCCGGACCCGTTGGCCCCGTTTTGCCTGAAAAGGACAGGTACGAGAACATGACCACCATCCAGACCGACGTCGCCATCATCGGCGCGGGTACCGCAGGCCTTGCAGCGTATCGCGCGGCCACCGCCGCGGGCAAGCGCGCCGTGATCATCGAAGGCGGCCCTTATGGCACCACCTGCGCCCGCGTGGGCTGCATGCCCTCGAAGCTGCTGATCGCCGCGGCCGAGGCCGCGCACGAGGCGCGTCATACGTCGGCATTCGGCGTGCACATCGATGGCGAGATCCGCGTCGATGGCCGCGAGGTCATGGCACGTGTGCGTGGCGAGCGCGATCGCTTCGTCGGCTTTGTGGTGCGCGGTGTGGAGGGCATTCCCGACGCGGACCGGATTCGTGGCTATGCGTCGTTCGTGGAAGACACGGTGCTGAAGATCGACGACGGCACGATCGTGCAGGCTGGCCGCGTGGTGATCGCCACCGGTTCGAGCCCCGCCGTGCCGCCCGCGTTCTCGGTGTTCGGTGACCGCCTGATCGTCAACGACGATGTGTTCTCGTGGGAGGACCTGCCCGAGAGCGTCGCCGTGTTCGGCCCGGGCGTGATCGGCCTCGAACTCGGGCAGGCACTGTCCCGGCTGGGCGTGCGCGTGCGCGTGTTCGGCAAGGGCGGTGCGGTCGGTCCGCTCACGGATCCCGCTATCCGAGCCTACGCGGCGCAGGCGTTCAATCAGGAGTTCTCGCTCGATATCGACGCGAAGATCGTTGATATGCGCCGCGAGGGCGACGAGGCTGTGATCTCGTTCGCCGATGCCGCCACGGGTGACACCGTGACCGAGCGCTTTGCCTACGTGCTGGCCGCGACGGGCCGCAAGCCCAACGTCGCGAACCTTGGCCTGGCCAATACGAGCGTGACGCTCGACGTGCGCGGCCTGCCGGTGTTCGACGCGGAAACGCTCCAATGTGGGACGGCGCCGATCTTTATCGCCGGCGACGCCAACGACGTGCTGCCGCTGTTGCACGAGGCCGCCGACGAAGGCCGCCTGGCCGGCGAGAACGCGGCCGCATGGCCGCAGGTCAAGGCGATCTCGCGCCGCGCATCGCTGGGCGTGGTGTTCTCCGATCCGCAGATCGCGATGGTCGGCAAGCGCCATGCGGATCTCGGCGACGGCACCTATGTGACGGGCGAGGTCAGCTTCGAGGATCAGGGCCGCAGCCGCGTCATGCTCAAGAACCGCGGGCTGATGCACGTGTACGCCGATATCGAGACGGGCCGCTTTCTGGGTGCCGAATGGATCGGCCCGCGCGCGGAGAACATCGCGCACCTGCTTGCATGGTCGTATCAGCAGGGTCTGACCGTCACGCAGATGCTGGCCATGCCGTTCTACCACCCGGTGGTGGAAGAAGGCCTGCGCACCGCGCTGCGCGATGCGGATGCCCGGCTCGCGACGGCGCGCCTGAAACTGGCGGCCTGAATGAGGCGCCCGGCCGTTTGACGACAATTTGATAAGCAGTAGACAGATCTGTCTCCTATAATATGGACATTTACCGCTTATCAATTCGCACTGAAATGGCTACGCAATCGGCCCGGGACCGGATTCTCGACACCGCCGCACGGCTCTTTTACCGTGACGGCTACCGCGCAACGGGCGTGGACCGGATCATTGCCGAGTCGGGCGTCGCCAAGATGTCTCTGTACCGGCATTTCCCCTCCAAGAACGACCTGATCGCCGCTTACCTCGAGCGGCGGCACGATTTCTGGATGGGCTGGTTCGAGGCCGCCGTGACGCGCCAGCTTGCGCTGCGGCGCAATCTCGACGTCCTGGCCGACGCGCTTGCCGAGTGGTTCACCAGCGACGAGTACCGCGGCTGCGCGTTTATCAACGTGGTGGCCGAGGCTGGCGGCGGCGCGGGCGACGACCCGCGGCTGCTCGAGCATGCGGTCTCGCACAAGGCCTCGCTCGAGGACTACCTCGTGCAGCTGGCTTCGGATCTTGGCCTGACCAACCCTCAGGAGGTCGCGGCCGAGGCCATGCTCTGTGTCGAGGGGATGATCGTCCGATATCAGATGCGGTCCGACGACGCGGTCATCGCCGCCGGACGTCGATTGTTGGGCCGGTTACATCAGGACGCGGCCCGGCAATGATCAGGGCACGATCGTCATGAAGAGGTAGGCGGCGAAGATCACCAGGTGCACCACGCCCTGGAGGATCGTCGTGCGGCCCATGCCGAGCGTCAGCGACGCCACGATCATCGTCAGGAACAGCAGCACCATCTCCTTCGGGCCCAGCCCGAGTTCCAGCGGCCGGCCGATGGTGATGAACACCGCGGCCACGGTCGGAATCGTCAGGCCGATACTGGCCAGTGCCGATCCCAGCGCGAGGTTGAGGCTGGTCTGCAGGCGATCGGTCTGCGCGGCGCGCAGCGCGGCCAGTCCTTCCGGCAGCAGCACGAGGGCCGCGATGACGACGCCCACCACGGCGGCGGGCGCGCCCGCATTGGCCACGGCCGCTTCCACCGACGGCGACAGCATCTTGGCCAGCGCGACCACGGCCACCAGCGCCACGATCAGCAAGCCACCGCTCATGGCTGCGACACGCGCGGGCGGAGGCGGCGCGTGTTCGTTCTCGTCGTTCGTCCCTTCCACGAGAAAGTAGTCCCGGTGGCGGACCGTCTGCACGAAGACGAAACAGCCATAGAGCACCAACGACATCGCGCCCGAGAACGCGAGTTGCGACGGCGACAGGACCGGGCCCGGCGTGGTGCTCGTGAAGTTCGGCAGGACCATGGTCAGCACCAGCAGCGCGACCAGCGTGGCCATGGCCGCATTGGCGCCCGGGGCCTGGAAAGCCTGCTCGCGATGATGGAGCGCGCCGACGAACAGGCAGAGGCCGACGATGCCGTTGCAGATGATCATGACGGCCGCGAACACGGTGTCGCGCGCGAGGCCCGCTTTTTCTGGGCCGGCCGACAGCATGACGGAGACGATCAGCGCGACCTCGATGACGGTTACCGCGATGGCGAGCACGAGCGTGCCGAACGGTTCGCCGACCTTGTGCGCGACGACTTCGGCGTGATGCACGGCAGAGAAGACCGCGCCGGCCAGTGCGATCGCCATGATGGCAATGATCCAGCCCGATTCGGGCGCGCCAAGACCGATACCGAAGGCCACCCATGCGGCAATTGGGGCCCCGATCGTCCAGCCGGGCAGTTTGTTCGACGTCGCCATGCGTTCCTTTTTCTCGTTGATGCTTGTCTCGACGGGCCACGTGATGTGCAGACCTCACCGCATTGTACTCAGTCCGCCATCGGAATCGGCGCGCCCTGAACCTTCGGCGCCGGTTCGGCCGCCATCTGCTCGGACGGGTACAGGCGCAGGAAGGTTCGCGCGATTTCGGGATTTCGGCAACCGAGCCAGTCGTCCCACTGGTCGCGCGGGACGATCACGACCCCGCGTTTCTCGTCGCCGGGGCGATGGAAACGCGAGAGGACTTCATGCCCGTCGGCATTCACGGTAAGCATCGTGAACGACGGCATGCCGGGCGCGTCGGGAAGATCGGGCCAGTCGCGCCACAGTCCCGCCACGGCAAACGCTTCCATGTCGCGCACCCACACGCGCCAGCGCTCGGGCTTGCCCGGTGCCGTGGGCGTGCCGGATTCCGGATAGGCAAATTCGTAGAACGCCGTCGCGGGGACGAGGCATAGCTGCCCCTGGCGCCAGTAGCGCGAGAACGTGGGCCGCTCGCCGACCGTTTCGCTGCGCGCATTGGTCGTGTCGTAGCGGCGCGCGCCCGGAGGCGTACGCTTGCGCGGCACCATGCCGAACGTGGCGAGCACGCTCTCGCGCGACCCGTCGGAACGCTGGCGCACGATCGGGGCCGCATAGTCGGGATAGGTCTCGGCGCGAAACAGGTCCGGCGGCGGTTCGACGCCGAAGATCTCGCGCAGGATGCGGCGCTGGACCGGTGCGTAGTTCGTGCACATCGATGGATCTCCCTCGGCGGTGCGTCGCCTATGGTCCGCGCATCGCGGTACGCCGTCAACGGGCGCGGTCCCGGCCCTAGTACGTGATGGTCACGGTGACCGTGTCCTGATACGTGCCGGCCTGCGGGGTCGTCTGCGCGGGGACGCGCCCATAGAGATTGACCGTCTGCGCGGTGCCGGTGCCCGTGCCGCTCACGGTCAGCGTGCCATTGGTGCCGTCGCCCCAGGGTTCGGTGCGCGCGGCATTGCGGAACAGCTGGTAGCCGACGGTCTGCGTGCCGCCGCTGCGCGTCATGCGACGCGCGGCGACGGTTGCACCCGCGCCGGTGCCGGCATTGAGCGCGATGGAGTAGGGCGCGTTGAGCGTGCAGCGAACCGAGAGCGAGCCGTTGGCATCGAGGGCGGTCCGAAGGACACCGGACGTGCCGAAGTCGAGCGTGTTGGCGGTGATCACGCAGTCGTTGGCCACCGTGGCGGTGGCCGTGAACGTGATGGGCGTGCTTGGGCTCGAGAGGGTCGCGCAGTCGGGCGCGGGCACGAGCACGCCGTAGTCGAGGTAGGTGACTTCCGCGCTGAGTCCGCTGAACGTCGACGAATAGTTGCCGGCCACGGCCGACGACTGATTGGCGAAGAGGCGCGCGAAGTAGTTCACCGACGCGGTGCCATTGCCGAGCAGCACGGGGAAGTCGACCATGATCGGCGCAAAACCGGCGGTATTGCGCGCGCCCCATGGCGTCGTGTAGCTGTCCGAATAGATATTGAACTGGAGCTGCCGCGTGCCGCTGGCCATGATGCGTGGCGACACCGTTGTGCCGGCCGACCCGGTGCCGATGTTGATGCAGGCGCGGATTCGCGTGGACACCGCGATGCCCGTGCAGTTGATGGTGATGGTGCCGTTGACGTCGACCGTGTTGCCGGACACGGGACTGTAGCTGCCGAACGCAACGGAAGGCGCCGTGGCCGTGCAGGCCGCGTGCGCCCCGGACATGCCGCACAGGCATATCAGCGCCAGCAGCCACCGGAGGCCTGTCTGGCGGGCGCTCATGGCGCGCTGCCGGTGCAGGCGATCGGGCCGAGCCGCGGCAGCGGATCGCTGGTCGCCGCATAGCGCAGGCGCGCCGTGCACGGGCCCTGATCGGTGTCGGCGCGGAACGTGTTGTCGTCCCGCAGCGATTCGAAGAAGGCGAGGCCATCGTAGCCGATGACCGTGCGATCGCCGCTTTCCACATGCAGCACCGCGGTACCGGCCGGCAGCGGTGTGCCGACGGCATCGGTAAGCACCACCTGTCCGCCGCGGAACGACTGGATGGAGAACGCCGCGACGGCGCCGGACTGCAGTGCGGGGGCAATCGATAGCCGCGTGGAGCTCAGACGCGTGTTGATGGGCAGGTTCAGCGCATCGATCTCGATACGATTGGCATCGTACGGGAGCAGGTTCGGCACGAGGAAGTGGCCGCCGCTGTCGGTGGTGCCGATGCGGCGGTTCTCGACCAGCACGGGCAGATCCGGCACGCCGCCCGTGGAGACGAGCGCAAAGCTCTGGTCGATGCGGCGGCCCGCCATCACGGTACCGTCCATCGCGACGAGGGAGCCGCTGGCGCCGAAGGCCGTGGTCACGCGCCCCTGCAGATCCTGCACGGCCGCATAGGCGTCGCCATAACGCCCACGCACGTTGGCCTGCGCGAAGCCGCGCCACATGTCGCCGCCGCGCTGGGCGCCGACCTGATAGCCCCAGCCGCCTTCGTACGGCACCGTGCGGCTGACCGCGCCGATAAAGGTAGGCTTGCCGCCTTCGCGGCCCACCGTGGACGATGCCGTGGTGTCGTTGTCGATCAGGAAGGTCAGCGACAGCGAGACGCCGTAGGACGAGCCTGCGGCGAAATCGCGATAGGTACTCGCCGTAAATGCCGCGCGACGCCCGAGCTGCGCGGTCCATGCCAGCGAGCCGATGCGCGCGGCGCCATAGACGGGGTCCGACAGATCGATATAGCTCGCGGCGATATTGCCGCTGCGGCCGAGCGGCACCGAGACCGTTCCGCGATAGAGCGCGCTCGGCATGGGCGAGCCGGTGCTGGCGGCAAGGTCCTTGTAGTCGCCGAACGCGCGCGTGCCCTGCACGTCGATACTGAACGCGGGCGTGCGCCACTGGTAGCCGAGTCCGATCTGCTGGCCGCCGGACGCGCTCGTGCTCGTGGAGAGGTTCAGCACGCCCGTGAGCGGCAGCTTGAACAGCACGCCCGCCCCCGCGATGCCGACGCCGCGCGAGGCCTCGCCATGGCCCTCCAGCGTGATCGCATCGCTGAGGCCATAACGCACGGAGCCGCTTGCCGCCGGTGCCGTGTCGTAGCGGAACGAGTCGATGCCATAGGACGTGCGCGCGAAGCCGGCCTCGAACGAATAGTCGAACAGCCCCTTGGCCAGCAATCGGGAGTCGATATACAGCGGCACCGTGGTGCTGACGTCGCGGCCCAGCGCATCGCGCACGACGATGGTCGCCTGGCCCGCGCCGCTCAGTGCCGGCGCGTTGTTGATCACGAACGGGCCGCTCGGCACCTGTCCCGTGTACTGGCGCACATTGTTGATATACAGATCGACGGCGCCCGGCACCGCGGCCGAGCCGCCGAGCGCGGGCAGCGGATAGGTGATCAGGTCGGGCCGCAATCCGAAGTTGCGCCGGATCTGGAAGCCGCCGATACGCACGGGGCGGCTCCATGGCAGCGCGCCCGTAATCGCATCGCCGACGAGAATCGACTGCATGCCGGTGGGGTCCGCATGGCTCCACGACGTATCGAGGCGCACGTAGCGGTTGTTGCCGTTGTAGAACGTGGAGACCCCCGTATTGCTGAACACGCCGCCCGGATGGAACAGCCGCTGCTCGGTATAGAGGCCCAGTTCGTTGCCCGTGTCCGGCTGCGCGTAGGCCTCGTAGTTGAGCACGAAGCCGAAACCGCTCGTCACCGGCGGCCGTACGCGTCCGCGCGAGCCCAGTTGCACGGGCAGGCGCTGGCTGTCTTCGACGTTCAGGTAGACGCGCTGCATGCTCGGCTCATAGCGATACGTCACGCCGGGCAGGCGATCGAGCGGGACCATGCCATTGGCGCCGGCCAGCGACGGATCCGCGCGCAGGCCGATCTCGCCCAGTTCCTCGAGCGGCGTCGAGAGGGCGCCGCCATTCTCCGCGAATCGCGCGACGGCACCCGTCGATACGCCGTTGACCATGACTTCGAGATACGTGGTCTGGACGCCCGATGCGCCCGCGGGAACCGGCCCATCGTCGGCGCGTGCGGCCGAAGCGGACGTCAGCACGAGGCAGACGATCCAGGCCAGGCGGACCGGGCGCGCGGCGCGGCGGCATGCCATGCGTTCCTAGGGGCGGCCCGCCGCGACCGGCAGGCTTTGCGGTTCGCCGTTGACCGCACCATCGAGCCGCATGCTGCTGGCGGGCGCGAAGCCCGCGGGCAGATGGATTTTCCAGACGCGCACGGCACCGGGCAGCGCGTAGCCGAACAACCCGCTGCCCACGTTGATCCGCTGGCCGCCGTTGACGAGTGCGATATCGCTGAGCCGCGCGTGGCGCTGGCCCGCATTGCGCACGGCGAGGACCCAGGCGCCGCGGCTTTCCCCATCGTCACGCCACAGGTTCAGCATGAGTTGCGGCGGCGTCGTGGCCGGGGGCGTGCCCGCGAACACGGGCACCGAATAGCGCAGCTGGAGCTTGACGCCCGATGCATCGGGCGTGGCATCGGGGACCGGCAGTTCGTCGATGAGCAGCCGATATGCGGACTCGCCCGCCGGCGCGCCCGGTGCCGCGGCGCGCGCGGGTCGCACGATGCGCACGAGCTGATCGCTGCCGCCCTGAATGCGCACGATCGGCGGGCTGGCCACCACTTCCTCGGTGGCGGTCAGCGCGTCGTTGCCGGTGTCCTGCGTCCAGCGGAAGACACGCACCTGCGCATGGATGGGCGTGTTGCCCTGATTGCGCAGCGTGAGCGCGGCCGCGCCCGCGCCGGCGGGCAGGTCGATCCGTACCGGGGTGATCTGCAATGAAGTGGCGTGCGCCGGGCAGACCGCTGCCAGCGCGGCCAGCACCAGTGCCAGCAGCGTTGCGGAATCCGGACGCCGCCCTGTGGCGGCGTGGCGCATCAGAAGTTGATCGTCGCGGTGACGGTCGTGGTGTAGGCGCCTGCGCCAGGCGTCGTTTGGGCCGGCACCCGTCCATACATCACGAACGGTTGCGCGGTGCCGTTGCCGGTGCCCCCGACGGTGTCGGTATTGGGGGTATTGCCCCAGATCTGCGTGCGTGCCGCATCGCGATAGATCTGGAATTGCACCGTGGCCGCATTCGGGCCCGTCATGAGGCGATTGGCGATCGTGCTGCTGGCGGTGCTGCCGCCGTCGAGGCCCACCTGGAACGGTGCGCCCGTGCTGCACGTGACCGAGACCTGCGACTGCTGGTCGACGTTGGCGGCGAGCACGCCGGTGCTGCCGAAGTCCAGATCGCTGGCGGCGATCGTGCAGTCGTTGGTCAGCGTGAGCCGGACCGTGAACGTGGTGGTCTTGGTCGCGGCGCCGAGCCACAACGGGAGCGCGGAGAGCGCGGCGAACGCGGCGATCCGCAGGGACAGACGGCGAGACGGTGGGCGAGACGTTGATTGCATCATCGAGGGTTTCCGTTGCGGCCGATGATGTGATGGTAACGAGTGTTGTCGCCGTCGCCATCGGATTTACAACGTTCAAATTCCCTTAACGCGCGCACGTCGTGATTTAAGTATCACTGAATTCGATTCGCTTGCCGGAAACCGTTGCGGGGTGCGGCTTTGCGGGCATGCGGGCGGCGTTCGACAACGCCTCGCACGGCACACGACAAGCCCGTTGTGCGGTCAAACGCGATACCACCGCGGTGTGCTTGAGCAGTTGTTTGAAACATGTCTGGACCGTCCCGGGTGGATGCCCGGAGGAGGATTTCTATAATCGATTCGATGGACTTCCCGCAGACGATCTAACCATGGAGGACATCATGCCTAGCAATGAAGCGGTGTTGACGCAGGCGCGCGCCGCGCTGTCACAAGTACCGTATCAGGGCCGCCAGCTGCAGCCCGCGATTCACCTGCGGCTGTCGGACGGGGCGCTGATTCTCGAAGGGGAGGTGGGCAGTATCGTGGACAAGACGCGCGCGGCCGCGCACGTCCGTCGCGTGGATGGCGTGACGGCGGTGATCGATCATCTGCGCGTGGCCGATGGCGCGGTACCGGTGGGCGACGGTGCGCTGCGCGACGCGGTGTGCGAGCGGTTGCTCAATGCGATCGATTTCCGCAACTGCCGGATCTGCGCGCACACGAAGGGGCGTGTGGAAACGGTGCGCGAAGCGGTGGGCGAGCGCAGCGGGTGGATCGAGGTGGCGGCCGCCGATGGCGTGGTGACGCTGCGCGGCAACGTGATCAGCCTCTCGCATATGCGGCTGGCCGGCGTGCTGGCATGGTGGTCTGGCGGTTGCCGTTGCGTGATCAACGAGATTGTCGTGGCGCCGGCCGAGACCGATCGCGACGACGAAATTTCCGAGGCGCTGCAACTGGTGCTCGAGACCGACCCGTTCGTCGATGCGAGCTGCATCCGCGTGCGGACCGAGGGCAGGGTGGTGACGCTGGAAGGCTATGTGGCCAGCGAAGGCACGCGCAAACAGGCCGAGCGCGATGCCTGGTATGTGCAGGGCGTGGACGACGTGATCAATCGAATCGTCCTGCAGAGCTGAGGCAGACATTCAGAGATTTCTGATTCACACCGGCAGTGGGGGAGGCAAGAATGAGGTGCCGTGTCCATCGGGCATGGCCTCAATCATTCCTGCCATAACAAAATGAAAATCCTCCTCACACTGCTCGTCGGGCTGATCAAGCTATCGCTGAAATTTTCCCTGAAATATTCCCCTTACGTCTTGCTGGTTCCCATATCGGTGGTCAACGTGACCACCGATATCGAGGTGCGATGCTCGCATCGGTGCAACGGGCCGGACGGTCCGGACGGTCCGAACGATGCGGACAATGCGCACGATGCGCACGATGCGGGCCTCAGGCCAGACCGCCCGGAGACGGGCGCGCCGAAGGGTGACGAAGGCTCTCAGCCCGCCGCGGCCAGCGCGCGGATCGCGTCGCGCGTGGAGGGCTGCTGCGCGGCGCCGAAGTGCGGATGCTTCGAGAACAGGTCGGCCGCCCAGTTGACGAACACGCGGACTTTGGCCGAAAGGTGGCGGTTCTGCGGATACATCGCCGAGATCGGCAGTTCTTCGGTCTGCCAGTCGGGCATGACCTCGACGAGCCTGCCGCTGGCGACATAGGGCTCGGCCATCGCGCGCGAGATCCGCGAGATGCCATGGCCTTCCAGCGTGCAGCCCAGGTAGACCTCGGCGTCGTTGGTCGAGATCACCGACGGCAGCAGGATCTCGCCCTGCTCGTCGCCGCGCGTGAGGGGCCACGGCATCTCGCGTCCCGTGCGGTTGGACAGGTAGTTCACGGCCTTGTGCTGGGCCAGCTCGGTCAGATTGGTCGGCGTGCCATGACGGCGCAGATAGATCGGGGACGCGTACATTCCGAGCTTCAGCACGCCGATGCGGCGCGCGACCATGCTTTCGTCCAGCAGGTTGCCGACGCGCAGCACCACGTCCACGCCTTCCTTGAGCAGGTCGATGGGTTTGCCGTTGAGCGTCAGTTCGAGCTTGAGCTCGGGGTAGGCCTCGAAGAACTCCTGCAAATGGGGGATGATGACCATCTGCGCGAGGCCTGCTACCGTGTCCACGCATAACGTCCCACGTGGCGAATTGTTGTGCCGGGTCAGCGATTGCTCGGCTTCCTCGACGTCCGCGAGAATCCGCACGCAGCGTTCGTAATAGGCAGCGCCATCGGTCGTCACGCTGATGCGGCGTGTGGTACGGTGCAGCAGCTTGACCCCGAGGTGGGTTTCCAGATTCTGGATCAGGCGGGTCAGGGTGGCCTTGGGCAGGTCGAGCGATTCGGCCGCGCGGGCAAAGCTGCCGACATCCACCACCCGTGTGAATGCCTGCATTGAGACTAGACGATCCATGGTGTTGCTTCCCCCGTGTGACTTCCCTGCGGCGGGCCGTGGCGGAGCCCTGTCTTTGGATGATCGGCGCTGGAAAGCACGGCAGTGAATCACATTTAGGCCGTCCTTTTCAAGGGAATGGGTACCGATTGGCGCGATCCAGCCCGTATTGGTGGCGCGAAGGCACCGGAAAGGTGCCCGTATCACGATGATCCGCCGATTATTCCACCTCAGAAACAGTGCGTTGGCAATCTCTTGCTTTATCCCATCCCCGACAATCACCATAATTCGTTGCATCGCAACACATGATCGCCGCCCGTGGACGCACGCCGCGGCACCAGCCAAATGTCCAAGACAATCAGCTCGACCCAACCGGTAGCCCTTGTGGAACAAGGGAAGGAACCCGGCAAGTCGGGCGGAAAGACGATCAAGGCAGGGGCGCGGGTCGCGCAGCATGAGGTGGTGAGCGGTGAACGTACGATCTCCGTATGGGTGAGTTACCCTCCGGGATATGCCCCGGGCGGCGCGCAGGCGAGCAGCGGACTGCTGCCCTGGCTCGTGTACCTCCATGCGGGCGGTTTCGTGCAGAGCGATTGCGAGGCGGCATGCGAGCTGGCGGCGGATCTGGCCAGCACGGTGCCCGCCGTGGTGGTGACGCCGGGCTATTCGCTGGCGCCCGACCATCCGTTTCCGGCCGCGCCGGAAGATGCCGTGAATACGGTGGCGTGGGTGCTCAAGCACGCACGGCGCCTGAAGGTAGACAAGTCGCGCTTTGCAGTCGTTGGAGAAGAAGCCGGGGGCAACCTGGCGATCGCGCTGTCGCAGATGCTGCGCGATCGGGGATTGCCGCAACCGGCGGGTCAATGGCTGATTCGACCGGTGACGGACCCATGCCTGCAGCATGCATCGTGCACGGCCGGTCCTCGCCGTGTGTCGATGGAAATGTTGCAGCAATTAGCGTGCAATTATCGAGACTACCTGCCGACGCCGGCGGATAGCGTGCACCCGTATGCCGCGCCGGCGCTGGCTTCGAGGCTGGGCGGACTTCCCCCGGCGCTCGTGCAGGTGGCCGAACTGGATGCATTGCGGGCGGAGGGCGAAGCGTTCGCCGAGCGCCTGCGCAAGGCCGGAGTGCCGGCCGAGACCATGATCATGCCCGGCGCCTGTGGCGACGGGGTGGAACAGTCCCATGAGAGTTGCCAGGCATGGGTCAACGAAGGTGCGCGATTCCTGCGCGCGTGTTTTGCGCAGGGCGACGACGCCTCATCCCGGCCCGAACGCCGGTCCGGCGCATAGAGCGACCGGATTAGAGGCCAGCAGTCTTTCATGCTGGCAATCGCCGTAAAGGTAGCGGCATAGGCGCGGCTGTTCGGCCGGGTCCTGCGACGTACACACGGTATCCCCCCTTTTTTCCGGGCCTTCGGACCCGGCGGGAAGCGTTCGGCCATTTTTTGCTTTCAGTTGAAGAAAACCCGACAGAAACACGGAGTGAAGAAAACATGAATCACCAGTCTCGACGCACGCTGATTGCCGTTGCCATCGTGGCGGTTCTCGGTATTGGCGTGGCAACCTCGGTCCTGCGTCCGTGGCATGGGGGCGAAGCGCAGGCCAACACAGCAACCCCGCCGGCACCGGCCGTGGAAGTCGCCGCCGTGGTCGGCAAGACGATCACGGAATGGGATGAGTTCTCGGGCCGCATGGAGGCCGTCGATCGCGTGGAGATTCGTCCGCGCGTCTCCGGCACCATCGACACCGTGCATTTCCGTGAAGGCGCGATCGTGAAGAAGGGCGACCCGCTCTTTACGATCGACCCGCGTCCGTACGCCGCCGAAGTGGCGCGCGCGGAAGCGGCACTGGCCGCCGCGCAGGTCCGCGCCTCGCATGCGCAGACCGAGAAGGCACGTGCGCAGCGCCTGCTGGACGACAACGCGATTTCCAAGCGCGAATACGACGAGCGCATCAATACGGCCAGCGAAACCGGTGCCGACGTACGCGGCGCGCAGGCGGCGCTCGAGTCCGCGCGGCTGAACCTCAGCTACACGCGCATCGTCGCGCCGGTGGCGGGGCGTGTGTCGAAGGCGGAAATCACGGTGGGCAACCTCGTGGCGGCAGGCGCGTCGTCGCCGGCGCTGACGACGGTGGTGTCGGTCTCGCCGATCTACGCGAGCTTCGACGTGGACGAGCAGAGCTATCTGCGCTTCACGGCGCCGGGCGCGGGCGGCGGCAAGAAGGATCTGCCGGTCTTCCTGGGTCTGGCCGACGAAGACGGCAACCCGCGCGAAGGCAAGGTGCAGTGGGTGGACAACCGCCTGGATACGCGTAGCGGCACCATCCGCATGCGCGCCGTCTTCAACAACGACGATGGCCGCCTGCTGCCGGGCCTGTACGCGAAGGTCAAGCTCGGTGGCGGCACGCCGCATCCGGCCGTGCTGATCAACGATCGCGCCGTGGGCACCGATCAGGGCAAGAAGTTCGTGCTGGTGGTCGGCAAGGACAACAAGCTCGGCTACCGCGAGGTGGACCTCGGACCGTCGTACGACGGGCTGCGCGTGATCCGCAAGGGCCTGACCCCCGGCGAGAACATCGTCGTGAACGGCCTGCAGCGCGTGCGTCCGGGCGATACCGTCGCCCCGAAGGTTGTCGATATGGCATTCCGCAGCGAACTCCAGCCCAAGGCTAATGCGAATGCACCGAAGCAGGCAGAGCAGGCCGACAAGGCTGCCGAGCAGGTTGTCGGTGGCAACGAGAAGCCCGCGGCAAAACCGGTGAGCTAAGCGCTTTCCCGCCAGAGCCCACGTAGACCAGAACTTCCCGTGTTGTCGATGGCGTCCGCCCAGGCGGACTGCCAGGGGGAAGCGCTTTCGCCGAGACCAAGATGAATCTCTCGAAATTCTTTATCGATCGCCCGATTTTTGCGGGCGTGCTGTCGGTGCTGATCTTCCTGATCGGCGCCATCTCGATGTTCAAGCTACCGATCTCGGAGTACCCGGAAGTGGTACCGCCGTCGGTCGTTGTGCGCGCGCAGTTCCCGGGCGCCAACCCGAAGGTGATCGCCGAAACGGTGGCCACGCCGCTGGAAGAGCAGATCAACGGCGTCGAGGACATGCTGTACATGAACTCGCAGGCCAACAGCGACGGTTCGCTGACGCTGACTGTGACGTTCAAGCTTGGCACCGATCCCGACAAGGCACAGGTGCTCGTGCAGAACCGGGTGGCGCAAGCCGAGCCGCGTCTGCCCGAGGACGTGCGCCGTCTGGGTATCACGACTGTCAAGAGCTCGCCCGACCTCACCATGGTGGTCCACCTGGTGTCGCCGAACGACCGCTACGACATGACGTACCTGCGCAACTACGCGCTGATCAACGTCAAGGACCGCCTCGCGCGGATCCAGGGCGTCGGCCAGGTGCAGATGTTCGGTTCGGGTGACTACTCGATGCGCGTCTGGCTGAACCCGGAGAAGATTGCCGAGCGTCAGCTGTCCGCCTCCGACGTGGTGCGCGCGATCCGCGAGCAGAACGTGCAGGTGGCGGCCGGCGTGATCGGCCAGTCGCCGTCGCTGCCGGGTACCGACCTGCAACTGTCGGTGAACGCGCAGGGCCGCCTGCAGACCGTCGAGGAGTTTGGCGACATCGTCGTCAAGAGCTCGCCCGATGGCGCGGTCACGTACCTGAAGGACATCGCGCGCATCGAACTCGGCGCGTCGGAATACGCGCTGCGCTCGCTGCTGGACAACAAGTCCGCCGTGGCGCTGCCGATCTTCCAGTCGCCGGGCTCCAACGCGATCCAGATCTCGGACGACGTCCGCAAGACCATGGAGGAGCTGAAGGAAGGCTTCCCCGATGGCGTGGACTACAGCATCGTGTATGACCCGACGCAGTTCGTGCGTCACAGTATCGAGGCCGTGGTGCATACGCTGTTCGAGGCGATTGCGCTCGTGGTGCTCGTGGTGATCCTGTTCCTGCAGACGTGGCGCGCATCGATCATCCCGCTGCTGGCGGTGCCGGTGTCGATCGTCGGTACGTTCGGCCTGATGCATGCGTTTGGCTTCTCCATCAACGCGCTGTCGCTGTTCGGCCTCGTGCTGGCCATCGGTATCGTGGTGGACGACGCGATCGTGGTGGTGGAAAACGTCGAGCGGAACATCGAGGAAGGATTACCGCCGAAGGAAGCCACATACAAGGCCATGCGCGAAGTGAGCGGCCCGATCATCGCGATCGCGCTGACGCTGTGCGCGGTGTTCGTGCCGCTGGGCTTCATGACGGGCCTGACCGGCCAGTTCTACAAGCAGTTCGCGCTGACGATCTCCATCTCGACGATCATCTCGGCCTTCAACTCGCTGACGCTGTCGCCGGCCCTGTCCGCGCTGCTGCTGCGAGGCCACGATGCACCGAAGGACTGGCTGACGCGTGCGATGGATCGCGTGCTGGGCGGCTTCTTCAAGCGCTTCAACCGCTTCTTCCATCGCAGCAGCGAGAACTACGGCAAGGGCGTGACCGGTGTGATCGGCCGCAAGACCGCCGTGTTCGGCGTCTATGCGGTGCTGCTGGTCGCCACCTGGGGCATTTTCCAGATGGTGCCGAAGGGCTTCGTGCCCGCGCAGGACAAGCAGTATCTGGTGAGCTTCGCCAAGCTGCCTGACGGCGCGACGCTGGACCGCACCGAGGACGTGATCCGCCGCATGTCGGAGATCGCGCTCAAGCAACCGGGCGTGGAATCGGCCGTGGCCTTCCCGGGCCTGTCGATCAACGGTTTCGTGAACAGCCCGAGCCAGGGCATCGTGTTCGCGACGCTGAAGCCGTTCGACGAGCGCAAGTCGAAGGACCTGTCGGGTGACGCCATTGCCGCCGCGCTGAACCAGAAGTACGGTGCCGGCATCCAGGACGCGTTTATCGCCGTGTTCCCGCCGCCGCCGGTGCAGGGCCTCGGTACGATCGGTGGTTTCAAGATGATGATCGAGGACCGTCAGGCGCTCGGTTACGACGCGCTGTTCGACGCGACCAATGCGTTCCTCGGCAAGGCTCGCGCCACGCCGGAGCTCGCTGGTCTGTTCTCCAACTACCAGATCAACGTGCCGCAGCTCGACGTTCAGCTGGATCGCGTGAAGGCCAAGCAGCTGGGCGTGCCCGTGACGGACGTGTTCGACACGCTGCAGACGTACCTGGGCTCGACCTATGCGAACGACTTCAACAAGTTCGGCCGTACGTATCAGGTGAAGGTGCAGGCGGATGCGCAGTTCCGCGCGCACGCCGAGGACATCCTGCAGCTGAAGGTCCGCAACCAGTCGGGCGAGATGGTGCCGCTGTCGTCGCTGGTCAAGGTGAAGCAGGGCTTCGGTCCGGATAGCGTGGTGCGCTATAACGCGTTCACCGCCGCCGACATCAACGGCGGTCCGGCTCCGGGCTTCTCGTCGGGCCAGGCGCAGGCTGCCGTGGAACGCGTGGCCGCGGAAACGCTGCCGAAGGGGATCAAGTTCGAGTGGACCGACCTGACGTACCAGGACATCCTGGCCGGCAATGCGGGCATCTGGATCTTCCCGCTGTGCGTGCTGCTCGTGTTCCTGGTGCTGGCCGCGCAGTATGAAAGCCTGACGATGCCGCTCGCGGTGATCCTGATCGTGCCGATGAGCCTGCTCGCCGCCATGACCGGTGTGTGGCTGACCCGTGGCGACAACAACATCTTCACGCAGATCGGCTTCATCGTGCTTGTGGGGCTGTCAGCGAAGAACGCGATCCTGATCGTGGAGTTCGCACGGGAGCTCGAGCATCACGGCCGTACCGTGGTCCAGGCCGCCATCGAAGCCAGCCGCCTGCGTCTGCGCCCGATTCTGATGACGTCGTTCGCGTTCATCATGGGTGTGGTGCCGCTCGTGGTCTCCACCGGCGCCGGCGCGGAAATGCGTCATGCGATGGGTGTGGCGGTGTTCGCGGGCATGCTCGGCGTGACGTTCTTCGGCCTGTTCCTGACGCCGGTGTTCTACGTGTCGCTGCGCCTGCTGGCCACGCGCCGCGAGCGCCGCGAAGCGGCTGCCCACAAGGGCGGCGCATCGGAAGCGATCGCTTCGGCCGAGTGACATGACAAGAATCCAAACGAGAGAACAACCATGATTGCCCAACTGACCAACCAGTTGCCCCGCCTGGCCACGCTGGCCGCCGCGCTGGTGCTGGCGGGCTGCTCGCTGGCGCCGACGTACAAGGTGCCGGAGACGGCCACCGCGGCAACGTTCAAGGAAGCCGAGGCCGCGCAGGCCGAAGGCATCCAGTGGAAGACCGCGACGCCGGCCGATGGCCAGGCGCGCGGGGAGTGGTGGAAGGTGTTCGGCGACGACGACCTCAATCGTCTGGTCGATGCCGCCAACTCCAGCAACCAGGACCTCGCGGCGGCGGCCGCGCGCGTGAAGCAGGCGCGCGCGATCACCGGTGCGACCGAAGCGGACCTGTACCCGCAGCTCAGCGTCGGCATCGATCCGACCCGCACGCAGTATTCGGCGGCCTCGGTGAGCTATCTGGGTACCGGCGCCACGCCGCCGATCCAGACCCTGGTGCGCGCCCGTGCGATTGCCAGCTACGAGCTCGATCTGTTCGGTCGCGTGGCCAGCAACGTGGCGGCGGCACGTGCCGACGGCGAAGCGGCCGACGACCTGTTCCGCTCGGTGCAGCTTGCGCTGCAGGCGGACGTGGCGCAGGCCTACTTCAACCTGCGCACGCTCGACAGCGATCGCGAGATCCTGCAGGCCACCATCAAGCTCCGCGAGGATGCGTTGTCGCTGCTGCGCAAGCGGTATGAGGCGGGCGAAACCACCGATCTCGACCCGGCCCGTGCCGAGGCCGAACTCGGTACCGCGCGCGCCGATCTGGCCGCGACCGAGCGTCGCCGCGCGAACCAGGAGCATGGCCTGGCCGTGCTGACGGGCCTCGCGCCCGCCCAGTTCGCGCTGACGCCGCGCCCGCTCCAGCTGACGCCGCTGTCGGTGCCGGCCGGTCTGCCGTCCGAACTGCTCGAGCGTCGTCCCGACATCGCGCAGGCCGAGCGTCAGATGGCTGCCGCCAACGCGCGTATCGGCGTGGCGCGCGCCGCGTTCTTCCCGCGCATCTCGCTGTCCGCGTTCTTCGGCTTCGAGTCGTCGAACTTCGCCGATCTGTTCAAGTACTCGTCGCGTGCGTGGGCAATCGGGCCGCTCGTGGGTTCGACGCTGGCGCAGACCGTGTTCGACGGTGGCCGCAATAGCGCGAACCTGGCCGGTGCGCGCGCGGCGCACGAGGAATCGGTCGCCACGTATCGCCAGACCGTGCTGACCGCGTTCCGCGAGGTCGAGGACAGCCTGGCCGACGTGCGCTGGCTGAGCCAGCAGAACGCGGCGCTGGACACCGCCATCGCCGGCGCCAAGCGCGCGCAGCGTATTTCGCGCAGCCGCTATGACGCGGGTGCGGTCGATTACCTGACCGTGATCGACGCCGATCGCACGGTGCTGCAGTCGCAGCGCGATGCGAATACGGTGGCGGGGCTGCGTGCGTCGGCGACGGTGTCGCTGGTGCGTAGCCTTGGCGGTGGCTGGGGACCGTTGCAGGAGGCGGTCGCCTCGAACGACGGTGCCAAGGTGAAGACGACCGCATCCAACTAAGCGCGGCGTTACGAACCGTTGCACTCGCCTTGCTGGCGCGATGCTTCCAGAGCACTAGACTGGAAGCATCGCGCCAGTTTCGTTTTGGGAGGGCGCAGCATGCGGCAAAAGCACTGGATGGCATGGGGCGTCGCGTCCGTCGCTCTCGTTGCCTTCGTCACCCTCGCCATGACGGCAACGGCGATCGCGCAACCGACCGTTGCGGGCTCGATTGCGGTGGGAGGCTCCGCGCGCGTGCGCGGGCCGGTGACGGTACACGGCAACCTGAGCGTGGACGGCAACGTGCACGCGAGCGGTCCGATCACCGCGGGCTGGCTGGCCACGCCCGGCGGCGGCTATCCGCGCCCGCCGCATCGCACGCTGTACAAGGAGTTCAACGGCCCGGTGACGATCCACGGCACGATGATCGTGCATGGCGACCTGCAGGTGGATGGGCCCATCACCGTCGATGGCGCGATCGAGTCGGGCGGCGGCATCGATGCCGACGGGCCGATCGTGGAGCGGGAGTCGCGGCGATAGGTTCTGGTGACAGGTTGTGGTGATGCAGATGTCGCGGATGTTGCACAATGTCGACCTTTCGACATTCTTCCCATCGCCATGGCACACGCCTCCTCCGCACTGGGCCTGCGCGGCATCGCGCTGTTCGAAGCCGCCAAGGGCGCGCTCGTGATACTCGCCGGCATCGGCATCGTGGCCCTGCTGCATCGCGATGCGCAGGCCATCGCGGAGCAGATCGTGGCACGCCTCCACGTCAATCCGGCGAGCCGTTATCCGACCATTTTTCTGTCCCTGATGGCGCATCCGACCGACGGCCGGCTGTGGGCGATCGGCGGTTCCGCAGCGGTCTACGCGCTGATGCGATTCGCGGAAGCCTATGGACTGTGGCACAACCTGCCATGGGGCAAGTGGATAGGCGTGTGGTCGGGCGGCATCTATATTCCGGTGGAGTTCTACGAGGCCGTGCGTCACCCGACGGTCCTGCATATCGGCCTCGCCGTCGCCAACGCGCTCGTGGTGGTGTACCTCGTCGGGGGATTGCTGCGGCAGCGGGGCGCCGGCTAGAAATTTTTCAAATGTCGCGACATCGACAGGTAAGGTGCGGCCTCGGGTACGGCAAATGGGGCACGACATCGTCGCCCGCGATCTGCTAAGGTACACGGCACGCCGCTTGCATGGCGTTTCACCAGAGAGACCGAGACCATGATTCACGAAATCGCACAGATCACCGTCAAGCCCGGCATGGAGGCGCAGTTCGAAGCGGGCGTCGTCCAGGCCAAGCCGCTGTTCGCACGCGCGCGCGGTTGCCACAGCATGAACCTGCAGCGCTCGATCGAGCAGCCGCAGCAATACACGCTCGTGGTCGGCTGGGAGACCGTGGAAGACCATATGGTGCATTTCCGCGAATCGGAGGACTTTCAGACGTGGCGCAAGCTGGTCGGCGATTCGTTTGCCGCGCCGCCCAACGTCTATCACGTAACCACCGTGGTCTGATCGCCGCGGCCGATTCCGGACACCCATGACGACTTCGACCGAGCGCCCCAGACACTTCTCGATGCTGCGCGACCTGCAGCTGGCGGACTTCTTCACGCTGGCGAACGCCGCATGCGGCATGGGCGCCGTGTTCTTCGCGATGTTCTACGTCGCCGAAGCGTCATTGATGCATTTCTACGTGGCCGCCGCGTTTGCGCCGGCCGCTTTTATTTTCGACGTCCTCGACGGCCGCATCGCGCGCTGGCGCCACGCGCATTCCGCGCTGGGCCGCGAACTCGATTCGCTGTCGGACATCATCTCGTTCGGCGTGGCGCCCGCCACGCTGGCATTCGCCGCCGGGATGCGCGGCGGGTGGGACCTGATCGCGCTCGCGTACTTCGTCTGCTGCGGCGTAAGCCGCCTCGCGCGCTTCAACGTCACCGCCGAAACGCTCTCCGCGGGCACCGCCAAGGTCAAGTACTTCGAAGGCACGCCGATTCCCACGAGCGTCGTGTTGACCGGCGTGCTGGCATGGTGCGCATCGGAGGGCCGGCTCGCCGACGCGCTCTACGGCGGCGTCTGGCAACTCGGCCCGGCCGCGCTGCATCCGATGGCGCTGCTGTTCGTCCTCTCGGGTTCGCTGATGATCAGCAAGACGCTGCGGATTCCGAAGTTCTGATTGTGGCTATCGGTCTTTCCGATAAATTCATCCAAACAATCAATTTATCAGCTTAATTCGCTGCGCATAGACTCCAGTTCGAAGGTGACGTCACGTAACGGAAACCACGAACGAGGAGACATCAAATGGCGAAGGTGTTCACACACCTGAGGAAGACGTGCGCGCTCGCGGGCACGATTGCCGGAGCGCTGTTGCTGGGCGCGTGCGGCGGCAGCGATGACAACGGCGCCGGCGGTGGCGGCAGTCCCGGAGGCGGCACGCCGACGACGCGAGCGCCGTCGATGACGCTGAAGATCACGGCCACGCAGGATATGCCCGGCAGTTACGGCGGCGTGGGCCAATACGAACAACTGACCGGCACCATCAGCGGCGAAGTCGATCCCAGGGACCCGAAGAACGCGATCATTCAGGACCTCGCGCTTGCGCCGGTCAATGCCAACGGCATGGTCGAGTACACCGCGGACTTCGTGATGCTCAAGCCGAAGGACATGAGCAAGGCCAGCGGCGTGCTGCGCTACGACGCGCCGAATCGCGGCAATATCCTGACGATGGTCAACCCGGCGACCACGCCGAGCGATGCGGTGTATCTCGAGCGCGGCTATGTACTGCTGTATTCGGCGTGGCAGGGCGATGTGCCGAAGTCCAGCGCCGCGCGGCTGACCGTAACGGTGCCCGTGGCGAAGAACGCCGATGGCACGTCGATTACCGGACCCTACCGCAGCGAACTCGTGCCGGCCGCCGCGTCGCCGTCCATGACATTGCCGGGCGGCGTCTTCAACGGCACCATGCTCCCGTACGCACCGGCGAGCCTCGACAACACGCTGCCCGGTTACTCGCTCACGCGCCGCGCGAACGAGACCGACGCGCGCGTGCCCATTCCCGCCGGCGACTGGAAGTTCGCCACATGCGATGCGGGCACCCATCCATTCCCGGGCACGCCGGACCCGGCCAGCATCTGCCTGCGCGGCGGTTTCGATCCGGCCTACCTCTACGAACTCGTGTACGTGGCCAAGGATCCGAAGGTCATGGGCGTGGGCCTGGCCGCGCTGCGCGATACGGTGAGCTTCTTCCGCGGCAAGACGGCCGACAGCGCCGGTACGCCGAATCCGGTGGCGGGGCGCATTACCAATACGATCGGGCAGGGCACATCGCAGTCGGGCAATGCGATGAAGACGTTCCTGCATCTGGGCTTCAATCAGGCGCTCGACGGCGGCAAGGTCTTCGACGGGATCTATGCGCATGTGGCCGCGCGGCAGACCAACGTCAATACGCGCTTTGCGGTGCCCGGCGGCGGCGGTGGCCTGCGTACCGACCATACGGCATTCGGCCAGACCGCGCCGCGCGGACTCGACAAGGACTACGTCGATGACATCTCGGGCCAGCGTGGCGGTGTCATGGCGCGCTGCTCGGCGACCAATACCTGCCCGAAGTTCTTCCTCGGCCTGTCCGGCACCGAGTTCTGGCAACTGCAGGGCTCGCCCGTGCTGACCGATGCCAATGGCACCAAAGATCTGACGCAGCCCGACAACGCGCGCATCTACTACTACACGGGGACGCAGCATGGCGGCGCGGGCGGTACCGCGAGCATCGCGTTCGCCCCGTCGCGCAACGTCTATCCGGCGGGCACCGTGATCCATCACAACGACACGTTCCGCGCGCTGTTCCTCGATCTGGAGGACTGGGTCGTGCGCGGCGTGGCACCGCCCGCGAGTCAGGTGCCGAAGCTTGCCGACGGCACGCTGGTGCAGCCGGGTTCGGTGGCGTTTCCGGTCATGAAGGGACTGACGTGGCCCGTCTCCGGCGGTACCGCGATTCCGGATTTCCAGTACCTGGCGCGATACAACGGCTATTCGCTGCTCGACTTCGGTCCGCAGTACCGTCGGCAGGACGAATCGGGCATCGCCACGATCCTGCCACCGACGAACCTCAATCACGACTACGCGATACTCGTGCCGCAGGTGGACGCGTCGACGGGCATTCCGCGCGCGGGCATCCGTAGCGTGGAAGCACGCGTGCCGGTCGGGACCAGCATCGAGTTCAACTATGTGGCCACGCCGGGCATCGTCGATCTGTCGAACCTGACGGGCGCGTTCATCCCGTTCCACAAGACGGACGCGGCACGCATCGCGGCCGGAGACGGCCGGCCATCGCTGGAATCGCTCTATGGCAATCAGGCAGGGTATGTGGCGGCGGTCACGTCGGCCGCCAACGATCTGGTCGCGCAGCGGTTCCTGCTGCAGCGCGATGCCGATGCGATCATCGCGCGGGCCACGGCGAATCCGATCTTGCCTTGACCGTTGACCGTTGACTGTTGACCGTTGGCCATCGGGGGCGGGAATCGGCCATTGGCTGCCGCCCCCTTTTTTGCCAAAAACGGGTAAGCTTGGCGCTGTCCCGATTTCCTCGACGATTGTGCGTGAACTGGCCCGCCGGCATCCTTGGGTTGCCGGATTCCTTGTGGTTGTCTTTCTGTCAGTGCAACTGGCAACGGCCGCTTACGCCTGCAATATGGGCGCGAGCAAGCCAATGGAACAGGCGCCGATGGAAGCCATGGTGTCCTGCGCCGATATGGCCGAACAGGATGCCGTGCCGGGCGACAGCCAAAAGGCGCTTTGTATGGGCCATTGTCAGGCCGATACGAAGCACGCCGACCACGCCGCGCCGCAGATTCCCGCATTCATCCCGGTTCTCGCGAGCATCGTCGTCGAGCCCCCCATGCTGGACGCCGCGCCGATCTTCGCACTGCGCGCGAAGCACCAGCCGCGTGCACCGCCGCCTCCGCACGCCATTCTCCACTGCTGTTTGCGCACCTAGCCTCCGAAGCTACGCCACATTCGTCTCGCTCCCTGTACCGAGGGAGCGGTGGTCGTCGTTTCCGGAGGCTTTATGTTATTCCCTCGTTGCCTGAGGCTGGCGCTCTTATGTGCGTCCACCCTCGGCATGTCGGTGGCGCTTGCCGCGCCCCCGCTTGCCGCCCCCGCGTTATCCATTGAAGAAGCCGCCGCGCTGGCCTCGGCGCGTGCGCAGGATGCCGAGAACTCGCACGGCGCCATCGAAGCGGCCGTGCAGCAGTCCGTCGCCGCGGGCCAGTTACCCGATCCGATTCTGAAGGTCGGGCTGAACGATGTCCCCGTCAGCGGTTCGGACAGCGGCTCACTGAGCCGAGACTCCATGACCACGCGGTCGATCAGCGTCCTGCAGGAATTCACGCGCGCCGACAAGCGACGGGCACGCACTGCAAGGTTCGAGGCCGAGGCCGATTCCGCCGATGCGCGGCGCATCGTCGGCGTGACCAATGTTCAGCGCAGCGCCGTCGCCGCCTGGATCGATCGCTGGTACGCGGAGCGGGCGCGAGCCCTGCTTGGCCACCACGCGCACCCACTGAACCTCGCACTTGAAGCCGCCAACGCTGCCTATCGCGGCGGCCGCGGCACGCGCGCCGACGTACTGTCCGCCCAACTGGAAGTGCAGAAGTTGCAGGACCGCGAAAGCGAAAATCAGGCGGTGCTCGATGCTGCCACCGTCAATCTCTCGCGCTGGATCGGCGCGGACGCCACGCGCCCGCTCGGCGATCCCCCGGCCCTCGGCGTCCCGGATCGTGTCGAGCAACTCGTCCGTGCGCGTTATGACAGCGTGCCGGAAATCGCCGCGGCGCAGCGCGACGTGACACTTGCAGAGAGCGAGGTACGCCTGGCGACGGAAGCGCGCAAGCCCGATATCAGCGTCGAGCTGATGTATAGCCAGCGCGGCTCGGCCTACTCCAACCTGGCCTCGATCAACGTGAGCTTCCCGCTACCGTGGGATCGTGCAAACCGCCAGGATCGTGAAGTGTCCGCGCGACTCGCGCAGGCCACCGAGGCGCGCGCCAGAGCGGAGATTGTCCAGCGCGATACCGACGCCGTCGTTGGCGCGCGCGTCGCGGAACTGCGCCGCAACCTCGAACGGCTCAAGCGCTATGACGACGCCACGCTGCCGCTGGCCAATGCGCAGGCGGAAGCTGCCCTGACAGCCTATCGCACCAACACGGGTTCGCTGCTGGCGGTGGCGGAGGCCAATCATCGCGCCATCGATACGGCACTGGAACGGCTGACCCTGGAACGACGCACGACGAGGCTCTGGGCCGAACTGACATTCCTGACGCCACTGCCCACCGCACAAACCGAACCAGCCTCCAAGGACTTCAAATGAACCCGCGACTGAAACTTGCCGCTGCGTGCGTGGTCATGATCGGTGCGGCCGGATATGCCGGCTATCGCTTCGGTGTTGCGCAGGGCACGTCGACGATGCATGGCGAACCGGCGACGGGCGCGATGGCGAAAACCGGCGATACCGATCCGCAAACGGGCAAAAGGGTGCTCTATTGGCACGACCCGATGGTGCCCGGCCAGCGCTTCGACAAGCCTGGAAAATCGCCGTTCATGGACATGCAACTGGTACCGGTCTATGCCGACGGCGGCGACGCCGGCGGCAGCGGCGTCTCCATCGACAGTCGCGTGACGCAGAACCTGGGCATTCGCACCGTCGAAGTCCAGACCGGTCGCATGGGCGCCACGCTCGAGGCACCAGGCAATGTCGTAATCGATGAGCGCAGCATCCAGGTGATCCAGGCACGCACCACCGGCTTCGTGCAGCATGTGGGCGTGCGAGCCACGCTCGATGCCGTCCGAAAGGGGCAGACGCTGATCACGGTCTATGCGCCCGACTGGGTGGCGGTGCAGGAGGAGTACCTGGCCGTTGCCCGCATGCCTCGCGGCTTGCAGGGGGACCTCGCGGATGCGGCAAAAGCGCGCATGCGGCAGGCCGGCATGACGCCGGGGCAAGCCGATGCCGTCGCCCGTTCGGGCACACTGCAGACGGGGCAGGGCATCGTCAGCCCGCTGGACGGCGTTGTCACCGAGATCGCCGTGCGCGAAGGCATGACGGTCACCCCAGGCATGACACTTTTCCGGTTGGCGGATCTCGGTCAGGTCTGGGTGATCGCCGAAGTGCCGGAAGCACAGGCGCGCCGTATCGCACCGGGACAATCGGTCACGGTATCGGTCGCCGCCGCCACGGCACCCGTGAACGGGAAGGTGGATGCGATCCTGCCCGACGTCAACTCCGCCACGCGCACCCTCAAGGTACGCATCGTCCTGCCCAACCCGCAACACCGGCTGGTGCCCGGCATGTTCGCCAGCGTGCGGTTCGACGGCGGCGATCGCCAGGACGTACTGCAGATTCCATCCGAGGCCGTGATTCGTACGGGCCAGCGCAACGTCGTGATGGTCGATGCGGGGCCGCAAGGTTATGTGGCCACGGAAATCCGCACCGGTCAGGAATCCGATGGCATGACCGAAGTCGTCGCCGGACTGAAGGCCGGGCAAAAGGTGGTGACGTCGGGCCAGTTCCTGATCGATTCCGAAGCCAGCCTGCGCGGCACCTCGGGCCGGCTGGCATCGCCGGCCGATCCCTCCGCGCCCGCCGCCGCGATGCCGGAGCACGAGGGGATCGGTCGCATCGAAGCCGTGAACGCCGCGGGCCTGACGATTTCGCATGGACCGATTCCTTCGGCGCACTGGGGTGCGATGACGATGGATTTCGCCGCGCACGATCCTGCGATGCTCAGGGGGTTGAAGCCCGGCGACCGCATCCGGTTCCGTTTTAGCCAGGGCCAGGACGGTGCCGCCACGCTATCGTCGGTACAGCCGGCCGGTGCCGAAGGAGCCAAGCCATGATCGCGCGCATCATCCTGGCGTCGATACGCAATCGCTTCCTGGTGCTGCTGGCCACGGTCATGCTCACGGCGTGGGGGCTGTGGGCGGTGCGCAGCACGCCGCTGGACGCGTTGCCAGACCTCTCCGATGTGCAGGTGATCATCCGCACGCCATTTCCCGGGCAGGCACCGCAACTGGTCGAAAACCAGGTCACCTATCCGCTGACCACGACCATGCTGTCCGTGCCAGGGGCCAGGACCGTACGCGGATACTCTTTCTTCGGAGACTCGTTCGTCTACGTCCTGTTCGAGGACGGCACCGACCCGTACTGGGCGCGCTCGCGCGTGCTGGAGTACCTGAATCAGGTGCAGTCACGCTTGCCGGCGGCGGCCAAACCGGCGCTGGGGCCGGATGCCACCGGCGTCGGCTGGATCTACGAGTACGCGCTGGTGGACAAGACCGGGCGGCACGACCTCTCGCAACTCCGCGCGCTGCAGGACTGGTTCCTGCGCTTCGAGTTGAAGTCGCTGCCCAATGTCGCCGAGGTGGCCCCCATCGGCGGCATGGTGAAGCAGTCCCAGGTCGTATTGCAGCCGGACAAGCTGCGCGCCTACAACATCCCCCAGTCGAGGATCCTGGAGGCCTTGAAGGGGGCCAACCAGGAGGCCGGCGGCTCGGTGCTTGAACTTGGCGAGGCCGAATATGCGGTCAGAGCGTCGGGGTATCTGAAGACGCTCGATGATTTCCGGCAGATTCCGCTTGTGACCCGCGAAGCCGGCATTCCTGTACGGCTCGGCGATGTGGCCACGGTACAGTTCGGTCCCGAGTTGCGGCGCGGTATCGCCGAGCTCGATGGCGAAGGCGAGGTCGCCGGCGGTGTCATCGTGATGCGCTCGGGCAAGAACGCGCTGGAAACCATCGAGGCAGTCAAGGCCAGGCTTGCCGAGCTCCAGAAGAGCCTGCCGGCAGGCGTCGAGATCGTCGCCACGTACGACCGCTCGTCGCTGATCCATCGCGCGGTGGACAATCTGACGCACAAGCTCGTCGAAGAGTTCATCGTCGTTGCGCTGGTCTGTCTGATCTTCCTGTTCCACCTGCGCTCGGCACTGGTAGCCATCGTTTCGCTGCCGTTGGGCGTGCTAGCCGCGTTCCTGGTCATGCGCTATCAGGGCGTCAATGCAAACATCATGTCGCTGGGGGGCATCGCTATTGCCATCGGCGCGATGGTCGATGCCGCGGTCGTCATGATCGAGAATGCGCACAAGCACCTCGAACACTGGCATGCGGACCATCCCGGCAGGGCACTCTCCGGGGAGGAGCGCTGGCGTGTGATCGGCGAATCGGCGGCGGAGGTGGGTCCTGCGCTGTTCTTTTCGCTGCTGATCATCACACTCTCCTTTGTGCCGGTATTCACGCTGGAAGCGCAGGAGGGGCGGCTGTTCTCGCCGCTGGCCTTCACCAAGACGTACTCGATGGCCGCAGCCGCGGGGTTGTCGGTGACCCTGGTGCCCGTATTGATGGGCTATATGATCCGGGGCAGGATTCCGCGCGAACAGTCCAATCCGCTCAACCGGTGGCTGATACGTGCCTACCAGCCAATGCTGGCCAAGGTGCTGACCTATCCGAAGACCACGGTAGCCATCGCAGCGGTTCTGCTGGCCGCGACCGCCTGGCCGATCTCGCGCGTCGGCGGCGAGTTCATGCCGCCTCTCGACGAGGGTGACCTGCTGTTCATGCCCTCCGCGCTGCCCGGCCTTTCCGCGGGCAAGGCCGCGCAATTGCTCCAGCAGACGGACAGGCTGATCAAGACCGTGCCAGAAGTTGCCACCGTGTTCGGCAAGGCGGGCCGCGCGGACTCCGCCACCGATCCCGCGCCGCTGGAGATGTTCGAAACCACGATCCAGTTCAAGCCGCGGGATCAATGGCGCGCCGGCATGACGCCGGACAGGCTCGTCGAAGAACTCGATCGCGTGGTGAAGGTGCCGGGCCTGTCGAACATCTGGGTACCGCCGATCCGCAACCGGATCGACATGCTGGCCACCGGCATCAAGAGCCCCGTGGGCATCAAGGTGGCGGGCACGGACCTGAAGGAGATCGATCGGCTTGCCACGCGCATCGAGGAAGCCGTGAAAACCGTTCCGGGTGTCACCTCTGCATTGGCCGAGCGTCTGTCTGGCGGGCGCTATATCGACGTCGATATCGACCGGATGGCGGCGGGCCGCTATGGCCTCAATATCGACAACGTCCAGAGCATCGTGTCCTCGGCGGTCGGTGGCGACAACGTCGGGGAAGTGGTCGACGGATTGGCGCGCTTTCCAATCAATGTCCGTTACCCACGCGATTACCGCGATTCGGTGGAGCAATTGCGCGCGTTGCCCATCGTCACGGATCGCGGGCAGCAGATCACCCTGTCCGACGTGGCACGCCTCGAGGTGGTGCAAGGCCCGCCGATGCTGCGCAGCGAAAACGCGCGGCTCTCCGGCTGGATCTACGTCGACATCCGCGGACGCGATCTGCGTTCGGCGGTCCATGACATGCAGGCAGTCGTGGCAAAGGCGGTGCCAATGCCAGCGGGCTATTCCCTCAGCTGGTCGGGGCAGTTCGAATACCTGGAGCGGGCCACCGCAAAGCTGAAGGTGGTGGTGCCGTTCACGCTGCTGATCATCTTCGTCCTGCTCTATCTGGTGTTCGGCCGTCTGGATGAAGCGCTGCTGATCATGGGTACGTTGCCGCTGGCGCTGATCGGCGGCTTCTGGCTGCTCTATGGGCTTGGCTACAACTTGTCGGTTGCGGGCGTGGTCGGCTTCATCGCATTGGCCGGCGTGGCGGCCGAGTTCGGCGTGATCATGCTGCTCTACCTCAAGCAAGCCTGGCGCGTGCGCGAAGCGAGCGGCGAAGCAAACCTGCCCATGCTGCTGGAAGCCATTCAGGAAGGCGCGGTGCAGCGTGTCCGTCCCAAAGCCATGACGGTCGCGGTCATTCTCGCTGGCCTCATTCCCATCATGTGGTCGCATGGCACGGGCTCGGAGGTCATGCAGCGTATTGCCGCCCCGATGGTCGGCGGCATGGTGACCGCGCCATTGCTTTCCCTGTTTGTGGTCCCGGCGGTGTACCTGCTGATACGTAAGCGTGGGGCACTCGAGCGCCGGACATGATCCTGCCGTGGCCAAGGCGCCGGCCCGCACCACCGCGCTTATCCGATGGCCGCTGTCAGCTCACGGTAGGAACGGTGCCGCCGTCGATCCGATATTCGGTCCCCGCGATCGAAGCGGATCGCGGCGATGCCAGGAACGCGATCAGATCGGCAACCTCCTGGGGACTGGCCGGGCGTCCCACCGGAATGCCTCCGAGCCAATCCATGACGATCTTCTTGCCGCCCTCGTAGTCCGTTCCAGCCTGCGCGCCCATCCGCTCCGCAAACGCCACGGAAGCCTCCGTCTCGATCCAGCCCGGCGCAACGCTCAGCACGCGAACGCCCTTTGGCGTGACCTCCCTTGCGAGCGCTTTGCTATACGTGGTCAGCGCACCCTTGGCCGCGGCGTACGCGGTCGTGGACTCGGGCAGGGGCAGCACGCGCTGGATGGAACTGACGTGAATGACGACCCCCGAACCTTGCGCCAGCATGGATGGCACCAGTGCACGGTCCAGACGCACGGCGGGCATCAGGTTCAGGTTCAACTCGGCGAACCAGTGCTCGTCGCTGACGGCAGCGAAACCGCCGGCGGGCGTCTTCGAGCCGCCAAGCGAATTGATCAGGATGTCGGCGCCGCCCCAATCGTCCAGAACGGTCTGCGCAAAGCGATGCGTGCCTTCCGCCGTCGACAGGTCGGCGGCCACGTAGGTGACCCCCTCGACCGGTTGCGCCGGGACGGTGCGCGCGGAGGTCGCCACGCGGGCACCTGCCTCCACGAGCGTTTTCACCACGGCGGCGCCAAGGCCCAGCGTGCCGCCGGTAACCACTGCCCGCAGGCCATGCAGATGAAGGTCGAAGCTCATATCGTTATCTCCTTAGCGAATGTTGCAAGGATGACCCTGGCCCGTTCTTTAGGGAATGGTCCAGAATCTGAATGGCAAGTTCAGATAACGATGCATAATCGGCGTATGGGAGCGAAAGGCTCGATGAAGGGAATGTTGCATCATGCGTGGATCCGATTTTGCCGAGTTGAAGGCCTTCGTCGCGATCGTGGAGCGTCGGAGCTTTGCGCGCGCCGCGGAGCATCTGGGCCTATCGCCTTCGGCACTGAGCCAGATCATCCGGCAACTCGAAGGCCGCATCGGCGCACGTCTTCTGAACCGCACTACGCGAAGCGTTGCGCCCACGGCAAGTGGGGAACAGCTCTACAGGCGCATCGCGCCGTTGTTCGCGGAGATGACGGCCGCGGTCGCTGAAGCCAGCGAGGCGACCGGACAGATGAGAGGCACGCTTCGCATCAACACGCTGGGGATTGCGGCAAGAACGATCATCGCGCCGCGGCTTGCGCGCTTCCACCAGGTCCACCCCGACGTAGTGCTCGATATCGTCGTTGACGACGCGCTGGCCGATATCGTGGCGGGTCGCTTCGACGCCGGTATCCGCGTGGGTAATCGGTTGGAGAAGGACATGGTGGCCGTCCGCCTGACTCCGGACCTGGACATGGTTGCCGTGGCGTCGCCAGACTACCTCGCGCGTCGCGGAATCCCTAAGTCACCGGCCGATTTGCATCACCATACGTGCATCAACTGGCGGCTGCAGATGGACGGCAGGCACTATCGCTGGGAGTTCAGGAAACGGGGGCGAGACATTGAAGTTGCCGTGGACGGCCCCGTCGTCACCAATCATGCCGACATTGGCATCGGCGCTGCGCTGAACGGACTCGGCATTGCCTATCACTTCGCACGAGACGGCCTCGACGAGCTCCTGGCGCAGGGGAGGCTTGTACAGGTGCTCGCGGACTGGTCGATTTCGCGTCCGGGCCTGTACCTCTACTATCCGAATAGACAGCATCGGCCCGCACTCCTCGGCGCGTTCATCGACTGTCTTCTCGATCGCAAGCCGTTCGATCGGTACCGGGCCGAAGGCTAGCGCGTCGCCCGGTCCATCCCTCGGCGATCAGGGATGCCATGTCGTAGGCCGGACGGTCTGATCGCGCGACCCCGAGATGGCGTAAGACACCTCTCTGCCGCCTGCGAGCATCAGATCCACGTACGTTGCCAGCTTCTCCCGCGTCAGCCGGCTGATCGGCCCCGAAATGCAAAGCGCGCCGGCCAGCTTCCAGTTGATCCCAAAGACGGGCACGGCGAGGCTCGATACCTCGGGCTCGCGTTCGCCCATCGAGATGTAGAAGCCGTCTTTGCGAATCTGCTCGTAGGGCTCGCCGGCTTCGCCTGCGAAGGCTCGCAGGACTCTTCCGGGCGCGCCATTCAGGGAGAGCCGTTCGCCGACCCGAACGTGGTGTCGCACCGCGCCCGGTCCTTCCACACGCACGAGACAGGCCCGCGTGTCTCCTTCGCGGACGTAGAAGGCCGCGCTCTCACGTGTTTCGTCGCTGATCCGCCTGAGCACGGGTTCCACGGTCTCGTTCACGCGAAACGCAGCCTGATAGCGCGCACCGAGCCATCCCGCTGCCGCGCCGAGCCGCCATTGGCCGTCTTCACGCTGGACCAGGTACTCGCTCCGCGCGAGCGTTCGCGCCGTCCGTAGCACCGTGGATTTTCCCATCCCGACCCGGCGGCTCAACTCCGACAGGGTCAGGGAGGTGTCGTCGGCAGAGAAGGCCTCGAGAATCTGCAGCGCGCGCGTGACCGCGATGATGGTGTCTTTGTCGGCACTTTCAGTCTCGGATGCGGTTTGCACGTTCCGTTTCATGGCACATGTTCCGTTATGGACAACGCAATTGTATAGCACGGAACGAAATTCTATAGTCCTGCCACAAATACAAGCATTTCGACTGGAGACATCCGTGAATCTCGTTTTTCGCGTTGTGACCGCGTGCGCCTTCGCCGCACTCCCTTGCCTTCCCGCCCATGCCGCGGACAGCTATCCGACCAAACCTGTTCGCCTGATCGTTCCTTTCCCGCCGGGCGGAGCGCCCGATACTTTCTCGCGCGAAATCGGACAGCAACTGAGCAGGGATCTCAAGTGGACCATCATCGTCGATAACAAGCCTGGCGCGGGCGGCAACCTCGGCGCCGATGCCGGCGCCAAGGCGACGCCCGACGGCTACACGCTGGTGTTCGGACAGACCAGCAATCTTGCGATCAACCCTTCGTTGTACAAGAAACTGCCGTACGACCCGACCAAGGATCTGACGCCGATTGCATTGATCGCGTCCGCGCCGCTCGCGATCGTGGCGAACAACAATTCGCCCTACAAGACCCTGTCCGACGTGATTGCCGCGGCGAAGGCGAAACCCGGCACGGTAACGTTCGGAACGCCAGGAAATGGGACGGTCGCACACCTTGCGATGGAGCTTCTGCAGAAGCAGGCCGGCGTCACGTTGCAGCACATTCCCTACAAGGGCGCCTCGCAGGCTCTCACCGATGTCCTGAGTGGCCAGGTGGAAATCTATATCGGGTCCGTCCCCACCGTGATGGGTCAGATCAAGACGGGCAAGTTGCGCGGCATCGCCGTGACATCGGCAAAGCGTTCGGCGCAGCTGCCCAACACGCCGACCGTCGCCGAAGCCGGCGTGAAGCAATTCGAGGCAGACACCTGGTTTGGCCTGCTCGCTCCGGCTGGCACGCCCGCGCCCATCGTGGCCAGGCTCAACGCTGAATTGAATCGCGCACTACAGGCCCCGGCCGTTCGTTCGAAGATCGAAGCGGAAGGCGGGCAGGTACTGGGCGGTACGCCGGAAGCATTCGCCAGCCTCTTGCAGAAGGATCTTGCGCGCTGGCGTGTCGTGGTCAGAGATTCGGGCGCGACCATCGATTGATACCGCGGCGGACGACCGTTCGCCGGATTCTCTTCTGCATCCCTTGCAACTTCACCTGAACACAGGAGCCACCATGTCGGCAACCCAGCAACTCCCCGATGTCATCCGCGATATCGAACGCGTTTCGACCGAAGTCGTCAAGCAGGCGTCCCAGTACGCGTCTTCCATCTTCGCCGATGTGGCGGGCCGGCGCGGTGGCCTCCATGGGCGGATCGCGCCGCTCAGTCAGAAGAGCAAGTTCTGCGGTCCGGCGATCACCGTGGAAGTTCGCCCCGGCGACAACCTCATGATTCACGCCGCGATGGCACTGGCGAAGCCTGGCGACGTCATCATCGTCGATGGCAAAGGCGATCAAAACAGCGCGCTGATGGGCGCGATCATGGTCAATCAATGCATCGCCCTCGGTGTGGCCGCAGTCGTCCTCGACGCCGCCGCGCGCGACGCCGAAGAGATTATCGAGACCGGCTTCCCGATGTATTCGGTTGGCCTGAATCCCAACGGTCCGACCAAATTCGTGCCCGGCCGCGTGAATCATCCGATCCAATGTGGCGGCGTTACGGTCTGCCCCGGAGACCTGGTCATCGGCGATGCGGACGGCGTCGTCGTGATCGAGCGCGAGAAGGCGCCGGCGCTGATCGAAGAGGCCGGAAAGAAGGTGGCGGCGGAGCGCAAGCGCATCGAAGGTATCAAGTCAGGCGAAGCGCTCCGCCCGTCGTGGCTCGATGACGCCCTGCGTGCAGCCGGTGTCCTGAAGGCGGGAGAAGCGCTGTGAGCACCGCGGCAAAGCCCGTCATCGTCGTGACGGCGGCAAACATCGCGCCACAGGCGGTCGCGCTGCTATCCGATTTCGAATTGGTTTATGCAGGCAAGGCAGCGACCGAAGAAGAGACGGCGGCGCTCTGCCGACGTCACGCGCCCGTCGCCGTCATCGTTCGCACCAGCAAGGTCGGCGCCATGGTGCTCGATGCGGCGCCGTCGATTCGCGTCCTGTCGAAGCACGGAAGCGGCATCGATAATATCGACCAGGAAGCCGCGAAGGCTCGCGGTGTCAAGGTGGTGGCCGCGGCAGGGGCCAATGCCGCGGCAGTGGCCGAACAAGCGCTGGCGCTGATGCTCGCCTGCGCCAAATCGGTGGTGACCCTGGACCAGCGCACGCGCGCCGGCCATTGGGACAAGTCGACGCACCAGAGCCTCGAACTTCAGGGGCGCACGCTGGGTCTCGTCGGGCTGGGTGCGATCGGCCGGCGCTTCGCGCGTATCGCCAGCGCGATGGACATGAAGGTCATCGGATATGACCCTTATGCGACCGATCTGCCAACGGGCATCGAGCCTGTCAGCCTCGAGTCCATCTGGCAAAACTCGGACGTCATCTCGTTCCACTGCCCACTGACCGCCGAGAACCGCGGACTGCTCGATGCGGAAGCGCTGGCCCAGTGCAGGGACGGCGTGATCGTCGTCAATACCGCGCGCGGCGGTCTCATCGACGAAGATGCGCTTCTCGCAGCGGTGGAAAGCGGCAAAGTGGCCGCCGCAGGCCTGGATTCGCTGCAGCAGGAGCCGCCACCGGCCGATCATCCGTTCTTCAGGAACAGCAGGTTCATCATCAGTCCGCATATCGGCGGCGTCACCAGCGATGCCTTCGTCAACATGGGCGTCGCCGCCGCGAAGAATGTGATGGCCGAACTGGCGAAGCTGCGGTAAGGAGGCCTCATGAACGAAGCGAATGAAGCATCGCGGCGGTGGCAGCGCAAGCCCGACGGCAGCAACTGGGGAGAGTTTGGCGCGAACGATCAACGCGGGCGCATGAACCTCGTGGATCGCGCCAAGGTCCTGCAAGGCGTCGCCGAGGTGCGCGAAGGCATGACGTTCTGCCTGTCGCTTCCGCTGGACTACCCCGGCGGGCAAACCATGAACGTGCGGCGTCAGCCGCCGCGGCGCTTCGCCGTTCTTCGCGATGGGAAGAGCGCCGGGCAGCAGGGTTTCTGCTGGTCGTACCGCTCAGAGGATCCCGATCTGACGGACGTGGTCAATGACGATGTCGTCCTCATGAGCCTGCAGTACTCCACGCAGTGGGACAGCCTGGCCCATGTGGGCAGCCATTTCGATGCCGATGGCGACGGCAGCGACGAAGCCGTCTTTTATAACGGTTTTCGGGCGGGCGAGGACATCAGGGCCGGCGTCGAGACCGAGGCGGCCGAGCCGTGGGCAAGATACGAGAACCCGGAAGCTGGCGCGTTGAGCATCGCGGTCCTCGCCGAGCACGGTGCGCAGGGCCGCGGCGTCATGATAGACATCGAACGCCACATTGGCCGCAAGCGGCAGGCCGTCGGCTACGACCAGCTCATGCGCATTCTCGACGCGGACAACGTTACCGTGGAGGCCGGAGATATGGTCTGTCTCCATACCGGGTTTGCCGACACATTGCTGTCGATGAACAAGTCGCCCGATCTCAAAGTCCTCCACGAATCCGGTACCGGTCTGGATGGCCATGACGCAAAGCTGCTGAACTGGATTACCGACTCGCGCCTGGCCTGCCTGCTCGCGGACAACCCCGCCGTGGAGCTGGTGGTGCCGAAGCCCCTGACCCCCGCTCCCATTCGCGGGCCACGTCTGCCGCTGCATGAGCATTGCCTGTTCAAGAACGGCATTCACCTTGGCGAGCTTTGGTATTTGACGCCATTGGCTCGCTGGCTGCGCGAAAACGGCCGGAGCCGCTTTCTGCTGACCGCGCCGCCGCTGCGCCTGCCCGGCGCCGTGGGTTCGCCGGCGACGCCGATCGCGACGGTCTAGGACAAAACTACAACTTTCTGGAGACAAGACAATGTTCAAGTCCATCACCCGCGGGCTCGCCGGGCTCGCACTGCTATGCGGTGCCACGTGCGCCAGCGCCGCGTATCCCGATCGTCCCATCCGCCTCGTCGTGCCCTATCCCGCAGGCGGCGCGGCCGACACGGTCGCCCGCATCATCGCGGCGCCGCTGGGTATCAAGCTGGGCCAGACCATCGTTGTCGACAACCGCCCCGGCGCAAGCGGCGTCATTGGTGCGGGTGCCGTCGCAAAGGCCGCGCCGGACGGCTACACCTTGCTGCTCGACGCTACCGCTCATTCGGTCAATCCCAGCCTGCAGCCGAAGCTTCCTTACGATACGGCGAAGGACTTCGCGCCGATCTCGCTCGTGGTGCTCGTGCCGAACCTGCTGGTGGTGCCGCCGAATTCTCCGTTCAACTCGCCCAAGGATATCGTGGCGCAAGCGAAGGCCACGCCCGGCAAGCTGACCTATGCGTCGGCGGGCTCCGGCACCGCACAGCACCTGGCAGCGGAACTGTTCCGTCAGCAGTCGGGACTGAACATGCTTCACGTACCTTACAAGGGCGGTGCGCCGGCGTTGAGCGACCTGATGGGCGGCCAGGTGGATATGATGTTCAGCAACATGGCGGCCTCCTATCCGCTCGTCTCCGGCAAGAAGCTCAAGGTGCTGGCGACAACGGGCACGAAGCGGTCCGCCGCGCTGCCGGATATCCCCACCATCGCCGAATCCGGGCTGCCCGGGTACCAGGTGTACGAGTGGAACGGTTTGTTTGCGCCCGCCGGCACGTCCGCGAAGATCATCGAGACGATCAACAAGGCGACCATCGAGGTAATGAGTCAGCCTGCTGTCAAGGAACGTCTCGCGGCGATCGGGGCGGAGGGTTCCGCCAACAAGCCTGACGAGTTCCGCGCGTTTCTCGAGGCCGAGCAGGCCAAGTGGGCGAAGGTCATCAAGCAGGGAAATATCCGGCCGGAATGATGTTGCATCGTACAACTCTACGGTTGTATGATGCAACATCGAAACGGAGCGTTGGCCATGAACCCGGACCCGGCACTTGTTGAGGACATTCGTAATGTCTCGCGCGAGATGGTGCGCGAGCTCGGCTTCATGGGCGGCGATTTTGCGGGGACGGATCTGTCCCCGTCGGCCGTTCATGCGCTGATCGAGATCGAGAAGGGCGGCGTCACGGCACGGGATCTTGGCGCGCTGCTGCGGCTCGAGAAATCGAGCGTGAGCCGGATGCTGCGCCGGCTGGTGGAGGCCGGCGATGTGGCGGAGGAGAGCGATGGCAGGGTCAAGCGTCTCTCCCTCACCCGGGCGGGCAGGCATCGCGTGGGCGCGATCCATGCCTATGCCCGTTCGCAGGTCGTTGCCGCGCTCAAGCTGCTCAAGCCCGGCGACGAGCGTGTGGCCTTGCAGGGAATGCGCCTCTATGCGCGCGCGCTTGGCGGCGGCGAGCCCGATGGCGGCTCGCCCGTCCATCTGGTGCGTGGGTATCGCCCGGGTCTGATCGCACGGATCACCGAGATGCACGCGCTTTACTACGCGCGCGAATCCGGTTTCGGTCAGCATTTCGAGTCCGTCGTGGCAAGCGGTCTGGCGGAGTTCTGCAATCGTCTGGAGAATCCGCGGAACGCGATCTGGACCGCAAGGCAGGACGGAGAGATCGTCGGGTCGATCGCCATCGATGGCGAGGATATGGGCAAGGACGTCGCGCATCTGCGCTGGTTCATCATCGACGACGGCGTGCGAGGCGGCGGCGTCGGAAAGAAGCTGATCGATGCCGCGGTAGCGTTCGTGGACGAGCGCGGGTTCCTGGAGACCCATCTGTGGACCTTCGCCGGCCTGCGCGCGGCGCGTCATCTTTACGAGACGCGAGGCTTCGTCCTGACCGAGGAAAAGCCCGGCGCGCAGTGGGGCAAGGAGGTATTGGAGCAGCGCTTCGTCAGGCCTCGTCCCTGAAGACTGCAGGCGAGGGATGCACACCCCCTAATGGATGGGTGTCAAGCCGACGCAACATTCGGGACGGGATACCCCCTTTCATGTGACGCAAAGCGCTCCGCCTTTGGCAGAATGCACGAAACACGTCAAAACAAGAAAGGTGTCCGCAGTGGGTCGCATTCCAACCAGCCTGGCGCTCGGCGTGCTGGGTCTCGTCCTGTCCGGGTGCAGCGTCGTTGCACCGCCTTATCCTCCTTCGATCGATAACGTCCAGACGCTCAAGAACAGCGGCGCCGCGCCCACGCGCGTCGGCACGTTCGATGCAAGCGGTACTGGCGTCAGGCATCCGTTGCCGCTGCGCGCCAACAGCCTCGTATCCCCATACAACGGTACGTGGTCGGCGTATCTGTCCGAGGCCGTCACGCGCGAGCTGACCATGGCCGGCAAGATGTCGCCGAACGCGGATGTCGTGATCTCCGGCACCTTGCTGCGCAACGAGGTCGATCCTGCGATCGTTACCGGCTCTGGCGACGTATCGGCACGCTTTGTCGTGAAGAAGGGCGAGACCGTGCGCTACGACCAGGTCAAGTCGGTCCATCGTGAATGGGATTCGTCGTTCGCGGCGGCCGTGGCGATTCCGAAGGCCGTTACCGAATACGGCTATACGGTGCAGGCGCTGCTCACCACGCTCTACGCCGACCCCGCGTTCCTGGACGCATTGAAGTAAACCCCATCGCAACACAACAAGGAGAAAACGATGCGTGCATGGTTCACGATCGCCAGCCGCTGGGGGGCGGGGGGCGCCGCGGGGGGGGGGGGGGGGGGGGGGGGCACCCCT
>NZ_JASATF010000011.1:0-203020 GCF_038440175.1 Cupriavidus sp. OTU4054
CATCGGCCGGCCGGGCGCAGGTCTGCTGCCGGTGCGCGGCCACTCGAACGTGCAGGGCAACCGCACGGTCGGCATCGAGGAGCAGCCGACGGAGGCGTTCCTCGACCGCCTGGAGAAGGCGTTCAATTTCCAGCCGCCGCGCAAGCATGGCTATGACGTGGTGAACACGATCTCGGCGATGCTCGAGGGCAAGGTGAAGGTCTTTGTCGGCCTTGGCGGCAATTTTGCGGCCGCCACGCCGGACACGCCACGCACGCAGCAGGCGCTGCGCCAGTGCGACCTGACCGTGCATATCGCGACCAAGCTCAACCGCAGCCACCTGATCCACGGCCGTGACGCGCTGATCCTGCCGACGCTTGGCCGCACCGAGATCGATATGCAGAACGGCGTGCCGCAGGGCGTCACCGTGGAAGACTCGGTCTGCATGGTGCACGTGTCGTACGGCATGAACAAGCCCGCGTCCCCGGACCTGATGTCGGAGACCGCGATCATCGCCAACATGGCTGCCGCCACGCTCGGCAATCGCAAGATCGACTGGCTGTGGTACGCGCAGGATTACGCGCGCATCCGCAATGCGATCGAGAAGGTGCTGCCGGGGTTCGAGGACTACAACGCGCGCATCGCCGTGCCGGGCGGCTTCCACCTGACGCCGCCGGCGCGGGACCGCATCTGGGATACGCCGTCGGGCAAGGCGGAGTTCATCGTGCATCCGATCGTCAAGGACACGCCGATCCGCCAGGCGCGCGCCGCGCATGGGGACAAGCTGCTCGTGATGATGACCACGCGCTCCCATGACCAGTACAACACGACGATCTATGGCCTGAACGACCGTTATCGCGGTGTCTTCGGCCTGCGCCGCGTGGTGTTCATCAACCCGTCCGACATGGAACGCCTGGGCTTCAAGGCCGGGCAGCACGTCGATATCACGAGCGTGTGGGCAGATGGCGTGACGCGGCACGTCGAGGACTTCCGCCTCGTGCCCTACGACATTCCGGCCGGTTGCATCGGTACGTACTATCCGGAGACCAACCCGCTGGTGCCGCTCGAGAGCACGGGCGACGGTTGCGGCACGCCGACGTCGAAGTCCGTGCCCGTGTTGCTGACGGCCGCCGCGGCCTGAACTCCTTTAACCCAATGGGAGGCAGCATCGAGCTTCACGCGCTAATAGCGGGCTTTCGTGGGAGCCGCGTCACTGCCCCCAGTATGCCGAGCTTCACTGCCATCCCAAGTCCACGTTCCTAAAGGGCGCGTGCCGCGCCGAAGAACACGTGGAGCGTGCGGCCCACCTGGATATAGTGCGATCGCCATCAAGAAGGAATGCTCTCTCGCGCGCATTGTCCGCGGGGGCTAAGCACTACGGACTTAGGCTCTTCTTCGCGGTATGCCCAATTGCCTCGTGCTGTTTGTGCCCGAGTACACGGCCCCCTGCTGAATTCACAGACGCGCTGGCGGCGTGGAACCCCCGCACATTCTTGCCGGCCGACGTTGATGTGAGCGGCTAGCATTCCTCGCTTGAGCAGCTCCAACGGCCCTCGCGTGCGGCTAGGCTTGTCGCTGATCCGCGGCATGCGCGAAGAGTCCGCGCGGCGCATCGAGACATGCCGTGCCGTCCGCCACTTCGACAGCGTGTCGGATCTCGCGCGTCGGGCATCGCTGGACCGGCACGACATGCAAGTCCTCGCCGCCGGCGACGCCCTTCGGACGCTGGCGGGAAATCGCCGGCAGGCCCTGTGGCAGGCGTCCGCCGCGGTGCCGGACAAGGATTTGCTCAAAGTCGCCGATCTACCTGAGGAAGAGTCAGCGCTGGCCCGGCCTAGCGAAGGCGAAACGATCCTCGGAGACTATCGCTCAATGGGGCTGACGTTGCATCGGCATCCCCTCGCCCTCCTGCGTCGGCAGCTGGCCAGCAAGCGGTTCGAGACCGCTGCCACGCTGGCAGGCTATGCGAACCGGCAGCTCGCCCGCGGCGCGGGAATTGTCACTGTGCGCCAACGACCGGGGACCGCCAAAGGCGTCTTGTTCCTGACGATCGAGGATGAGACCGGCAACGTGAACGTCATCGTATGGCCCTCGGTGCTCGAGAAATTCCGCAAGGAGATCCTCAACGCTTCGCTGCTCGGCATCTATGGCCAGTGGCAGGCCGACGGCAATGTGAAGCACCTCGTTGCGCAGCATGCCGTGGACCTCAGTCTGTTGCTCGGGCGTCTCGACACCACGAGTCGCAACTTCTGCTAGCGAGCCTCACAGGGTCCGTGAGTGGTGAATTGTCGAAAAAATCCCGACATTGCCACCGAAGGAAAACCCTCATTTTTCGATGGTTTTTCAACCATAGCCAATGTTTCACCCACGATTTTGGCGATATCGGCACAAGCAGGTAAAGTGCGCCTATTCCAACCACCAACGCGAAAACATGGATCCGCTTATTCTGAACCTTGAAAGCCTTTTTTCCACCGAGCCATTCCGTGGATTGCTCGACGGGCGATACGCCGCTGTGCATATTCACCGCCGCGAGAGCGGCAATCGAGTTGACGCGCGACCCATGAACACGAGATTCCTAGAGCCGCTCCCGGAGTTCGACGCCGACTCGTACGCGGCGCTCGTGAGGAACGTTACTGGGCCTGACGGCCAGATCGACGTATCTGTGAATGACATCAAATTCATGATCACGGAGACCAATCCTGACGCCGGTACCCAGTATGTCATCACCAGGCATGACAGGATGCCCAAAGCCGACTTCACTTGCCGGGCGTGGCTTACTGTCCCGGTATGATCTAGTCATACGACTCGAGGAGCCGCGGCATGTGCAACAACTACATCCCCGTTCAGGCGCAGCTACTGCGCGACGTCTACGGCGTAGAACCGCCGGCGGCGGCATATCGCCCCGAGACCTGGCCCGATTACATGGCTCCGATCGTGCGACACATGGCCGACGGCCAGCGGCAGGCGGTACTAGGCAATTTCGGCATGATGCCCAAGTCTCGCATTCCACAAGGTGTCCGCCCCTATGACACGACGAATGCGCGTTCCGAGACTGTCGGCGAAAAGAGGACGTTCTCGGGTGCATGGAAAAGCGGCCAGACCGCGTTGGTGCCCGCGACGGCGCTGTTCGAACCCAACTACGAGTCAGGACCGAAATCCGTTCGGTACCGGATCTGGGTGCGTGATCAGGAGACCTTCGCTATCGCCGGGCTATGGCGCGATTGGCCGGACGGTTCGACATCCTGGACGATGCTAACGGTGAACGCTGACAGGCACCCCGTTATGGGCAGGATGCATGCTCCAAACAAGGAGAAGCGTTCCGTCGTGATTCTCCACCGAGACCAGTGGGACGATTGGTTGCATTGCCGCGACCCTGAGATCGCCCGCACTTTTCTCAATCTCTATCCGGCGGACCAGATGGACGCGGAGCCCGCGCCGCGGGCCACGCGAAAACTTGCTTCTGACAGCATGCCGAGCGACCTGTTCGACCAGGGATCCTGAAATGGCATACGAGATTCGCGCGTGGAGCGAAATACAGGCTGACTTCACCGACACTTTACTCCTTGGGAACGGCGCGAGCATCGCTGTTCACGGCGGCTTTAAATATCAGAACCTCTACGACGAGGCCGTTAAAGAGAATGTGCTCGGCGACGCCGCCGCCGTTTTCAAAGCATTCGGAAAAGAGGAGTCCGATTTCGAACTAGTCCTGCGAAGGCTGTGGTACACCCGACAGGTGAACGAAGCGCTGATGGCACCAGCGGAGTCCGTCCAGATGGCAGTCGAAGCCTATACGAAGGTTCGCAGCGCCTTGATCAGAATCGTACAAAAGACGCATGTCACTTACGACGCTGCCACTCCGCATTTTGATCCTATCGCCCGATTCGTCCGACGCTTTCGTACTGTACTGTCTCTCAACTATGACTTGGTTTTGTACTGGGCATTGATGTATGGACAGAGGGAAGATCTCATCAAGTTTGCAGATTGCTTTCATTATGATCGTGCTCACAATCTTTCCTTGAATCCGTCCTTCTCCGAATACCGAGCCAACGAATCCACCCTGTGCTTCTATCCACACGGCAATCTCGCCTTGGCTCGTTCGACCGATGACGCCGAGATCAAGCTCGCGGCTGGAGCAGGCGATAAATTGCTAGAGAAGATTGTCAAGGCATGGGAAAGCGGAACGAGATCTCCCCTGTTCGTCTGCGAAGGTACACGTGAGCACAAGCAGCGTGCGATCTTCGCGTCAACGTACCTAGGGCAGATCTACGCCCGTGCTTTCAGCGAGATCCGCTCAACCGTGGTCATCTATGGCTGGAGCATGGGCGAAAACGACCAGCACATTGTTGATCAAGTGCTTCTACAGAAGCCAGCGGCAATCGCTATTTCTGTCCGAGCGAAGAGTGTTGCTACGATCAAGCGTGCTGTCGATCTGTTCGAGGGCAAGGTTCAACGACTCGAGTTCTTCGACGCGGAGAGCCCCGGCGCCTGGAACAACTCTGATGGGAGCAAGGAGAGGGAGGAAGAACAGGAGATGAAGCGCCTGCAAGAGGTGCTCGCGAAGCTCAAGGAACGGCGCCGATCAAGTTAGAGCGCTGTGGGTGATACTTCAGGCACCACCCGCAATGCGAACATATGCCTCGAATTGGCATTGTGGTTAGAGGATGCTATGCGCCCTGAGCCAAAAATACTGAAGCCCCGTCCCCACAGTACCCATGATTGTCAAGGCAGCCCCCGCGTGAATTAGGTACCGCGCCGTCCGGAACTTGGCAATAGATAGCCAAACATCTCGGCAGCACTCGTAAGCACAGTACGCTTCAAACCCGCCCATTCCGCCTACCTGCTTCGTATCAACTCTACTGTCGCCCAGCATCGCCTCATGTGCGTCTACGCGGTGTTTGAGAAGCGGAAGCAAGTTTGAGAAGAGCGGTAGATCGAAGAAATCCTCGAGTACCGTCGGTAACATCGGCTGAACGGTGCAGGTACCTACGTTGAGAGGCAAACATGGATTGCTCAGCGTGAACCTCAAGGTGGTTTCCTTTCCGGCTGGCCGCAAGTCACACCGTGGCAGGAATGGCCAGCGAATCCATGGCGAATCATTCTTCAGAACCGAGCGATGCAGGATGTCCAAATTCGTCCGAATTCTCTCAAGCAGATCGCGCTCCCATACACCGCCGAGTGAGGCAACGGCAGATCCGAAAGTCGCAAGGATGGCGCCTGTGGACAACAGCGCAATGACGCCGGACGAAGCACCGTTTGCATGGAGCAGCCAGAAGGTAAGTGCCCCGCTGCTGGTGTAAAGAGCGACGCAGGCGATGTAATGCACCCGCAACGGCATCGAGACGTCGACAGGTGATTGTTTCTCTGCGGGTCGGTCTTCTGCTGTCATTGAGCGTTTTCTCAACCTATCCGCGCGACGCCGGCCTGACACGTCGGTTGACTTTCTGCTCTGCCACGCGCTCAAGCAACTCGGGTGGCACGTCGAATTCATCCAGATCATCGACATCCGGACACCACATCTTGTCGGCGTGCTCCAGGCAATCGAGCAGCGCATTCTCGGGTGTGAGTGCGGGCAGCCCATAGATCGGCTCGCCCCACGGAGAGAACTTCCGATACCACCGCATTGGCCGTTTGAACAGCTCTACGCCTTCCATGGAAGGGTGGCTACCATCATTCAGGACAGCGATCGCCAAGGCCTGAGGGATCTGCGTGATCCACCCGTGGCGGTGCAGCACGTTCGGACCAATCACCACCGCCGACGGATAGGCCATCTTGACGGCGAGCGCTCGATTTTCTTCCCAATTCGGATGGCTCACCAGGTTGTAGTACAGCCCAAGGCGCTGCCCCGCGGCTTTCACCATACCCTGATCCTTCCATCGTGCGACTGTCGCCTTCACTGCATCGTGATCCCGGTCGAGCAACCTGGAGATGTCGCGAAGCGAGAAGACCGCCGGCATGGTCCCCAGTGTTTTGAATGAGTTCACGGTTTCTCCCGAATCGCGCCGGGTTTGTCGCCCTCGGCAGGAGCGTTTCCGATCAGGATCTCAACAGCGTGCGAACAGTGTCGCTTGGTGACGTCCACCATCTCCTGAACCGTTTGCGGCCACATCGCACTCCACATCGCCGGAGCGATCCAAGGCTTCAACCCCAGCTCCATTTCGGCCATCATCTCTTCATTGGACGTGCTCACCAGGTGCTGCAAACCCGCAATTGCGTCGAAGGCCGTCTGATCATAAAGTGCTGCGGTGTTCTCCATTGCCAAGAGGAACTCAGGCACGTCACCAAATTCTTTGTCTGCATTGATCTGCTCAACCGCTTCGGCAGAGGGATCCCGCAATTGCGTCGTCAGATACCAGACGTCGAACACATCCCTCGGCTTCAGCCGGCCACGGTGCGCGATTGCATTCAGCTTGTCGTAGAAGATCTGTCTGGGCGTGGCAACGTTAAAGATCGGGCGAACCGTCGTGTAGAGCGTTGGACCACCTTTCGGCGCGAGCGCGCGTTGCACTCCCTCGTAGTTAGCCGCCTTATCGGGCGGGACCTGCCAGAATTCCGTCTTCACCTTCACTTTTCCCACCGTGTTCGGCAGGGCGATCCCGATCTGGAACATGGCGAGCTGTTTCCCCTTGCCGCTCTTATCGAGAAGGTCAACCGTCGCACCAGGGTAGAACGGGGTGATCGCGTGCTGCACCTGGCGAGCGACAAGCTGCATTGCCTCGGACAGTTGCTCAGGCCCGACGTCGCCGGCGATAAAGTCGAGGTCCTCGGAGAATCGAGGGGATGCCCACGCAAGAGCCAAGGACGTTCCCCCCTGAAATGTGAGCGCTCGCCGGTCAAAGTCGATGCTTTGCGACAGTGCATTCAAGGTCAGAAAATGCGCCAGGCTGGCGAGGTCGCGCTCCGTGTGGGCATCAAGGGCTTTGCGAGTAGGAGTCATTGAAACGTATCTTTATGAGCACATTCCGCATGTTGTTTGGGAAGGCGTCGCAACCATCACTCTACATTATATAACAAATAAGATACGGAATACCGTATCTTATTTGACGGTTCTACGTAGTACCACCTTCCGAAGCCACCCTTTGTGCATTCAAAAGTACTGTAGTGGTGACTTTTGGAAGGTGTGCAATCTTCGTTACGCTTCCGCCGCGGCTGGGGTGTGGACGGTCTCCTCAGCCAACACACGCTCAACTACCTTCATTGCCACAGTTGCAACGATGCCATCATCGTCAGCCTGCTCGTCCGCACGCATGTTTCTGCGCGCTGTATCGATGGCACGACGGGCGGTTCCCGAAGGGTACGCCTTGGTCAGCTCACCGAGTGCGCGCCAGGAATCACCGCCCAAGGCTTCAACGACAGCGCGCCGTACACCGACGTCGAGCGCCGAAGAATTGAATGCCCATCGCTCAAGGCTGGAAGCGCTGTTGTAGAGGAGCTGCGAAACGTCGCCGCGCTCGGCCGTCTTGAACAGGCCAAAAATCGGCGCCCCTTTGTCAGTCGGGCCCAGACATTCGTTGGTGACGATCCGACGCTCGGACTCGCTTAGGCCAAAGACCGCGGCCAGTTCATGCGAGGCCTCTTCCGATCCCACGCCCAGAATGAAGAAATTGGTGGCGTTCTCGCGAAGCTGTTTGGGGAAGTCCGGAAGAAGCTGGGACGACAGCAGCGGAACTACGTTGTACTTGCGGCCGACTCGGAAATCCGAAACAACGAGCTCCATCACAGCTTCTCTTCCCGAGGCCATGTGGAACTCGTCGTACTCAAGAAACTTCAACGTCTCCCACAATCGTTTGACCCTTCGCGCCTGATGGGCCTTGTAGCGATCCGGCATCAACGGCTCCACCTCTTCCCATTTGAGGAAGTAGTTCTTGGCGCCGAGCTGGCGTGCAAACAGAATCATCATCTCCGCTCGGCGCTTTGCTTCCTCGGAAACTGTAGAAGCGACCACTTCTTCGAGATCGATGGCCACAATCCGCGCATCACCTAAATCGAAGCGGGTCGTGGTCGAGAGCAAGGCGTACTCTCGAGTTGCTGTGGATATCGACCGTGTGAATACGTCGGTAATCAACTCCCCGGACTTAGCCGGCGTGTTGGCGTACAGATCCTGAACCGATTTCATCCGGGCTGCTTGGACGAGCGAATCGAGCGTCGGGACAGCAAACCGCTGAGCAATGGTGGCTGCGTGAACATCGCCCATGTCAAAGAGCTTGTCGACAACCTCCCAAACTCGCGGCCGACGACTGTCGTCGATAGATAGACCAGAAGCGGCGACACGCTCCGAAATGTCGGTATCGAGCGCATGCTGCCAACGCTTCGCGTTGACGCTGGTGCGGTCGCCGTCGGCGTAGGCCGCATCAATAACCGCGCCCACGTACCGGCTGCCCTCTTCGCCGAGCCCCGGGCAGATGGCCAAAACCATCGCAATCTGGAAATCGCGCTCGCGCTCCGTGGGGCGGTCCGCACCAAGCTGCGTGTCGAACATGTTGATCGCGAAATCCGGCGTATTCCGCAAACGGATGGATACCGCCTGATGTCGTTTACTAGGAGGCAGCATCGCGCGCAGCGTATCCACTAGGGTAGATGACGACATGCCGTTATCGATGATCGTCATGTAAGGCAGTTCGGACAGACCAGGTGAGAAGGCGAGACCAGCATTGAGGACATTCATCAGGAACGACTTCCCTCTGCCTGGAGGCGCGAAGATCAGCGTTCCCCAGAACGCCTGGATAGGCGTACCAAACCCAACTGGATACGGTTTGCCCTCACGGGTGCGCAGCAGGAGTTGCCCTTCAGTCCACGGCGAGGCCGGGCGGAACACCGGCAGCATTCGCGAAAAGGTTCCAATGGGGCCGGGAAGAAACGGCGCTGGATTTCCGCGGCCGAGACCAGGCGCAGCGGCCACGTGAAGCGATGCAGGATCCCCCGACTCGTTGCTCGCAGTGGAGCCGCCCCAGGCCTGAATATCCATCTTGACCTTGGCCAGCTGATCACAGGTGGCCTCCTTGCTACGCGACCACGTCGAGCAGACCACACGAATCGCAGCGATGTACGCGCCGCGATCGCGCATCGCTTTCAGCGAGTTCCACGAGTCGCGAAGTGCTCGATTGTGGGTTCCAAACCCGCCAAAGAATCCCGCAAATTGCTGGTCTAGCTTCCTGACCTCCAACCCGTTGGGACTGACTTCGAAGGAGATGGCGACCGGGAAATCCTTTCCGATACGCTCCATCAGCGTAGCGAAGCTTGGGGCGGGGTCATCGTGAGGGCACACGTCCATCTTGATCGCGCCGTACCAGTAGCCTGCACGGCGGCAGAGCTCGAAGTCGTCAAAGACCTCCGTTGTTGCCTCCGTGAAGAGCTGGCGCGCCAACGGCAACGGCATGGCATGTGCAATGTCGCCCTTCCGCTGGAGCGCGGACGCAGTGGGCGCCCGAAAGCCGAAGAGGTCCGGCTTCCAACTGCCGGGCAGATCGCTCCCGTTGACGTAGCGCCCGAGCGCCGCTCCCGCTTCTGCGCAGTCAAGCTTGTCAATCATGAGCCCGAGGCCCGCTTCTTGATTCTCGAAATTGTGCTGCAAACTTTTAAGCATGGCTTCATGGCGGGCCTCGAGCAGCCCCGCGACCGGCACGATGGTCTGTGAGAACTCGCCATTGCCACCATCCACTGCCTTGACCTTTGCCGCGATACCGACCTGATCAGTCGCCGCGGCCGTCGCACGCTCAGCTTCCTTCGGCGCGAGGCCGCCACGCAGGGTCAATGCCGCCATGAGGACGGTTTCGTCGCTTGCAACGGTGCTGAGCAGCTGAATTCGTTGTTGAAACCATTCCTGGGCACGCGCGCCAGCCCCAAGGCGTGCAGCCGTGTTGATCGACGAGTTCAGAGCCTCAGTGATCACTCTCTTCGTGCCCTGAGGCGCGGAGAGGTAGCCAACTGAAACGCTGTGCTGACGGCCCGTTCCATCGCCAAGAATAGTGCGCAGTTGGTGGCCAAGGCGCTCCGCCAGCTTGTCAAAATCATCTGGGCCGATATGGCGCTTGGCACCACGGATGCTGAAGTAGGTAACCAGGTCGCCCGTCGAGGTGATGAAGGTATGAGGTCCAACAGGGCTGATCAGCGACACCCTGGATTGGATGTCCCCCCCAAGGAAAAATCCTGAAAGGTAGTAGAGCGAGCGCTCCAGCGCACCCTTGTTGACGAACGCTAGTGCCATGACAGACAGGATGATCAGCGCGATGACAACGTATGTAGAGATCATGACTAAGTCGGTAGAGAATATGTTTCAAGCGCCCGATTCGCGCACTCGCGCGGTCGCTGGCGGCGAGGAATCGATGGTCTTCGTAATGAGTGGTCCGGCCTGCCCCGCCGCAACATCGGCTTGAAGCAGTCTCCCGAACAAGTCCATCAGGTTGCGGGTCACCTGGTGCCGCAGTTCCCCCACCGCATACTGTTGGTACAGCATAGTGGCCCGCACCGCGGCTTCCCTTGCTCCGCCCACTGCAAGCTCATCGAGCTCCATGACCAGGGGCAGACCGCCCGAACCAAGCAATTGAAGGAATGCCGCATCCGGACCCTGAAACGGGTCGAAGAACTCACGGAGGCGATCCGACTTATCGAGTTGAGGGTGCATATCAGCCTTCAAGTCAAAGATCCCCCGCACCACCGTCCACGGGCTCGCTATCGGCAATATCGGCTACGCCAATCCCGGCCGCCATGGACTCCACCGCGGGATACATAAAGCCTTCCACCTGCTTAAACTTGTCGAGTTCGTTGAGTTGGTCGCTACTCACGCGCAAGCGGATTTCCCCATCCCCATAGCTCTGAACACGAAAGCCGGCGGCGTGCGCCCGACACGCGACGCTGAACATCATTGCGCGGTCATACGCGCGTAGCCAAGCGCCGGCCGCCGAGGCGAGACGCCCGCTCCTACTCTGGTAGCACTCGATCGAAAAAACAGCGTCAAGGTGTGCCTTGCCGACTAACCCGGCCGCGTACGACATTGTCAGCGGAGACCTGACAGCAAGCGGAACTGGCATCTGTAATGCCGTTGCCAGCGAGGCGTACCCATTCACGTTGACCAACGTCGTGTGGGCGCGGAGCTGGCAAAGCCCGGCCAGCCACTCGAGTTCAGCACCACACGCCCACAATCGAAGGGGCTGCCGGCGATTGCCGGTGCGGCCGAACGCGGCAAGCGCTGCGAGATCTGAGTTGGCTTCGCTCCAATCGATGGCAATGCCTGCGATCACCGGTAGGCCATCGATAAACTGACCCGGCTCGGCTTCGGTCCAGTCAGTCCCTGCAGGCACCCTTTGGGCCAGAAGCTGTCTTGCATACGCGAGACGATTGAAACGCAGAACGACGGAGATCACAGCGTCATGCCGCTCAAACGTCCAGTTCGGAACCGACCGGTCCTGGGATGCGTGCCCAAACCGGCTTGCCATCGGATCCTTCGATCCCTTCTCCGATCCCTCGTGCTGCATCGTCGCGGAGATCTCTTCAGCGAGCGTCTCGCCAGAGAAATCCAGCGCTCCGCCAGCGAGGTCCCAGCCGTACGATTTCGCGGCTACGGTCATAGCCCGCGACATGATCGTCGCGATAGCTACTGCATCTTGCGCAGCCAACGAGTAGCCGCGCGCATAGGCCAGGCCGAGGTCATATGCAATGTCGGACAGGCGCGCCCCAAAGTAGTCTGTAGCCCGTAATCCAGGATGAAGCCGGGATATCTCCCGGTCGAGGACGTTCGCCACCCAAAGCATGTCTGTGCGCAGGTCATTCACCGAGCGAAACCTCTGCGGCAGAGTGTCGGAGAGATAAGCGGTACCGGCGCCACGTTCCTGTGGATCATCGAAAACCACCAGACCGCAGCCAATCGTCGGCTGGGCTGAAATTCGACGTGTCAGCGGCAAAGCAGTCTCGAGAGCGCTCATTGATCGGACTCCCCGCCTGTGGAGATGTGCGCCTCAAGCTTGACCAGCGTCCGCGACGAAAGCTCAGTCCAGTTTGCCACTGGGAGCCCACTCTGTTCGCTTTGGAGCTTGCTCCCGATCGCGGTAAGCAGATGTTCGTGAAAGGCGAGGCGCAAGTCGCCAACCGCTTCGCCACGGTGGGCGTACTCGGCATCGGAAAGCGCGAGCATCGCCGCGTGAAAATCCTTTGGAGACGCAGTCCCCCAGCTCGCCTTTGCAAAGACCGTAGCCTCATTGACCAACTGCAGAATCTTCACCGCGTCTTCTCGCTCTGCAGGTTCATTGAGCGCACACGCGATCGCACGAAATAGATGGTTGAGATCCTTGCCTGAGATGCCGCCCTCGGCAGTTGTTGGCACGCGCATCACCCGCGTTTGATGTGCCACCTTTTCGCCCTGCGAGCGTGCCGCCGGCGTGCGCTCCCCGAGGTGATGATATGGGTGACAGAGCGCGCATACGCCGCGCAGATTGCCAGCGCTAGCGTCCTGGTGATCTCCGTTGAGATGAAATGCCTCAGTCGTAGATTTGCTGCGGAACCCACAGATTGAACAGGTGAAGTTTGCTGCCGCGATCGCGCTGTCCTCTGCAGTTGCGATTGCAGCCTCAGGGCTCTTAGCGCCTACCGATTTGAAGCGGCGCTTGATTCCGACAAGTAGAGCGTTCACGCGCTCCTCCGTACACGAATGAGAGAGGTCGATGGTGCCGGGTGCCATACACCCTGCCCGGCCAGGTTGGGAGGGGTCGGACTCGATATTGGGGTATCGAGCCCCCAGGTAGGCTCTGGAAACTCAGTCGTTAGAAGCTCTGTTGGCGCCCAATGTCGCTCGAGCTACCACCCGTGGTCTCGACCAGCATCGTGATCATGAACCAGACGCACACCAGTCCAGTACCGCCGCCCAGCGCGTAAGCGATGTGCGCCATTTTGACGTTCTCCCGGTCATTGCTGCGGTCGCGAATCAGCTTCAGGCCGTAGATGATCGAGCCGACGCCTGCAACCAGTGATCCATACGTCATCGTCGTGATCGCCGCCTTGGCCAATGCGTCCAAGTTCGAAAGCATCCCGACGATGCCACCCGCCGCGTAGGCGGCCTTGGACACGTTCACGGTCATCAGCGCTACCGTAGCTCGCGCCATCACGCTTTTCCATCGGGACCAGGTGTCACCCAGTCGGATCGGTCTTTTCTTCATCAATTGCATGTTGTTCCCCTTGTACTCACCAAAGTTTTCCGCCCGAAGCGGACTTTCCCACCCAATACTCGAAACGACAAACTACTGCCGCTTCGAATTAACCTCCAAACCAGCCTGCGGCCAGGCCGCCGATGTTAATCAGAGCGGCTCCCCCAAAGACATGCCAGAATCCGCGCCAGCCGAGATCACGCCCGCCTGCCGCCTGGCCTTCGCTCAAAGAGTTCCAAAGCAGCAATCCGCGGAACACTGCTACCCACCCCAGAGCCGCCATCCAATACACCGCAACGCTCACCACGAACATCAAGGTCTCGTTCCCTGAGACCTGACTCGGCATATAGGAGAGTGCCTCTCGAGGATCCGAAATGCCCGTGCCAAAAAGCAGTTCAACCGTATTGCCGGCGACTGTCGATAGCTGCGCCAGTAAAGCTGCGATGAAGAAGTTGATCGCGACCGGCCCCATCGTGGCCTGCCCTTGTCGTTCGCCCTTACTCGCGGCGGCAAGCTTTCGAAGGCCGCTGAAGGCAATCCAGACGGCTGCGAGCACGCAGCCGCCAGCAGTAAGCAACGAGATGAGCGCCTTCGAGAACTCGATCGACGCTTCAAGGAATGCTTGCCAATTCATCTTCTATGGAGCTCGGCTACTTCACGTTGATCTTGCCGCCGTCTGCGAGGAAGACCGTCGTCCCCACGAGACGTGAAACCTTCACCCCATCAATCTCCGAACCAACGGTCACCACAACGAGGCCCTTTCCGTTCGTCACCCACGCCTTCTCAGCCTTGCCCGTTGCCGGATAGGTCGCCACGGTGTGGTAGGCACTCCAGTTCGATGTGCGCTCCGGCTCGGCTCCGACTGCGCCGGCGGCACCAGGCTTACCGCGAACTACATCCATGTCGTAGGCCAGTTTTTGTTTTGCTCTGCCAACATGCACCACATTTTGAGAACGCGACACTTCAGCATGACGATCAGCACCTGCCGCGGCTTGCCCCTTGGACTCCAGGGCCGCCACGCGCTCGGCAAGCGCCGCGAGCTGCCCCTTGAGTTCCACGTTTGCTGCCTCCTGCGCGGAGCTCTTCGCCTTGAGGTCACGCAAGGCCGTTGAGTCTGTGGGCATCGGCGCGACCGTGTCGCTCTGGGTCGCGACAGGAACTGCAGTCGGCGCTTGCGCAATAGATCCTGCGGGCGAGGGACTCAGGTCCGATTTCGGCGACATCAGATCAGCGGACGGCTGGACATCCGGCTGTGGCGCCGCGGGTTGGGCCGCGATAGGAGCGGCCGACGGCTGCTTCTGCGTCGCCTGAGCTGCGGACGACGACTTGATCATCGGTTCGGTCGGATAGTCTTCAGCTCCCCCCTTCGACCGGCTATTTTTTACAGCGAGGCCGGTGCCGACAACACCCACCAGGGCAACCGCGATTCCCGCGATCAGCAGATTCGCTTTACGCTTGCTCTTCGCCTTCTCGGCATCGGTGTTGGCCGTATTCACGGCATTTGCTTTCACGCCGGCTTCAGGACCGGACGTGGGCTGGGTGGCTTCTGCAGCAGGCGCGTCCCAGTCCGTGCTGGTATCCCAATCGTGGGCGACCGCCGCGGCAGCGCCGGCTTGTTCGGTGTGGGCGCCATCGTGCTCCGGCAGCGGATCTTCCCAGCCGGTATGTCCCATCGTCGTGTCAGTCGACATTCAATCTCTCCACATTCCTTCAGTTTCTGATGAACCTGCGGCCGCCTGGCCGAGACCAATCAATTCGTTGCCGCTACCGGTTGGCGGAACAACACGCCGATAGGCGTCCGAGCATCCAATGTTCCGCGGTTCGGGCGATTCGCATAGCGTTGGGTTTCTCGATCGGCTAGCTGCATGCTTTTCTCGATCCCCTTGCCAATACCTTGGTCCAATGCCTGACTGGACGTCGGTGACGGCTGTTGAACCACCGCATTGCCATTGACTGTCGTGCCACCCACCACCACAGTCCCCGGCACATAAGACGTCCCGGTAGTACCTCTCGCGGAGAAGTAAGTGGAGGCCCCGGCAAGGCCCGCCACGAGGACAGGCATCACAAACCTCGAGAACGGCCGATGATCGATATCGGCGTTCAAAGCATCCGAGGCCGTCTGCTCGTTCAGCAGGACAGCGTCGACCTTGTAGGATTTTCCCTTCCAGTTCATAGTGGTCATGTGAGCACTGACGTCCTCACCGCCGGCCGACAAGACCGCTTCACCGGTCAAAAATGCACCATCAAGTTTACCACCAACAATATACGCCGAAATATATTTGGTCTTGTCAGTGTCGACGGGCGATGCCAGTTGCCCGGGGAACATCTCAAGCCCAGCAACGATCTGTGTGAGTTTGGCTGCGGTCGCCGCAGCGGTCGCAGGGCCACCATCAGTCGTGGGGGCCGCGGGCGTCGTTGCTTCGACCCCGGCAATGGCCACCGCCACACCCTTGGCTGGTGCCATGGAACTGATAATGGTGGCCAGTTGGCGCTCCAAACCCTTCTGGATATGCTGATCGATCTCGGTCTGGCGAGTGTCGCCAGCTACCCCAGGGCTGGTCTGCCCCGTCAACTGCGCCGGCCGCGCACCATATTGCTGGTAGGGCGTAACACCTGGTCCCTGCCCCTGCTGTGATAGATCTGGGCTCTTTGCCGCGAGCGACTGTTTCGGGCCAAGGTCAGCAGTGTCCCCGAGGTACATCCGACCTTCGCGGCGTGCTGCTTGTGCCTCATCTTGCTGAACGTAAGCAATCCGTTGCTTCATCGCCGGGCTCAGTTCTTCCACATCCCGATTGCGATTCGCTCCGGCGGGCGCGGCCATTGGACGCAAGTCGGCTGTTGACTCCGGCTTTTGCTTCGCCTTATTGGCTACCAACGCGACGGCCGTCACAAGGACAATGCCCCCAGCGATCGCACCCCCGATGATCAGCAGGTTTCGCTTCGCCCCCGCAGCCAGCGGGCGCCGAGTAGATTCTTTCGCTTCGCTCATTCTCTCGCACTCATTTTCATCACACTGGTCGGGTCACCACCGGCACCGCCCGGAGTCAGCCCCTTGATATGGACTGGTCGGATCAAGCCGTCCACCGACACACGAAGTACCGGAACTGCCGGCAGTTCGTACACGGTCGTGCCATCCGAAGAGGGGAGTACCTGATAGGGGCCAGGGGATGCAACCATGGCCTGTGTGCGCAGGATCAGTCGACCGCTAGCGTCCTGCCACGCCATGGCAAGGGGAAGATCTTGGACTTCCAGCCGACGGGCGCCCTCCGGCGTCTGACCGAAGAGATAGTTCTCGAGGCCACGCTCCGTAATGCCGACTCGACCGAGGCCGCCCGGCAGGCGCGCCGGCGCGTCCGGCGACCGGCCAGGCACGATCAGGTCGGCCCGGTAGTCGATCTCACTCTGACTCGGCACCACGGTGAAGGTGACGGGTGTAGCTAGACCTTTGAGGAGTACGGTCACCGAACCCGACGCGTGGTCCGAATTGCTTTCAACAGTCACCACGTGCGGTCCCAACTGAGTAACCGTCATCGCCTGATCGTAAAAATTGCGGGCCTTTTCGATTGGCCACGGATTTCCTGCTGAGTCGAGGAAACTGACCGACGCGCCTTGGCCTCGAAAGATGCGAACCACAGGAGGGGTGGCGCCCGGGGAAAGATCAACCGGAAAGCGGGACGCCACCGGCTTGGCCGTGTTTTTAGCAGGTGCCGAAGCAGCACCGGTGCGCTTATAGAGCTCTTCGATGAGCGCCCTAGTCGTCCTCGCATCCATCGGGGCGGTCTGATCCAGTGCTTCCTTCTTGAGGTCAAGCTTCGGCGAAGGGAGAGCTTGAGCGCTCACGACGTTGGAGCCCGAATTTGTTGTCCCTTGGGAGTCCTTTCGAGCACCACCGTCCGGCTGACTGCCAGAGGTCCCCGCTGCCGTCGCGGATGCAACCCCTCCAGCGAGCTGGGCCTGGCTAGTTTGTGCACCAGCGGTGGCGGCCATAAGCCCGAGCCCCAATACCGCCGCGGCACAAAGCCTGTGGAACGGCATACCGAGGTCCTTGCGCGGGCCATCCATCAGGTGTCCCAAACCATGCATATTCGTCATCGTTTGATCCTGCGAGGCTTCACGCAAAGAGCGCACCCCCACTGTCCTGGATTCGCATGCGCATCAGTACCCACGCCGTGACAACGCCAAGAGCGAATTGTGTGGGAGCTGTTTCCATAGCATCGATCAGCCACGAACGCGGGCCCGTCTGGACGCCGATTGCGATCTTTTCGAGATACTCGCCGTGCTGGTTATCAAGCTGGTCGAAGTAAGTTGCGCTTTGGGTTGCCGCATGTCGGCCAACCTCTAATAGAGGTTCGGTGAGATCTGGGCTGATCTCTAGTTGAACGTATTCCCTCGTGATGGCCGGCATGCGTTTGATCATCGGCTTACCTTCGCCGGTGTGAAACAACAGCATCCCGTGCGCGAGCCCCACAGCCAGTTCGGACGGAGCCGCTACTTGCACCCTCTCTAGGTCCCGCTGCGTGCGGGCTACTCTGATCTGAAGCCCGCCGACGGCACGCAACCAACCCACATGGGCACTATCAGTGAACGAACTCCGCAAGCGATCTATGGCTGCGGAGTCCCCAACTTCGTTCCGTAGCCGTTCGATATCGGCCTCGACATAGTCGATGTCCCGTTCAAAACCTTTTTCCAGCAGCCGCAACTTTATTCTCCAAGATTCTGTTCTTCTTCGCAGCGCTCGCTACCAGATCGGCCCTGCCTTGTTGTCTCCTACCCAGCCTCATCGGCCTCATCGCTTCTGATACGGTGCGAGCTGCATCGAATCGATCGCGACTGCTCGGGTGTTCTCTTCAAGGGGTACGCGCACCACGCGCACCGTGGCCAGGCGCTGTAGCGGCGTGAATGAACCTGATTGACCGTTGTAATAGAGGGTGACCGGCACCTGCACATCCCAAGTCACGCGGCCACCAGATTTGTAAGGGCCTCGTGCGACGGTTGCGGGCTCAGTCGTGGACGCCATCACGAGCCGGCGCTCGCGCAGATCCTTGAGGTATGTATCAATCGCTGAAGCAAAGGCCTTGCCGCCGGACTCCGTGTAACACGGCATTGCGTCATTAAAGGTGCGCCTGTAGTTCACGAAATCGTGTGAGAACGAGCGACGAATGCACTCATCGACCGTCGACAGCATCCGCGGCTCGGTGACGAATGCTTCTTCCAGTGGTGCCGTCTTGATGACCGCACCGGTATCACTGATCGCTACAACGTCAGTACGGCCATTGACCAGCCGGATGAGTAGCGCGCCATCGATTAGTAGAAGCATCAGAACGATCGCCACCAAGGTGATGACCACCATCAGCAGCTTGCCAATGTATAGGCGATCGTCATTGCCATTGTCGTCCGGCCGCCCGATGACGACAGCGAGTGCTGATTCTGCGGCGGCCATCGCAGGATTTCTGCGGGGTACGGTATGTGTAGGTTGCATCGTTTCGAAGACGTCACTTCACCTTGCCCGCGTTCTTCTCGGCCCAAGCGCGATTCATCTCGCGAATGTGACCGCCATAGACGGGCCTAGCCCCGGGGTTCTCGCAGGACAGCATGTCCAGCGGCACAACCCAGCCAATTCCTGAGAGCCCTACCAGGCGCGAGCACTGGGAGGCAACGGAAATTAGCAGGACGGTGTGCGCGAAAAGAAGAACTACGACCAGGACGAGCGAGACATGGATGGCACGCATGAGAACGGGGGCGAGCCATCGCTGGGCCTGCGCCCGAGAAAGGTTTTCTTCGGCGTTCATTGCTGATAGGTTGCCGACGAAACAGCCACGCTGGCCGCTCCCGCTTGCATAAAACCAGTCAGCCCTTGGATCGGATATGGTGCGATCGACCTGATCGGTACGCCGGAGTGCGCTGCCTCGACGTGATTGTCGCAGGCGATGGGTGAGAAAACTTGTGAACGATTCCGGAGAGTAGCGCTGCACGGACCGCGCCGCTTCTCTGCCTCGGCAGCCTGGTCCAGCGCATGCCGAGAGGATGCCGCATGGGCACACTGACAAGTTCGACAACTCATCTCGTCCTCCCCCAAGAAGACCCGTTCGTTCAGTTGCTTCTTGATGAGAAGCACGGATTGCGTGGGTTGAAATCAAATTTATATATTTGGTATCACACCACTAGATCGCAATATATCATCGGCTCAGCGCAAGTGCAACCTTAGGCACGAGACGAAAGATTCTTCCGATTCTCATCAAGACACGGGCCCTACGTTCGTGTGCGCGTGGTCGCGCTCCAGGTAACATCAGACTCTGCCGCCGCAGTTGCCGGCGTCCAGACCCGTGCCCCCCCTGCTCTAGAAGGCCGCTAGGGATAGCGATGGAGAGCGAGCCGAATCGGATTGTCGGCAAAGCCGCCGAAGTGGCGGTCGGAACGGCGATCACGTTGCGCACGTCAAACGCCACGCAAAATCGCAGACAACAGGCCCCCTCAGATGCATGGTCGGCACTGTCCGCGGCGTCATTCGCTCGACGCTCGCCGTCCCTGATCGGCCCAACATGGTCGTCAACGAAGACGAAGAGCCTGACCTCGATCAATTGGAGGGCAGCCCCAATCCAGGGCTAGTGTCTCTGACGCTATCGGCAACCTCGCCACAGACTTTAACGTTTTGAAATACAGAATATATCAAATTTGATATCGATTCCCGGCTCGAGTGGCTCCATTCTCAGGATTCACTCGCGGGATGGTCGCGACCGCACACCTGCCCCGGGTCTAGTTACTGCGGACGGCGCTGTGCGTATCTCTTGAGAGATCTATCGCCCGACCGCGACCCGTGGCCTGCGTCAAGACCGAAGGCCCCTCCCAACCTCGAGGGGCTTGCGGGCGCATCTCTAGCAATCTATTCTGCAATTTGGAGAAGGTTTCACTGACCCGAATCAAGTTTCGATTTAGGCTGAGCATTCGAAATAAAATAGGATAGAATGGTGCCTACCCCTTTTGGAGGGGGTCAAGATTTTGGGGCTCCGTCCGTGGAGATTCAAGCCCTCCGCCTAGCTAGCCTCGGAAATTGAGCCCGACCAGGTTCAAATGTTCGACAGGCGATAGTTTCCGGGTGCGAACGGCCCCCCATCGGGCGACGAAGATCAGCCATTCTCAGGAAGCCAATGTCTCAAAAGAAGGCAGAAGCCAAGCGCGACGAGCGCCACTTATCGCGCATTCAACGTTTGCTGCGCGAATATCGGTCTAACGAGAAGTTGTTTCGCCCGCTAACAAAGCAAGAGGTCGCAGAGCGAATCGGCAACCTTCCTCAGCTGGCGGCCCTGGAGAACGCAGAGCGACGCATGCATCTCGACGACTTTGGGACGTTGGGGCTGCAGCGCCTCACCACCCAGACCGTCCTTTACATGCTGGGTTTGACACCCAATCAGAGCATCAGCTATCAAGAGTCCGAGCAAGCGACTATTGAGATGGAAATGTTGCTCTATTGCTACGAGGCCAAACCCAGGCACATGTCGCTCGCCCTTCAGGGTTGGCACATGGACGATTTTATCGCCTACATCTACCGCGATTTTCTCCTCTTGGCCGGCGTGGCCAGCACTCTTGCTGAGTCGACCATGCACGCGAAGGAGTACTTGCGCGCGGCCAGTCGGCCTACGCTCGATGACAAGGCGGGCCGAATTCGCGTGGGCATTGCATCGCGAGTGACGGCGATGTTCGGACGGCATCAGACGAGCTTCTATCGATGGATGGCTCCGGAATCCGGGCTGCGAGAGCAGCGCAATCTGATCGCAAAACTCCTTGAGCCCGATGATGAGTCGGGCTACACCTCGGGGCGTCTCGCCCACTACAAGCAGGTGCGCGAGGACCTGTACGAGCTTTCCCGATTCTGTTGGGAGGCACGCGGCGTGAACCTTGACGAGAAAGCCCTCCCGCCCGAGGACCCGGCGTTCCTCGAGCAACGTCCCGTTCGTCGGGCAGCAACAAAGCCTCGGCAGCGAAACGGAAAGCTCGCCGCTTGAACGATCTGATCTAACCGTTACATCCAAGGCCAACACATGGATACGAACGAAACCCGCAGTGCTCAAGCCGAGCGCGCCGCGGCGCTTGCCGCCGCGACGATCGGAGCCGCTCGAGGCGCCGGCGCAAAGGAAGATGCTCCCCACCTCGCCAGATTCGGGTGTCTGCGTTTGGTGATGACCAGTTTTACACCGGAAGCAAAGAAGATCCGTAGCGTCTCGTTGAAGCACGCTACCGTTCCTCTGCTCGATGACCAGGTTGAGGTCGATGAGAGCGACCCGACGTCTGGTGCAGCGCGTTTTCGCGCCCCGAAGATCCTCACCGCAGTGCCGGCAAAGAATCGCCTAAACATCCAGCTTGACGCCAATCTTTACGCCAGCGCTCGGCAGTTGGCTTTGCATGTCGTCCACTTTCAGTACCGGATCATGGATGTTGCAGAGGGGCAAGAGAAGGAAGGCCATATCCGGGCCGACAGGGTTTCCAAGCGCGGCGGCATTCCGCTGGATAGCGATACCCGCATCAGCACTTGGGACATCATGCGCAGCTGGGCTCGGATAAAGCCTCTCGACCTCGAGCAGCTTCGCGTGCTCGAGCTTGGCGATGCCCCAAAAGACATCCTCGCGTACCTTCACCCCCACCTCGTCAAGTGGCTCGACGATGCGGGATATGACGGCCCCGCGGTAGTCGCTGAGTACAAGGGCTGGGGCGGGAGATACTGCAACCTCCTGGTGCGCGACTATCCTTTCATCGCTCACAGGATCTTTAAATTGATTCCCGCGATGAGGGTTCTCACACACTCGGCTCGCCTGTTCGATTCCAAGATTGAACGAAGCGTCTGTTCATTCCGCTACGACCCAGAGCTGATTGAGTCGCCCTTTGTTCTCGATACTCCGCAGATCTCGGTGGATGTTTGAGATAGAAGATTCCGCCTTGCTACCTGTTCGGGCCCTCCTCGCGAGGGCCTTTTCGTTGGCGAACTCGTTTCGACGCAGATCCCGACACCTCTGGACACCCCACTAAAGTGTGTCGCAGATTGACTAAAGAATTCCTTGCATTGGCCGTTCTACTCGTACACCCTCTCGTGCGCGCCGGTTTCTATATTTCGAATTAGCGTGGTACTCAGAAAAGATTTGCACGGGTCCCCGCCGGATCGGTAGTCTGACTGTACTGGCCCAACAACAAGGAAGAACCATGAAGCAGAAGGTCCTCGCAGTAGCAGCAATGACGACACTCCTCGCAGCTTGCGGTGGCGGCGGTGGTGAAGGTGCCACGTCCGGCGGCTCGACGCCGCCGACTACTCCGCCGGCGACCGTCCCGGAAGCGCCCTCGTCGGTTGCGCCGGCAACCAGCGTGCCCGCGCCCACTTATGGAAGCACGGACGTCCGCCTGACGACTTTCACCGACCTGAACACCTACCGCGTGGCAATGGGTGTCGGCGCGCTGCGTCAAGACGACACCCTCGATCGTGCCGCAGATAATCACTTGACCTACATGAAGGCCAACTCCGTGATTACGCACACCGAGACGACCGGCCTGCAGGGCTACACCGGCGCAACCCCTTACGACCAGGTTGTGGCCGCTGGTGGCGCTAAGGAGCAGTACGTTGGTCAAACCGCCAGCGGCTCATTGAGCTGCCTGTCGAGCTTCCGCAACTCCGTCTATCACCTGATGGGCATCACGAGCAACCAAGAGAATATCGGCTTGGCCATGCGTGACGGCTTCTGCGTGATGAACTTCAACGTGGTTACGGGCGCAAAGGGTAGCGGTTATGGCCTGCCGCAGTGGGGCGGCCAGCAGATGGCCCCCAGCGCAGTTGCATACTCGCCGATCGACGGCGAGACCGTGTTTGGAGGCTTCACGCCAGCTGCTGAATCGCCGAACCCGGCGCCCGACCTCACGACGGCCGGACACCCGATCATGTTCCGCGTCCCTGCACCGAACACCTCGGACGTGCTGACGGTGACTAGCTTCACCCTGACAGGTCCGGGTGGCTCCTCGATCCCCGTCCGCGTACTGGTACCCGCAAATGCGAAGGCCGGCTCGATGGCGGGCGCGGTTCAGGATAGCAACCTGTATCCCGGTGTGGCCTTCATGCTGCCGACGGCGCAACTCGCGGCCGGTACCTATACCGCGACCTTCGTCGGCGCCCGCAACGGGACAGTCATCAACAAGTCGTGGAGCTTCACGGCGTTCTAAAGCTCGCTCGATATCCGGAACAGAATAGCCCGCAAACGCGGGCTATCTTCATTGGCGACGGTGTTCAACGCGCCTAGTCACTTGCGCGAGACATCCCTCGCTTAGAGCGGCATCCACTGCGATCGCGCGTCTTCATGGTCACATCACCGCCGTTTGGCAAAGCGCATAATTAATCGCAGCCGGATTGCCATTGTTCGCGTTAGGTAAGGTCTGGCCCGCGAAAGGTGCTCCCGCACCAGGATTCGCGAAGAGGTTAATACCCGTCGCATTCGATATCGTGTTCTTCGTATCGCTGCTATCCGATGCAATGAGGCAACCAGCATTGACAAACGGTGTCATGAATGCGCGCAAGTCAGTGGCACTGGTGGTTATCGGGTTCGAAGCTGAGAGTGGACCGATGTCGAACCCCCAAGGCAGTATCGTATTGTCCTCCACTTGCCAGAGGAAGGCCCATTGGTTGCCCGCGCTCGTTGTAGTCCTCTTGATCATGGTTAAGGAGTGACAGCCGTTCCCGTTGCATCGAATCGTAGTATTTTCGACAGAGTAAATATACGTATACGATGCGGCGGGCGGCGGCGGCGGCGGGGGAGGTACATAAAAATCGCATGTAGGCAGTCCATTGCCACCCATCATCCAGATCCGACCTCCCGTACAGTCTGCGACTGTCATCGCCGGCGCAGGGTATGCCGACAGAGAGGTAGCCGCAAACCCGGAGATGCTCGTCACGGAAAAAGCCGCCGCTAGCGAGACGGCTATGACAGTGGCCGCTTTGAAGACTCTCATTTTTTTCTCCAGCCTTATTCTCGAGACTAGTACGCACATCCGGTAGTCACCGTGCCTACAAGCTGCCCGCCAATGGCACCCACGTCGTTACCGCTGTACCACGTCGCCGGCGAAACTGCACTCGCCTGCGCCGCCCAATAGCTTCCCCCATCGTTCAACCAGAAATAAACACCTTCGATAGGCGGCATTACGCTGCCGGTGATGTTCACCATCTGCTGCTTGGGGGTGTATAGCGCCCAAGCTGTTCCGCCTGGACAGCTATCTTTTCCGATGGCCATACCGTCCGTGACGTTGTCAATTTTTCTGTTCATCGTCAGGCTTCCGAACGCATTGCGGAGAAGCCGGAAGACGCCACCACGGCAGATGTATGCAACGTTATTCGCGTCACTCATTACCTGGTCCGGAACGGAGCAAGGGGCGCCATCGTAGATACCATCCAGCGCGTTCCCGACGGCCAGCCATCGCAAGTTGTAGCAAACCACGAGACCGGCTCGTGTCGACTGATTACGTCGCACGGAACCAGTCTGAACGGCAGTACACCCGGATCCCGGTGTCGCCAATGCCATATGCAGGTTGTCGCCGTTTACCACGGCATCTTGGGTAGTCAGCTTCTCTGAGACGGTTGCCCGCGCGGTATTGGTGTCCTGTGCCTGAATTGTCGCGGCTGTAACCGTCGCGGCGTTATTAATGTTCTGATTGTTCATGTCGATCGCAGTGTTCATGCGATTCAACTCGGGCCTACCGGGAACGGCGTTCCGCCACAAGTAGTCGCCATTCCCGTCACCGTCTGACGAGAAAAGTGCTGTTGCAATGTGCCCTGCACCGGGTGTTAATCCAAAGTCGCTGGCGAGCACGCTCCACTGATCGTCTGGCGCCTTGATCAGGTTCGGGTTGCTCGAGGCAATGTAACCACCGACGCCCTTTTGCATCCGCGCGATGTGGAGCGCGTTCTTGGGGCTGATTGTAGTGCCGCCCGTTGTAACGACCATCGCCTGAAGCTGATTGGAGGTCGCGCTTGGTCGCCGCACAGCAATGTTGTAGCTTTGGCCATAAGGCGTAATCGGACTCAGCTCTGACGGGATGTAGTTCCCGGCCGCCTGAATCGTCGCGAACGGAATCGCCAGCGGCGCGGTTCCGCTCAGCGAGGCCGTTATCGTGCCGATGTTGTCATCCAGGTATTTCCGCGCACCCTTCGCCACTCGAAGTTGCTGTTCAGCCGCGTTTCTGTTGACAAGCTCATCCGTGTACTCAGCGAACATCGGCCACATCAAGCCGAACACAGTAACGATGACCGTGAGTACGACCATCAATTCGACGAGGGTGAAGCCGCTCGTGCGGCGTCGCATTACAAATTTGGTTGAATTCATCATGCGGTCATGCCTGATGAGCGCCGCCGCGGCGGGCCTGGTGATCAATCTCGTTGTCCAGCGTCTGGAGCTTGTTTTCGCGGATCTTGCTGCGGATTGCTAAGCCGTCTTCCCCGATGCAGGACAGCGCGCGCACGGATAGCTGCCGCCCGCCATCCGGGAGCAGCACCATGTTCTGCCAGATCACCATGGCCACCCCCATTGCCAGCATGTAGCGCATCCCTTCGCTATTTGAGGTCGAGTCCCCGGAGCCTGCCAAAATGGCGAGCTTCTCGATGGCCTGCGGCGCCGACCCGGCGTGGATCGTCCCAAACGTGAGTTGTCCGCTAGCAGAGGCCCGGACAACCTCGGCGGCGGCAGCTCCGTCACGGATCTCACCAACCACGACCATGTCCGCCTGCATACGCAGCGCGCGAAGTAGCGGCTCGCGATATCCGCCCGTAAGACGACTGGCGGGGAACTGGAACATGTACCCGTCGCCATGCGAGCCTGCCAGCTGCTGTTCGATCGGATCCTCGACGGTTACCGCGACCCCTCCCGACCGATGCAGCCGCTGCACGACCGTACTGAACATCGATGTCGACTTGCCCACTCCAGGTTCGCCGGCGAACAGAACGAGCCCTTTCAGCTTGTCCGACAGCAAGCTAACGGCGGCATGGCGCGGCAGCCCAAGTTCACGAAACGGCTTGAGCGTGCGTTCAAACTGACGAAGCACGAAGAGCACGTCCCCTGAATGGTCTTCCTGGGCGGTTACGCGGTACAACCTGTTGTCTTCTACCAAGCTGAACTCAGGGATGCGTGACTCTCCATATGCCGTCCGGCAGCGAGCCAGCATGCCATCGAGCTGGTCTTTGATACCGGCCGGAGCGACATCTACGCCGCGGGCGGATCCACCGAGGTTCTTCAGCAACGCCACCTTCGGATGCAAGTACAGATCGAGGAAAGTCAGATCCCCAAGCCTCATGTCACTCATTCCGGTCAAGACAGAAGGCTGGCTCGCCCTTTCCAGGTGCGAGCCAGCGACGTGATTGTTCAGATGTCTGCTGACGACCAAATGAGCGTCGTGCGAGGTGCATTTCCACAAAGCGTCGTGGCCGTGGCCGTGTTGACCGTCGCGAGGTCGATGGTCGCCGCACCGCCGACACCGATCGAACGGGGGATAGCCTTCTTCACGCCCGTAACCAGCTTTCGGCATTCCGCATTCGGGATATTTGACGAAGCAATCGTGACGGTCCCACCGCTGTCGATAGTCGACAGCGTGTACGTGCCACCGAATGTGTTCATCAGATTGCCGGCCGACAGCGTGATGTTCGCCGGAACGTTGCCCTGGTCCTGCAATGCCTGCACCAGAGCGGCCGATGCTGGGTAGCCCTGCGATGAGCGGATGTCACGCAGTGCTGCGAATAAATTCTGGATGTTGGTCGACTCCTCCAGCGATGAGCCCTTAGTCATCGCCGTACCGCTCAGGCTACCTGAGAGCGCGTAGATCATCACCGCGATGGTGATGACAACCATCAGCTCGATCAGAGTGAAACCGGCCTGGCCACTGCGTGCACGGGCGATCGTGCCACCTTTGAACCTCTTTTGCATTGCAATCCTCTCTTTGGTGCGCACTCCGCGAATGCGAGCGCTAGTTGATGTGTGAAGATTATATCTTTTGTTTTGGCTACATACTCCGTATTTTACCCAAGTGTTCCCATAGAAATTTGAATTAAGCTGAAGATGCCAACCACCATGATCATGAGCAGGCCGCCAGCGAACAAAATGCCGACTGCTAGCAAGTAGCGGCCGATCATTTTTATCGCAGCAAGCGATCGCTTCATCCACGCATCTGCGAACAACGCCATGCTGTCTTCGAAGCCGTCGACATCTGAAACTGCACGCAGAATATGAATCGCGCGGGGGTCTGGAAACTCGTAGCCAGCTGCATGCATGGCTTCCCCCAAAGTCTTCCCCTGATTGATGCCGTGGAGGATGGCTCGAATTCTAGTGCGAAGCCATGGCCCCCCTTCATCGGAGAGCAGCAACAGCGCTTCAGATATCTGGATCCCGGCCTTCAGCATTACTGACATGTTCACGAGGAAACCGGAACCGTGAAGCGCGCGATAGAAAGACCACGGCGGGATCCTGTCGAGATAGACTCTAACGTCGGACTTGCTCAAGTTGGGGATTGTCCAAGCGATTACTGCCACGATGATCGGGAGCGCGAACACACACGCCCAATAGTCATTCACCATGCCCGATACTTGGTTCAGGAATCTGGCTGCGCCATCCCATCGGTCGGGAGGCGTAAGCTTCGATAGCTTAGGCACGACCACCGTCGAGATCATGTAAAGCATCCCGAAGGCCGACCCGATCACCACCATTGGATAGCTCACCGCGGCGAGAATCGTTCCGATCATCTCGCCTTTGACAGCCAGCATTTTGGCCACAACGGCAAGTTGGTCTTCGAGGTTGCCCGACTCGTCACCAGCCTTCACCAGGGCCACCTCCTGGGGAGAGCCCCAGTGCTCCAACGCTTCACCCAGCGATCGGCCCTCTCGAATTGAGTGCATCACGTCCGCCAGCATCATCGCTGCAGGCCGCCGCGGGCGGCGCCCCTCATTGGATTCGATGATGTAGAGCCGGTCCAGCGCAGTGAGAATCTGCAACCCCATACGCAGCATCAGGGACATCTGGTTGTAGAAGTCAATCCGCGCATCAACACCAATCAACTTTCGAGCTCGCCAGCGCTGCAGGTTTTCCAGCAACTCCATTGCCCTATCAAACACTTCTGCTCCTTACACCGCGCGCAGGCGGCCATTGTTTGCCGCGCTACCGCCGATCACGCCAATCATACGAAGGTCATCGTCGAGCGGCATTACGTCCGCCTCACCATCTCGAGGATCGACATCGCCGGAATTAATCCGCCTAATCAGGGCCTGGCACTTTGTCAGCCCGTTCATCTCGGTTACCCAGTATTTGCGAGCAGCAATCTTGCCGTGGTCGCGATAGATGTCCATGAACGCTCCGTTCGGCACAACCGTTTCAGCGATCATGACGCGATCGGTAGCCCCCTTTCGGCAGGCCGGGCAACCCGGCCCGCGCAGCCGGATTTCCGCTGGGTCGCAATATCGCTCGATGCGCTCTACCAGATCGACTGGCAGCTCGTGTTTGTGGTCGGCATACTTTTTCGCGCACCCCTTGCACACGAGCTTCGTCAGCGACTGGTTCACGAACCCAGTTGTAAGCATCGGGTCCAGGACCATGCTTCGGTCCAGCCCTAGGTCGATCAAGCGCTGCGGGACCGATGTAGCGTCATTCGTGTGTGATGTCGTCCAGACCATGTGACCGGTCATTGCAGCGCGATAGGCTGCGATGGCCGACGCTCGATCCCGGATTTCCCCAATCATCAGAACATCCGGGTCTTTACGCAGCAAGTCGGAGATGCCGGTCGCCCAGGCCTGCGAAATTTGTTGTTCCGTAGAACCTTCGGCATTCAGGGGTGTAGCCAACATCCCAAGCACGCCATACTCAGGTGGATCTTCAATCGAAATTGCTCTGATGCCAGTCGCCCGACCCCGGCCATTCCCGAGGCTTGAAGACCCTGCCGTTCTCTGCCGGCCTTCCTCGAGCGTCGCGGACATGATCACCGAGAGCGTAAGCGACTTGCCGGCCCCAGTCGGCCCTGTCACCAGATTGATGCCGTATCGGGACCGACGCATCGTCTTGAGGTCTTCAATCTGCTCAGGCAGAAACCCGAGCGCCTCGACTGACTTGGCGACGCGGTGGCTGCTGTACAGAAGACGGATGACCATCATCATCCCTCGGTCTGTTGGGCGGGTACTGACCCGGCCACCAAAGATGCCCATCTGCTTCACGTAGTCAGAACTGAGGCGAGCATCCTGACTGCGAGAAGGCTTGAACGACTCGTCGGCGACGTCGCACATCGACTGATAAATCGACGACATCAGGTCCCGAACGTGTTGGGTAGACAGCTGGTAGAACTCGTACAAGTCACCGTCGAGTCGGAACTCGATAGTCCCCCCCTCGTCTCCGTAGACGAGATGAATATCCGAAGCCTTCTCGGCCACGGCCTGCTTCACATATCCAATCACCTCGGACTGCCGGTCAGACGTCTGAAGCTCTTGACCACCAGTAGACGCAGTCCCGCCGTCTCCCGATAGCTCGGAGTACAGGAGTTTCAATTCCGGGAAGCCAACCTCCCGAGGACGAATCGAGCCGACTCCCTGCGCCCGCACTAGCTGCTGATAGCTCATGACGTGCGGATCTAGCAGCTTGCCCGTGAGGACGTGTAGCCAGCCGTCACTGGTCAGACACAACAGCTCCCGAACATCCTTCTTCGCCGGATACTGCCCGTGTTCCGCAGACCACGCTACGACCCCCTGCTTACGCGCATGGACGATTCTGGCCTGCACCCGGTCTGTCCCTCTGTCCATCGTTGGGGCCCTTTATTGCGCCTTCATTTGGGCGCCTGGCGCCATCGACGACATGCCGTTCCCGTATAGCGGTGGTTGGCTTGCCGTGACCGGAATCATTGTGGGCGGCGCCATCTGCGCATTCGCGACATTCATTAGTGGAACAGCTACAGGCGCAGGCGAAGCGGCCGGTGCAGCTGAGCCCATGGAGCCGCCGGCGGAGAGTTGCAGTCGCGTCTTAGTCTTACCGCAACGTGCACCAACACTGATCTCGGGCTGGTCCATCACAGACTCCACGTGGCAGGCTGAACCGCGAAGTCGGTCACCCACACCTCGCTCCTCCTCTTGCCCGTCCGGGTACTTCACGATTGCGAACAGCTTTCCGGAATCCCCAGTGATGCGCGTGACAACAGGCATGCCGGCCTCGCGCCGTACGGTGGCGGTCGTGGCGAGCATCTTTGCCCGCTGCGCACTACCCTGCAGAGCCTCCAGCTCCTGCTTCTTCTTCGCCAGCGTGAGTTGGGCATCGATCAACTGGGTTTGCTGCGAAATGCTCGACCAAACGGCGAGCGTGCGTTGCTGCGCGACCACTTCCGCCGGGTCTTCTTGCGCAGCGGCCGCGGACTGGCCGCAAGCTACGGCCACGGCGAAAGCTACGACTGACAGCAGACTATTTTTTTGCATACATCACTCCATTGATCGTCCATTGCAAACCGGCTTGCTGACCGCTGCCCGGCGATCCGCTCCCACCAGTTGAGAGATTGACCTCCGAGATCACCAACCCCGGGCCAAGTAACGGTTCCATGACCTGGTCGATCGGAAACGAGCTCGTCACCGAGAACGAGTACTCTGCCCACCAAGGGTCGGGCACCTGGGCTCGCGCCTCCCCGATCAGCTTTACCAACGTCGGCGCGGGTGGCTTCTTGGGCGGATCGCCCTTCTTCGTAAGCTGAGGGAGCGTCATCACATTCAGCCGATGGAAATGCGAATTCCAGCGCAGTTCCGCCTGCTCTGACGACAGGAGTGTCACCTCGCCTCGAGCCGGAATGGCCTCATCGGTCGTAGACGGGCCGCTTGCCGTGCCAACCTCGGGCGTGGCGCTGACAATGGGAAAGCTCTTCCGCGCTACAGCCAGAAACGTGTCCTCGCTCGCACCGGGTGTACGGCCATAGGTAACCCTTAAGCGGTCGCCGTTGCATGAGACGCTCTGAAAGCGCCACCCTTCGATGACTTGTGGGACGCGGCTCTCAGCAAGGATCGAATCCATGCATCGACTGAGCACCTTCTTGGCTTCCGGCTCATTAGGCCACTGCGGAACGGGAGCCATCGCCGCAACCTGTTCGATGGCTGCCTTGCGCTCCTTCTCAAGAATCGCCGTCTCACGTGCAGCGGCAACGGCTGCCTGCCGATCGTCTTCCTCCTGGCGGGCTACCTTCACCTGATGCTGGATTAGCGAGCCAATCAGCGCGATCGCCGCGGTCCCGCCATACAGCAGCAACTCGCGCCTACCAAAATCAGGCCCGCTGGATCGAATCGGATAGGACTTCCCGCGGGCCGAACGCGACGTCTTGAGGGCTTCCGGGCTCAGTACAGAGTCCAGACTCAGTGGCTCAGCGCTTGCAAGAAAGGACTTCGGTGCGATCACCCTTGCCCACTGCAAGGCGAGGAGTTCCGAGAAACGTGCCCGAACGTCTTCCTCGCTGCCGATCATGTCGGCGTCTGGCCTGATCGCGCCGTTGTGAACGCCGCCCATTACAAACGTGGCCTCGGTTACCCTGAATACGGCAAGCCAAGAGGCGCCAAGCTGGTCGGCCAGAGTCGGCACCAGCGCCTGCGCTTTGCGTATCGGTCGCGCACCTGGCGCGGTAACCACGTAGCCGATCTGTGTCATCGCGCCCTCTCGGATGACGAACTGGCGCAACCGATACTGCTTCGTAAAGGCTTTCACCTCCCGCATGAAGCCTTTTGGCTTGGATGCAGATTGCCAGAGCAGGCCAACGGCGTAAGGCGTGCCACCGATCACGATGACGTCCGTGGTGGCAGCCAGACTCGCCGCGCGCGCCCCTCTCTTAACTGTCGCCATGTCCGCCCTTTACTCGACCATCACAGGGGTCACAAGGAAGACCATGACGTCTTTTGACGTCTTGCGGCTTTGGTTGCCACCCAGCAACCAGAATCGAGCATCGCCAGTTCCACTCCTGCTCGTGTCATCGCCCATCTGCTCGAAGCCGGACAGCACCCATGTCTGGCCAGCTTTCAGCTTCACCTTCTGGCTAAGAATTCGGTTGTCTAAGTCTGGGGCTTCGATCTTGGCCGAACCCGCCTCGATGCTACGCAGTTGGAGGATGGAATTCAGATTGACGTCATATCGGAGCAGCATCTCTTGACCATCCAGCAGCAATGGCAGCAACGACATGTTGTAGCCGGTCGTAAAGTTGCCCGGGACGAGCGAGATTTGATTGCCGACATTCGATACCGCGGTGCTCGATGAGCTGGCGATATAGGTCGAGTTGCGGCCCACCTGCAGCGGCGCTACTTGCAGGTTCAAAGTCATGACCGAGGTTGTCGTCACTGTCGAAACGCGGCCTTGAGTCGACAGCGCGTCGACCATTGCCTTCGTGCCGGCCCACGGGCTTGTCGGGCTTACGATGCCGACAGAAGCTGAGCCACCGCCTGTCGGAGCGGCGAATGCCGACTTGAAGTTGATGCCATAGCTGTTGAGGGCTGCGTACACGGCGTCCCAGTTCAGCCCAACACTGTCTTCGTCCTTCAGCGTGACCATGAAAGCCTGGACGCTAAGAATCACTTGGCGCGTGAGGCGCTTGTTCTCCGCCTTCACGTAAGACTGAACCCGAGCAATGCCGTCGGCGCGATCGGTCACTGTGACCGCCATCGTCGCAGTGTTGAGCTTGGCGCTGCCGAGGCCTGGCGTTACGAGCGCATCCAGCGTCGACTGAATCTCCTTGGCCATATCGGACTTCAGATCGAGCTTCGTAGATTGCCGGCTGCCGGCCGAGTCGAACTGATTCGACGCCTGGGTGCTGCCACCGGTGGTCGCGGCGCCGTTGGACTTTCCGGACTGCACGGTAGTGTTCAGGTCGATATTCCCCGGCAACACATCGAGATTGAACACCTGCGTGTCCACGTAGTAAATCGAGATGCCGGACTCATCGAGCTTATAGCCCAAGCCAACCTTCGATGTCACCAGGTCAAGCAGGCCGCGCAGCGGGCGCTGGTGCCACTGAATGCCCGAGATCACGCCGCCTTGGCCAAATGCACTCGAAGTCGCTGCGCCGCCATTGGTCAGCGCGATTGCATTGCCACCGCCGTTGAGATTCGGCGTGGGTAGCGCGGTACCGGCTTGCCCGCTCGCCCGCGCCGCCGGCGCCCCCGCTGGTCGCACCCCGTTCAGTTGCTGCAACGCCTCTGGAGTAACCCTGACAGAGACTTTGCAGCGCTTAGCCACATCGTCGGCGAACTCACTGATCGTGGTGGGCGCAATCGATGTGAAGCTGACAATGCAGTCCAAGGGGCTTACCTCGCCCTTGCCACCAGGAACACCCATCGGGATTGGCGTTGGGTCGATATACAAGCCCGAGCCTTCGCGAATCGTCGTGTACTGGGACTTGGCCGGCTTCGTCGCCCGCATGCTCGAGACTAGGGTCGAAGCCTGTTCGGCCATCTCCTTACCCTTGTCCATACCTTCGCTCACGCGCTGGAGCGCGCAGCCGTTTGCAAGCAGAACTGTCACCAAGGCCGTGGCGCCAACGCGCAACGCGCGGCCCTTGGGGGTCAGCTGCCCATTCCTGTAGAGCTTCATGCTGTAGGCCTCAGTTGCGCTTGTCCGCAATTTCGAGAATCTGCTGACCACCGTCTCGGTGGATTACCGGCTCGATCGGGCGCTTGATCCGCCCGTACGGTGCCAACGTCCGATCGACGGCCTCGAGAAAGTCCCCGTTCCACTCCATATCAGGGGCCGGATAATCGTTCGACGCGGTCCAGCGTAGCTTCCACTGCCCATTGCGCTCGGCCCACTCCTTGATGACCTGCTTCAAGGTCATTCCCTTGTCGGACTGAGATACCCAGCGTTCGATCGGAGCCGGATTGAATGTCGGTTGGGGGGCCGGCACAGCGGCAGGGATCGCAGCACCAGTTGCCGCCTGGTAGCCAGCCTGCAGCGGGAGGCTCGGAGTGAGGGCCTGACCAGGTGCCCCTAGCTGTTCGGCAAGACCCATTGGGGCGACGCGCATGGGCTCGATGCTGACTACATTGCCCTTCACCCGGACCACCACGCCGGCACGCTCCGCGACCGCCCGTAGCGCAGCACTACGCGCCAAACCCTGCGGAATGGCAACCGGAGTTTGGAGAAGACTGGAGTCGCCCTCGAGCCGAATCGGGCCCACAATCGGCACGAACTGCGCGATCAGCGAGTCGGCAAGCGGCATCGGGCCGAAGGGTCCGGGATACGGTGCGTACCAGTCAGAACCAGAGAAATCGCCCTGCAAGGCATCTGGACCGCGGCGAACTCCGGCACCGGGTACCGCCATAGCGATGGGAGGTTGGGGAAAGGTGACTACCGGCGCCGGCTGCGCTGGCTGAACGGGTTGACGTTCGTCGATGAAGCCAAACGCGGAGCTCGTGACAACCGCCCCGGCGATCAATGCCCCCAAACGAATCCCGGTACTGCGACGCTGCATGCCTTTACTCAATTCGAATTCTCCGCGGCCGCCCTTGCAGCCTTTCTCAAATTTCATTTTAACAGGTCACTTCGCATTATTTATGGATTGGTCTTAAGATTTGCGGGAGAACTCTTCGCCCGGATCTTGCAGGCGCGAGAACCGGCGCACGTGCCAGATCGGCCGAGCCGTGACCCGCTCACCTCTCAGCTTCGAGCGCGCCCGGCGCGCCATCCAACTCATCGTGTATCCCTTACGCTGAAGCCACCAGACGCCGACGGTCATAATCACGGCCAGACTGATCGTCCAGAGCCTAAGGTGGACCATGGCCAGCAGCATCGGGAAGCTGCAGTACGCTGGGATGCTAGTGAACGGTAGCCCTGTGCTTTCCGCTGATTTCACCCAATCCGCAATCTTCATGCTGCCTCCAGAATCGGCTGCTGGTTGGCGGCCACCTGCGTTGCGTGGCTATGCTCTTCGAGGAAGATCGTCGCTTCACGAATCGTCATGTTTGTCACCTCCCGGAAGGTCTGGAAATCCAGAATTCCTTCTGCGACCAGCGGCAAGGCCTGGTAGTCGAACGAAGTCTTCCGCTCGTCCAAAAACTTTCTGGTAATCGCCCCCCACCGCTCGAACGGTTGCCCCTCAAGCGCCCGCTTAACTTCTCTGTCAATCGTCAACCAGGAGCGCACGGCAATACGCTTTCCATCAGTCGTACGAGGCAACTTTTGCGCGATCGTCAGCTTCAACGTGTCGAGCAGCTTATTTGCCGCTGCTGGTTGAGCGTCTTCCGGAAAGAAGCTCACCATTCGCGCGAATACTTCTGCTGGTGTATCAACGTGCACGGTCGAGTAGACTGCGTGGCCGGTCAGAGCCATTTCGAAGCAAGCGTTGATGGATTCGCGGTCTCGTGATTCCCCCATTACAACGACATCGCCCTTTCGTCGCATCGCATTGCGCCCGGCATCCCCAAAGGATTTGAGGTTACGGCCGATTTGCACCTGCGATGGCTGCGGGGTTTGTCCGTAGCCGAAGGACAGTGGGAATTCAACCGGATCCTCGAACGTGAGAATCTTGACGGGCGAGTCGGGGGTCTCGAGCCTGCGGCGATTCGCGGATGCAAGCAGCGTCGACTTCCCTGATCCCGTGGTGCCGACGATCAATACCAATCCATAGCGCGGGAAGAGATTGTCAGTGATGTCCTGTGGCAGCTTGAGATCATCATAGTGAGGCGGCGCTTCGGGGATCACCCGCATCGTGATAGAGATACCTCTCGCAATTCGACCAATACGAGCGCCGGTCGCGTTCATCCGGTAGCGGAAGACGCGGTCAAAGTCGCCCGGAGTTGCTTGGATTTCGACCTCGTCGTCAATTGCCTTGCCATCGGCCAACTGCGAGACGCCAGAGCCATCATAGAGAAAGTCCAATGCGCGCTCGACCTCGGTACTCTCGAGCATGCGAGTAGTGGCCTTCACCTGCTTGCCATAGACTTCTACCCAGCCGTAGTCTCCAGACTGAATCAGGATGTCCGATGCAACCGCGGTGGCAACGCGCAGAAACTCGTGAAACTCATCTCGAGTGAAATTGACACTCAGAGGAAACGGAAGCATAGATTCACTCATTGGGCTCAACTCCCCTTTGATTCTTGCCAGAGTGGCGCGTGGTATCCGGAGCGACTAGCCGACGGAGATGGCACCGGTATCACCGCCGGCGCCGGTACCGGTGCCGGCGGGGTATAGGCGACACGCTGATAGACCTGTTGCCCGTAGCTTTGCTGCTGGTCCTGCGGTTGGTAAAGAGGTTGCTGTACCTGAGGCTGGTAGACAAGCTGCTGGACCGGCGGCTGATACATGGCCTGCGAGGCCGGTTGGGCATACGCCTGTGGCTGGACCGCTTGCGGGTAGCTCGGGGCTCCGTTTCGAGAGCCCTGAGCGGCCATGGGCGGGACAGGTGCAGACATCGCGGCGTAGCCGTTCAGCTGCCCGACGATGGAGGTCGCCTGATTGCCATACATGGCGGCGCCCGCTGACTGGGCCGCCTGCAGAGCCTGAAGCGCCTTCATCGAAGCAAGGCGCGCGTCTTCTGCCCGCTGGGCGAGCTGCGCGGCCTGCTCAGCTAGCGCCCGCATCTCTTCGACGGAGGACGTATATGGCGCCGAGCGCTGCAGACTTCCGATCTGAGCGACTGATGCCGGGCTTGGCATCGTTGGCGTCATTACCTGAATCGGGCTTGGCGACACCGGGGCAGCCATACGACGTTGCGGCGCTGTCGCGGGCTGGGTCACGGGCGCCTGGGAAGCGGGCATCTGCTGGATCAGCCGCCTCAGCTCGTCTTGCGCTTGAGCTGGTTGGATGGTCGGCTGTGCTGGCGGCTCCGGCGGCCGGCGCATCGCTCGCTCGGCGCGCTCGGTTGCCGCACGAGTCTCGGCGGCGGGCGTCGCCATAAGGGGTACCCAACGTTCCGACTTCGTCACGAAGTCACTGTTGACGGTAATTCGGAACAGCGTATCGCCCACGACGATGGTGTTCGGATCGTCCTTGTTGACGATGTCCTGGGTGCGCGCGATCTCCGGCAGGCTAACCATTCCACGTTGGTACAGATCGTAGAACGTCCGCATGCCGAGATAGACCTGCTTGAGGTTTGCGAGGTTGTTGTCGAAGATCTCCTGTGCCTGGCGGCGACCATCTTCGAAAGCGGCCTTTACCTGCTGGTCCCAGTACTTCCGCTCCTCGGCATCGCGGGGCAGGAGCTGCTCGTTCGTCGGTAGTGCTGGCATGTCGTCCGCGGTCGGCAAACCCATAAGGAGCCAGTCGCGCCAGCTTGGGGAGCCACTCTGGAATCGGGCCGGCTCCGCGATCTTGTACACCGCGCCAGCCACGCGCATGGCGTTCTTTGAGACTGTTCTGGCATTCTCGGTCTTGACGATCACCGGCGGTAAGACGCCTTGTCCCATCACCAAATCGCCAAATCGGAAACTGCGATCCAGGTCTGCCTGCCTCCGGTCGATGACGCGCCCAATCTCCCGTGCACGCTCGATCATGCCTGTCTGCGTGCCTATCGCCTGCGCAGTTGCACGAAGAGCCGCCGTACGAACCGGTGAAAGCAGAACCAACTGATCGCCCTTGTTGGGATTCAGCAGCCTCTGCAGGTTTTCCGAGCCAGACTGGGCATGTGCAACGCTACCGGCCATGACTTCGCAGGCCAGCCCGGCGAGCACCGCCATCAGCTTGAGTTTCATGTGTACCCTTTCCTTGCGTAGCGGAGAAAGAGACGGAGCAGTAGCCCGTCTTTTTTTCGTATTGTAATGCTGCTACGCATTATAAGACGGCCCCTGTTGCTTAGCGGTATCGGATTTCGATCACGTTATTCCCTAGGACGACATTCGCGCGCTGACCGAACTGCTTGTCAACATCGCGCAACAATTCTTCGAAGGTCATCCCCTGAGCATCGACAAACACAAAAAGCGGAACGCGGGGGTTCGGGCCGGTGACCCTGAAATCCATGTTGCGGGAACGCGCCAGGACACCGAGGAGTTGAGCGGCATCGCCCTGGAAGGAGCCGGACATAAATTTGCCGCCCAGCGCTGCCGGCTGAGGACTAGCATCAGCAGCGACGCTCCAGCCCGGCAGATCCTTCACCTGCGAGATTGCGCTATCGATCTGGGCACTGATTGCCTTCTCGGCATCGGTCGTCCCGGCATTTCCCGCGGCGCCAGCGCAGCCCGCCAAGGCAATCACCAAGGCAATGGAGCCTGCGAGAACAAGGTTGCGCACCCGAACTTCTTCTACATTGATCATCACTTCTCTTCCACTATCGTTGAAAACCGTGTCCGGAAAGTTAGAGGGGCCACCTACCAGGGACATTGGTTACTGTTTTCAGTCCAATCCGCGTCGAGCTTTCGTTCCCATTGGCATGAAGGGCAGCTCTCGTGCGGGGCGGCCATCTGGGATCCGCACCGCGGACACGTGCCCGCCGGCGTACACTCCGTGCAGATGCCCACAAGCAGCTCAGTGCTCGGGTCAGGTTCGCCCGGGTCACCGTAGCAGATTCGGCAGTGGTTCTGCCACTTGGCCAACCACCCAGATCGAGCAGCGTCGACATACGGCTGCCACAGGTCTTCCTCCTCCTCGCAAGGTCCAAGCGCCAAGAGAGCCATTCAGATCTCCGTGGCTTCGCCGGCGGTCACAGTAGGAATCGCACTCACTGCCCCTTGCCCTACCTGCCCGCCTTGTTCCAGGACCAGCAGCGCTTCCTTTAGCTCCGGCGAAACAGCAACAACGAGGCTTGTGGTTGGCGCTACAGCGGTCAGGCATGGGAGCTTCAGGCGCAGCCAAATCGCGAGATCGCCCATCGCATTGCGAACTGCGAGTTCGCCCTGACCAAGGTCGTACCGGTCTGCCTGAGCAATTTCCATCAAGGTTTTCATCTGCTGTCCTCTGGTTTGCATCAGCCCATCAAGGCTGAGGCCTTGGAACGTCCGCTGCGCCGCGGAGCTGTCTCGGCGGCGGCCGGATTTTGGGAAAATGCGTATCGCGGAACAGTGGGAGGCGCAATTTGTTCCTGCTGCGTCTGTGTCGGCCCCGTCAGCGGCTGCAACGGCCGCGGCTCCGGAGTTGTTGCCGGCGAGCTCGCCTGTGTCTGACTACGAGCCGTTTGCGTGACCCTCGTGGACGCAACAGGATCGACAGTACCCAGCGCAGGCGCAACGACCGGTCTCGCTCCATCGGCAAGCATCCCGGCCGCTACCGCCTGGGCCAGACGGTTGTCTTCAATTGCTCGAATAGCCAGATCCGCCTTCGCGCCGAGCTTCAGGAGCCGGATCACCTCGCTACTCCGGCCACCGCGCCGGCTGGCGCCGACGGCCTCGAGACATGCCAGCTCGGGATGGTCTTCCGTGCTGATAGTGAAGTTCAGGCGAATTTCTGCCACGGCGATCACCGTTGAGTCAGGCTGGCGTAGGCGGCCTTGTACATCCCGCGCGCGTTGGCAAACTCCGGCTCCTCGGGGATCCAGATGCCCTCCCCCGGTACCCCCGGAAACACTTGGGCGCGGCGGCTACCGAGCAAGCGAGCGCCACCGCCGACGAACAGCGTGCGGCCGAACATGCTCGCGTCCTTGAGGCGCTTCGAAACCTCGTGCCCTACCTGCACAGCGAAGTCATCCAGCGCCTCTCCCACCAGCTGGCTGACATCGTGCTTCTTACCCCAGAGCATGTAGGAGCCGGTTTCGATGGCCCGCTTTCGGTAAGCGAACGGAACTTCCTCCTTCAGTTGGAATTGCTCGCGCAACCGGCGATCGAGCTGGTCGTAAAGATAGAGAGCGCCAACTTCGGCCGTCCCGGACTTCTCCGAATAGAGTCCCCCGCCGCCTTCTCGCACCACGGCGATATCCGTGGTCTTGCCGCCGACGTCCACAACCGCGACCGGATAGTCTTCGGAAATCTCACCGAATTCCGGATCTTCGTTGCCATCGAAGTCCAGCAGCGCGTCAAGGAACGCCGCCACAGCTTCCGAGATTACTGCGTGCTCGACCACGGTCGCCAGGGCCGGGAGCCCATCCGAACCTACCGGACGAGCCAACGGCCGCAGCAGGCTGCTCTTTTTGGCTTCGATGAGGTCGATGTTCTTGCTACCGTGGAGATAGAACCGATCGACCGGCAATCCGGTAACGATAGAGACCTGCTGGCCGGAGACTCCTGCCTCGACCAACGCGTGCGCGACCAGTGCTCGATTCACACTCGACGTCGGATAGTCCCCCGACCGCGTGTCGACTGCCGGCGCGGCGACGTCATTGGCAGTGATGGTGACGAATTCACCGTCGGCGGTTTCATAGACGTTGCCAGCGACCTGGCCGTCGTTGAACTGCGCCGTAAGCAGTTTTCCTGCCCAGGCACGTGCCGGCATGACAAACGACCGGCCGGGCCCGGCGACGACCTTGATACCAAAGTGACCGTCATCGACCCCAACCGGCAGGATGCCGCCGGCTACGTTATTGAATTGGTTGCTCGCCATATGTTCCTCGATCCTAGTGGTGGGTCGCGGCAGCTCCACTGAGCCCAGCCCGTCAGTTGCTGTCACGTGTCGCTGGCGCCCGTTTGCCGCGCCATGAGCCATTCAAGCGCCCCGTATCGCTTCCAAGCGCATACAAGCGCGCAAAGAATACGGGTGCGATTCTGCCTCTATTTATTTTGTGGTGTCAATTCACTTCGCAATATACTGTGATTCCATTGTGCCCCTGCACCTGCCGATAACACCGTGTATGGAACTCCTTCATTCTGCAAGCCCCGCCGCTTACGCCTACTTCGACCGTATCGAAGCCGTTGGCCAGAATCAGGCTGACATCATGTTTGACACTGCAGCGGCAAATGCCCGCATTCGGCTGCCTGCCGTGAGTGCAAGGCGGCCGGCGGAGCCGGACATGAGGTTCGGGCGGGCGCCTGCCCGGCCGTCGGTCGACTGGGGCGACCTGACGATTACTACCTTCTCCCTCGTCCTCGCAGCGGCAATGTCCGGCGCGATCGCGTTCAGCTTTCCGACCAACTCGTATGCCGCGGCGATCAGCATCTCGGCAATCGTTGGTTGCGGCCTGGCCTCCGTCTGGCCAAACCGCGCAGTCGAAACCGAGCTCGAGGGCTGAATGTATATGCCCCATTTCGCTTACTTCGCTCCGGTCACTGGTCTAACGTTCGTAGTGGAGCCGACAGACGAGCTCCGCCAACCGTCGGTATTTACCCAAACCCCGGTTGCCGCAATCGGCCTTCATCAGGCGGACGGCAACCCGGTCGGATCCGTAACCGTGCTCTTCGGAGATAGTGAGGACGAGAACTGGGTGCCGATATCCGGCCCGATTCTGTGCCCTCGGGAGGTAATGGAGGCTTGGGAACGGGGGGCGGCCCCCGACATGACGATACTGCTGTCCGACGGGCTCCCGGGGAGAGCTCTAGTCGAGCGCCGGGTAACGATACCGCCAGAAATGGTGCTCCACCTCCGCACGGCCATCGTTACGCTCGGCGGGGAGATTGAGCCGGACGCCGCTCTTGCGGAGCATTGCTCGCACGTGTCCGATGAAAGGCGGCTAGCCGCCGGACAGCTTTGGATGCTTGAGGTAGATGAGCGCCAGACCACTGCAAAATAGGGCGATCTGGATCTCGTTGCTCCTTGCAGTTGGTCCAATTCCCATGGCGCCCACCAGCGCGCTACCGATCAGCAACGCTGCAAACAACGAGATCACGCCGCCTTGCTGAAGAAGTTTTGCACGCATGTCTTCTCCCTATTGGTCCACCACTTGGTTGCAGTCAATCCCGGCGGAACCTGCACGGTCGTCTTTCCAGACAGCACGGCCATGTTCACCGCGTGTGTAGCGAGAAGAATATAGTCCTCAAGCGCGACGCCCAACTGCTCCGCGCAGGCCCGAGCATTTTCTAGGTCTGCGACGTGCATGCTGATGTTCACCTTCTCTTTCTGACTCTGTTGCATCCTTATGCTCCGCCTCATTGGCGCTGATAATCCTGTCTGAGAGACTCCCCAGCGAGCGCAGGTTCAGGCACCGGACCGAAGATGAAACGCGCTGCCCCAGAATGCACTTGATCTCGTTCCGCTTGGGCGGCCTTCTGATCGATCGAATCGCTATCGGTTCTCTGCGCCTCGCGCATCAGAGCTTCGCGAACGTCCGTCAGGATCTTGCCCAGGAGGTTCTCACCTCGCCAAAGCCTACGATCTTTGATCCGCGGGTCCGTTGCCCCAAGCCCTACCCCCCACACTCTGTCATAGGGACTGGCTTCCACGAGCTCGGTTCCGGCGGTCGCCAGCAAGGCATCGCGAATGGAGGGGTTTTGGGAGAACTTCGCGAGGACTCCTGTTCTCACGATGCTCTCCCTGTTCTCAATCCAGGTTGCATCATCGAAGCCGGATACCTTCCGCCCAAGTGCCTTCTGTCGAGCAGGATCGGAGCTCGAGAGCACTGCCACGGCAGCTCCTTCATCGCCGAAAAGCTTCGCCTTCCGATACATCATGTACTGCTCCACGCAGTTGAACATTGTGCCGTCCACCACGAAGGCTGCCTTGTACCAATTGCTGAACACACTGGTTCCCTGAAAGAACGGTGTGTATTCGCTCGTATCTTCCTCGCTGGCCGGCTTCGCTTCGCCGCGACTCGCAGGCAACCGTTCAAGCGGCTGCTGTCGAGCGCCGAAGCTGAATCGACTGGACCCGCCGATCATGGATTGAGGGCGCCGGCCCCAGCGCGTCTGGAGCGCCGCGATATCGCGTTCCAGCCAGCGGCCCGCCCTGCCGAGTTCGATCAACGCTTCGATGTCCGGAGCTTGGTTCATCTCACCTAGATCTCGCGCAGATCGCACGACAAATGCAGTGCCATCCTGCACGACGTAGGTGCCAGCCGGCGATTGCAGGACGAAGCAATGTCGGGCCGCAAGGTCCTTTACCCATTCCGTCTGCGCCGCGGTCAGATAGCCCGTCCGCTTCCAAATGGCGGTGACTTGGCGAACGAACCTGCCTTCGGCATTTGTCAGACGCAATGCATCACTGGCATGACCGAGCGCAGCTAGTGATGCGGCCATCCTCGCATCGCGCTCAGCTTGTTCAGTCTCCTGCCGCTCCCGCTCTCGGCCGGCCTCGCGAATCTTCGCCGGATCGAGGAGCGCCTGAAAATCAAGGTTCACCTGCAGCTCCTTATGCACTCGGACGAGTGCCAAAACCGAAGCGCGCGCCCCTGATCTGTTCTGTTGCTACCGCCCCGCCTTCGGCATCGCACTGCGCATCCGTGATCGTGCCGACGGATTCGAGCCGCTCGGCGGGCGGCGCCGGTTCGACGGTGCGACTGTAATTGGGACACGACGGCTCCGCCAGGTATGCGAGTCGATCCGACTCTGGCAAACCCAGCTTCAGGCGACGGTGCTCGTAGAGAGCCCAAATCCCGGTCTCCTCGGCCTGGATGGCCGGCATTCCATTTGCGAGCAGGCGCTCGACGGTGTCGACCACGAAATCACCTTCCGCAGCTGTCCACTTTGCGTCGAGCGCAGAGCCCGGTGCAGGATCCGGCGCAGCCACCGGTGGAAGTGCAAGGAATCCCGCATTCTCGTCTGCTAGTCGCAGCTCCGGGCGGCCTGCCGAATTGCGAGCCAGGATGCTGTTACTCCAAAGACCAAGAACACGGTGCCGCGGCTCCATCTGCTGACGCACTCTCTGCGCCGCAAGCCGACGGACGGTGTCCTCGGGGAGCACCACCCAGAACTCGCGCTCAACTTGATCGTTCGGCTTATCGGAACGGGATTCCGCGGCGATCTGCACCGTCGCGTAGAGAACCCGGTCCGTGGCGCCGCCGAGCTCGCGCCTGAACGCCGATAAGTCGGGCCGGTCGACCTCCACCGTACCCATCTCTTTGTGGAACCCACCGGTACCGACCTTGACGCTTCGATAGCCCTGCTCCGCATGCGATCGATGCCGAACCTCGATGAGCAACGCTCGATCGATGTCGATCCAAGGGGTGACACTGCCGCCATGCGTCTCGGCAGACTGATGCCACGCGGCAATTACCAATGCCGAGCCGCCATTCGCTGTTCGAATCTCGACAACCGCGTTGTCACGGCCCGCCTGCCGGCTCGCCCTCACCCACACTGCGCGCGAATAGGCGGTGCCAACAGGAAGATCTGCCGGAAATCCATTGAACGCGCTGGAGGGAATGCCGCATGGCTCGTTGTCGCCATCCTTGCTGCCGGAGTTCTGATCGGCGCGGGTGGGAGCTGCGACGCTTCCGCGCCCAGCTACTCGAGCCGCGAATCGGGTCGAGCGCGACGCAGGCGAATAGACCTCTGCCTCTGAGTAATCGACCCCGTCCGATTCAAAGAAGGGCGGCATCTCATAGGCCTCGAGGTCGTCGCTCATATTCGCTGAGTAACCCTGCTCGCTCCCCGGTAGTTCCTCGCGCTCCTGCGAGCCAGCCGCATGGCCGTGTACCGAAGTACGATCGCTTGCCGGAACATTCTCGGCGTTACAGATAATCGCGGGCGGCCGAGCGCTGAAGCTAAAGCTCGGACGCGCCTCGTCTTGCTGGGCATCTGACTCGATCACGGGTGCCGGTGTAGCAGGTTGCGCGTCCGCCGGCGTATGCGGTTCGGGCTGAGCAACCTTCGACGCTGGGCCAAATCGGAATCCCACTCGAGCGGCGCTGCTGACTGGCCTAGCTGCGTCGGCTTGGGAGGGTGAAGGGCTGGCGTCCGCGGCGCCTCCTGTATCCGGCTGTCGACGACGTTGCACTCGCGTACCCGTTTCTGCGGAATCGTGCGTACCCATTTCTGCGAGCCCGGCATCACCGAGCAGCTCAGGCGACAGCTCGCCAGGCATCGACCGCAGATCCTTCCGAATCTTCATCAACCGCTCTTTGGCTTCCGCGCTCATATGCTGTCTTTCGTTTTACAGTGCTACGCCGCATTATATAGTGTTATACTACGTTCCGTAGTCCCATCCCGAGCCCCGCATGACCCCGGGCCTTCTTCCCTGAGGCGCTTTCGAGCGCCTTCTTTTTTTCCCTCTCGCCCCCTCTTAGATTCCCCAGCCGTCGCGCGAGCGCTCCCGGACTCGGCTGATCACGTCTTCAGCTGCTTGGCTCGCACCGTGGCCCGCCCAGTCGCCCTCGTTCGGAGCCTGGTCAGCTCGATAAATTTGATCTGCAGTGACGTTGATGTTGTTGGCGAACATTGCACGCAGCGTCGGGTTGCTGCAAACGGCCGCGGCGATCTGAGCCGCTTCTTCCGGGTTTCGGGCCATAACTCGCATGGTTGCACCAACGTCGGCATAGGCTTCGGTAGCGCCGCCGGCATCGAGAGCCGGGACCGGATTCGGAAAACCGACGTTTGCTTGGAAGACTTCCTCGGACCAGCCCTCCGTAACCGCTTCTGCCGCTGCCGATACCGAGAAATGCTCGTCGGTCGGAAGCTCCAGGAATCGATAGATCGTTTCATCGCTGTCGTCCAGTTCGGGATCACTATCGGGATGCTCGCTTTCCCGCCAGATATCGACACGGACGTTCTTGAGAGCGAGATCGACCTCGAACGGCTGGCAGCCAAACCCTTCGAGAGCTCGGCGGATACCTTCGGCCGCGATCTCGCCCTCGCTGGCCAGCGCCTGCGCCATCACTGTCGGGGAGCTTGCGATCGCCTGAATCTGATCGGCCACAGCTGGCGTCACGCGGTCGGTGAGCTGTGCCACTTCGTTGCCTGGAATCGGCCGCCGGGCTGCGAAGTTGCCCGCTCGAGCATAAGCCTGCTGCCAGCGGTCGCCCAGGCTCTGGGTCAACATCGCCTTGACGGAATTGATCACGGCGTCGTCGGCCTCGATAACCGTGACGTCGTCAGGCTGTACTGCGACGCCGTTGCGCATCAGCGAGAAGAAATAGGATGCGGGGACCAGGGTCGAATCAATGTGGAATTTGCCATTGGTGTCCATCGCGCCAAACGTGCCGGCGAGAATCTGGTTGGCCTGGGGGTGCATTCCGCCGGCATTCTGCAAAATCGTGAGAGTCGTCATCAAATCTTCCTTAGGCAGACATCTGTGGGTGATACGGTGGATGGGGGCGGCTGACCGCACGCTTCCCGTGAGATCAGAAGCGAGGTGGGGTCAGGTGGATAAATGCATTGTTTGCGACTTCAATGGTCTCGCGGCGGACCCTCTCGACCTCGGCGCCGAGGCGTTGACGGGCTGCGGCCGCGACTCTCATGTCCGCCTCGTCACGCCGCTGCCGATGTGCTGGTAGATCAGCGAGCCAGGCGAGTGTCTCGCTGTTCAACTGACAGCACTTCAATGCTCGAGTGAGGGCAACATAGAGCAGGTTGATTTCTTGGTCGGTCCCGTCTTCGCGCATCATCAGTTGACCATCGTCCCGACCAAACTCGGCCAGCGTCGCTTCAGCCTTTTCAAGAACAGTGAAATCGTCGGCGATCTTCACTTGGTCCCATTCCAGCCCTTTGGCCTTATGGCCAGTCGCCACAACCAGATCGGCGAACTTGTCCGTCTTCTCTTCGTTCTGGATCAGTTCAGCGACAAGTTGCGGAATTTCATCGCGGTATTCGTCCACCAGCTCGACGAGGATCTTCACCTCCGGATCCTTTGTCTCCTTGCCGTATTCTTCGAACTCCTGCCAACTGGCAAAATGGTCTCGGATGAATGGTTCTCGAATGTCGGTACGCTGACTCGAGCGAAGGCGCCACGCGTCCTCAAGAATGTGCACCTTGTATCCCTCAATACCTCCGACCCAGTGCACCCCGCGGCCACGCCGCGCAACCGTTTGCTTGATGAGCTCGGCATTGGTTCGAGATAGCAGCGTATATGGCGCGCCTTCGCGCCACGGAGCATCGGTCCCCAAACCCTCGATCGGATTGATCTCTCCCTTGAGCTCGGCAAGAAGCACGTTTGCGGTGTATGCAGTTTGGGGGCCGAAGCGCCAGGATTGGGTGAGCGGCAGTACAGTCGCGCCGGCCGGCAAACCCTCCATGGCATTGGTAGCGCCGCGGAACGCATAGATCGATTGATGGCGATCGCCGAGGTAGAGCAACTTCGTGCCGAACTCGCGCTGCAGTTCTACAAGTTGCGCCGTAACCGGGTTAGCGTCCTGAGCTTCGTCGAATACCAGCAATTGAAACCCAAGATTGGGTTTGCTCTGCACGAACATCTTCAGGTAGGCGTCGTGCGGAATCGTGATCTGACCAGCCTTGTCCTTCATGGCTTCCCACACGCGCCCGGCGTACCGGACACACTGCTCGACCGTGTAGTCCTGCGCGTTCAGCACCTTGCGGGCATCATCCGCATGGGCGGCGCTGGGTTCGATGTCGCGACTGGCGAAGAAGCTGGTGAGGATGCGCTGGGTAATGGCCGCCTCGCGGTAACGGACATTGAGGCCAATTGAGGCCATGTCCTTCCGGACAGTCGCCGGCTTCCAGATGTTCTCAACACGCGAGCGCTGATTCTGCGTGAGCGCCGAGTATGCCACCGCATGCGTGGTCATCGACGTGACATGGCGAGGAAACTTCCCCTGCGCGGCCTTCGCATTTGCCCGATTGAAGGCCAGGTACAGAGTGCGCAGATGCGGCCGGGCCACGGTATAGCCGACCGCAGTGGTGGTCTTGCCTGAACCCGCTTTGGCCTCCGCAACAACAATGTCGGCTTCCGCGCGAATTATTGCCCATTGCTGGTCGGTGTACTCGCGAACAGCTTGCGTGATCGGGCGAACCGTCGCTCCGAAGCTAAAGCCCGCGGCGGGGTGTTCGGCATGGGCCGGAGCGGTCGCACGTGGCGCGGTTGGGGCGCCAAACGATGCGGTCGACCGAGTTTGTGGCGATGCTTGCGGGGAGGACAGCGATGATTGACTCGGCGCCGCGGCCAGGCGTGACGGGCCGAAGCTGAATCGCGATGGGGTAGCAGTCGCTCCCGGCCGCTCCGGTGGCTGCGTATCTGCCTCAGGAGCGAGCCTTGGCTCTTGATCTATGTGGTCGCGACCCGCAGGGGCCGCAGCTGCTTGGGCAGGCGCTGCGGAGGTGGATGGTCTGGCGAAAAAGTTGAACGAGCGCGGGCTCGCCGGTGGTGATGGGCGTCGCTGCTCCCCTTCAGTGGTCGACGATGGCGATTTGACGGCGGGGAGAACGAACGGCATAGGATTGACTCCGGCTGGCAAAGGTCTCAGCAGACCTCGGCGGATGCACCGCAGATCGGTGCTAATTTCTTTCGTTTTGCCATGGTACTCGTAATTATGATGATTGCTCAAGCTACCCAAAAATAGTGGTATTCAATGGCTTCGAACGACTTTTGCGGCGCTCATTCTGATATGAGCGGCCATAGGCCTCGGGTCAGAGGGGACAGCCCCACCCCATTGCGGGGTAAGAATTCATTCAAAGTTTTTGACGATGCGACATGTACTCGTGTCGTGCGATAACCAACATGGCCCGATCTCGATCGAATTGCCACGTCGCGCGCGCGGCCCGCTCCACCCCCAAGCCATGCCCCAAAAGAACCGACATTGGCGGGATCTCGGACGGCTCGTCGAGAGACACGGTCGCGTGCCCTCTATTCAGGCACCTTGGCCCTGCTGATCTTCCCCCGCACCCATGCCGCACCGCCAAGCTTTTCCAGCTTGTCCTTCTGTGCGCGCGTCAGGCGGATAGACACCACCTGAGCTGCTTCGCCGTCCGGGAGAGGCTTGCGCCCCTGGCCACGGCCGGCGCCGCCCCTATTCTCCACCGCCTTCCTGCCCGCCATCATCGCCTCCCAGCGATTCGAATCAGTCCATTCAACATCAACAACCCAGCGTGAATCTGCGCGTCGGCCCTAGGGTGCTGGCCCATCATATGACGGCCGAATGTACTATCGCGCGGCTCTCACCTCTGCTGCATGCAAACCTGAGGCTCGGTAAATTAGGCGCTACGATAGATGTTGAAGAGCGTACGAAAGAAGCGGTCGAATGAGGCAGCACGCGGATCGCGCCGTACCGACGCTCGCATGTAGAGATGCGGATAGGTCGCCTTCTCGCGCCACGACTTGTTATGCCACCTAGAACCCCAAACCTCGCCGACAACGGTCACGTGACTGGCTGAACGTACCAGTGGAATCTGCGCATAGCACCACAGTTGGCCCCAGATGTTCGGCCACAGGTTCGACGGGATTTCCAAAGTCGAGTTCTTGACTTCCACTATGACCACTTCGCCGGTGGACGTGTTCTGATAGAGAAGATCCGGCGAAGCTCGTAATGGCACACCACCGACGCTAAGATCCTCGACGCCGAACCATGATGTCGCATTGTCCGGCGCATGCAACCCGTTGTGGGCAAGCCGCCATCCGGCCCACCTTCTCCCTACCAGCTCGTCATCGAACACTGTGAGCGTCCGACGCCTGTAAGCCTCCGTCCGCTGTGCCTTCTCTATTTTCCAGTCTCTTAAGAGCTCTGAGACAAGGAAACCCTCCAATTCGATCCCGCGCTCCAAATGTTCTTTGTCGCCATAGGCGTCCGAATAGAGCGAATACAACCACTGGGAGAAAGCGGAAGCGGTAGGTTCTGGCTCGGATGGGTGATTGGCGTCAGCGCGTTTGAGGAATTGGACAGGGTTCAGCTTGAACGGCTTTGGCGCCGGGTAGCGTCCGTCCAACAGATCGCTCTTCGCCGACGGAACGAACCCCTTCGGCGTTGTCCATTGATCCGCGATCTGCATCGGCGTAAAGATCGCAGAAATGCGCTTCTGCAGCATCTCCTGCGCCGTCAACTCGTCATGCTCGTCCGAAAAAACAATGCGTTCGGCCGCCCCATAGCCGTCCCAGCTTTCCTTTGCTGAGGCTTCCGCGCCAAATAGCGCGGTGAGATCTAACGCCATCGCCTACATCTCCAGAGCCCTCGCCAACTGCAAGCTTACTACTTCCATAACTGACTATTGATGCTGGCGCCCACACGCGTGACCTTCTGCCGGGCCGCTATTTGGAAGCTTCCGAGTGCGGCTCTTCAAAGGCGTCGGGCCAGAACGTCATCATACTGGCGCCAGCGACCCAGTCCTTCAGATCCGTGATCTCGATCGCTCCCTTGAAATTCGTATGCACCCGGTCACCAACAATGAGTGCACACGCATTCTCATGATCCCAATAACGGCCAACCTTGCTCACTCGAGTGATCGCACGGGCCTGCGGCGATGGATCACTCCCGCACGGCCCCTTGGCAGGATACATATACTCGACACCAAAATATCTCGTCATATCCTTGCGCGCGTGAGTCGGTCTTTCTGTCCGCCACTGCGGCACTTCTTCGTCTGCGATAGCAGCCGTCGCTGCCATACCGAGTACCAGAACCAAAACCAGGCGTTTCACAATTAAATCCCACGTATCTAGGCTTAACCCAACACTGCCGGAAAACATCAAAGCCCGACGGGCAGGGGTGAATCTCGATTTCATCGGCTCGGCAAGTATAAGCCCCATTGGCATACGAGGCGTCGGAACGCTCGCGCGAGGCTTAGGGCAGCAATAGGCCGCAGGACTTGACTTGGGGCCCGTTCCGCGGTTCAAGATTACCGGTCGCGCTGCATGCCACATCTCAAATCCCAAGTACCACGATCTGGAGCACGATGCCTAGTCCCACTTCGGGGAATATCCGACCGCTGGAATATACGGGAAATATCGTGCCAGGTTGTTCAGCTGCAAAATCCCGCGCAGCGAACCGGATTAATTTGTAACAGAGCTAAGGTTACCAGTTCCTCGATGCTGTTACGTGCAATGGGCGGGGATCGACCCCTTACCCGACAGTTTGAGGACTAGAGACATGAACAGCAGTATCATCACACAAGACCTGGTCGCCCAGGCAAAAGCCATCGTTATCGATGAACAGAATCCGTCGGTTTCCCTCCTTCAGCGTCGTTTGCACATTGGGTTTGGTCGAGCGGAGGGGTTGATGGCAGCTTTAGAAGCATTCGACGTGGTTACGCCGCAGTACGACGGGCTCCGCCGGCTGTCTTCGCACTATGAGACGCCGAAAACAGCAAGGCGAGCCGCCTATGTTCGAAAAGTGTTCGAAACTAGCCGATTTTTCTGGGAGATGTGGGAAGAAGGCTCGTTGGGAGACACGCGCGCTATTGAATTTCACAAGCCGGCGAAATTGTCGAATACGTCGGTCCGAGACCTAGTGCTTGGCGACTTCTACAAAAAACGAGGGCTTTCGCTGTACGAGGCTGCCGCAGAGCTGGCGAAGTGGCTGGAACTGAAGGATACGGTACCTTCATTCGTTGCGGCCGTGGAGGCCGACCTGGCTATCCTCTGTGCTAACGCGGCTAGGCCTTTCCAAGCCGTCGTCGACGTCGAGACCGTCATTCAACGTTCATTCGTTCGGGTGGTGCGGTACCTGCAGCAAACGCGTCTCGCCAGAGAGGGCGCGCACTCCCGGTGCTTCGAATACTACCTAGCAGCAGAACATGTGCCGACAGGTTATGGAAAGAACGGGGGCGAGCACCCGGAGCATGTCGTGCCATGCGCCTTCCTGCGGGACCGGTGCATCGCCAGACTTGCGCAAGGCGCCTCAGTTGAAGAGGTAGCGCAGGAGATACGGCCATTTTTGGCCATCGTTATGATTACCGAAGCAGAATGCGCAAATCTCGATAACGGTCCCACCTGCGGCGGCTTGGGGTTGAAAGACACTATGCCAGCGAATTGGGACTTCGAGACGGGGGACATTTTCGCGCGGCTTCACGTGGCAGGCATTACATTCGACCCGCCCCCCACGACGCCCGCGGCTGCCTGCGCCGTCTAAGCGCCTATGCGCGGCAATCGAATCGAATTCCGGCTACGCCTCCCGAGGGGCGCTCATGCGGCCTGGCGGTCCTCACTTGACGCGGGCGTTGGCCTTAGGCAGCGCGGGCTGGTGCAATAAGCCACTCCACACAAACATTCCGCAAAGGCTCTACGGGCGATTCTGCTACAGCGCTACCTCATAGCGGCTACACGTTGATGACGGAGATAGGAACGCGCACGTGCACCGACTCGCCGCTCTGTTCCGCCTGCGCCCGCTTTCCTCCGTCCGTGATCCATTTAGGTAGCGTTGACAGTTCGAGGGCGATCTCCACCCCGTCGTCCGAATAGCGGCCGCTGGCAAGCCCAGCGATAAACGCCTCCCTGAGGTGGTCTGGGACATAAATGTTCAAAACCGTCCGGTCCCCGCTATCGCGGACGTAGATTTCAATTCCGTCGCTCATTTCTCTATGCTCGCCTTTTCGAATACTCTGGAGGAGCCGCGCTATACGTTGCAACTCAAGAGTGCCACAACTGTCGGTTCACCTGTTGTTGCAATCTCCCCCTAGATGGCACCGCCACAGGACAATCTGCGAGCGGAGCACCCTGTGACGGGTTGGTTAGGACGTGAACGAGTTTCCGAAGGCGGGTCGATTAGGCGGGCATTTCCGGCACGAACCACCAAGGTTGCTTCGGGGGCGCGCGATAGGGCGGTTGCCACCGGCTCGTGATTTTAGGCGTTTGTGAGCAAGTTCGGGAGGACTGCGCCGCGGTGAGGTGTGGTTGCCGAGGCATCGAGGACGAAACCGCAGTATGCCCGGCCGCCCGCGATGATCGCCGGGTGATCGTATCCGTCCTTGCCGCTCGTGCCGGCTTCGAGAACGAACATCCCTTCGTCCCAGAACTGCCATCCAGTCTCGCGCATTGCATTGCACATCGCCTCAGCCGTGAAAAACTCCACGGTCAAGGTGTGCTTCCATTCGAAGTGTTCCACGCCCTCCAGCGTCAGCGTGATCCCCGCTGCTTCACCCGCCCATTCCTCCATCTGCGCTTCGGTTGCGCCCTCCGGGTACGGAAAGGGATAGCCATTGGTAAGGATCAGTTTCATGCTTTGTCTTCTTCATCGGGTTGATACACGCGGAGCGTCAGCCCGCATTGCTCAGTGCGAGCACAATGCTCGTCGCTGTAGTTCTCGTCGCGCTCGTCCAGCTTCATGCCGTGCCAGATCGTGCGAGCTCCGCAGTCCGGGCAGGTGGTAGGCTGGTCACCAGCGATGACGTTCAGATGCAGGCGCGGCGGCAGGCTGGGATCTTGATTTAGGAACTCGCTGCGGCGCGCAACAGCGGCCATGGCCTCCGCGCGTTCGATACCATCGCCTACGAAGTGCTCCACCAGTTCCGCGTCCGTCGAGGCTTCGTCATTGCTCAGAATTGCCTCAGCCCATTTGCGTTTGTCGATGCTCACCATGCTTTCTCTGCTCGCCTCCGATGCTCAAGCCATATCGCGAACGAAGTCAGCGGCGGCGGTGACACCCATCGTGTCGATCCACCCTTGAACCTCGTCACGATTCTTCTCGATGTACGCCAGGCACTGGCGCTCCTTCCGCTCGCTGATGACTTCCAGCTCACGGAGAGCCGCAAGCTCGCGTGTGATCATGCTCGTGTCGTTTGCCATGATTGAGTCCTTATTGTTTCGCAGCGACTGCGATCGCGTCGCGTGCAATGCGGCCAGTGAGTGGGATGTTACGAAAGCCCATGCGGGTATTCATGGTGCTGTAGCAGGCCGACTTAGGCTGGCCGTCTTCGCCGTAGTAGATGGTGACCACGTAGCCGCGCACGTGGGCGATTTTGTAGGTAGCGAGCATGTCCAATTACCTTAGATGCCGGCACCGAACTTGACGATGACCTCGATCAGATCACCGTGCACGCTACGGAGTACGGCCATACCACCAGCGGGAATGCGTTGAATCGTCATAAGGGATTCAGCGGCGCGATTGCGATCCACGCCACGCGCCACGAGGACTTCCAGCGCATCAGCAGCCGTGACCGCCACGTGCGGAGCGTTGTTCGTGTTGCGGCAGGATTCATGGCCGATGAAGAAGCGCGCACCTTGCTTGGTCTGCACAGTCATTGGCGTCGTGGCTGCCAATGCTTCGCGGGCTTCAGCGATAGCTGCGTTGTTCTCGTGCATGAAGGCCACGGGCACGTATGCCGAGCCTTTGTCCCAATCCCCGTGAAGGTTGACCAGTTTGGTGAGTGCCGTACGCAGCTGGGTGACGTGCTCGGATTGCGCGGCTGCCGCGCGACGCTCGACTGCTACGGCCGCGCGGTTGATGTCCTCGGCGATCGCTTCATCCCACGCGGCCAGAAACTCGCGCACGATGCTCGGGCCTTGTCCGATCGGTACGAAGGTATCTGCATAGCCCTCGTACGTGCCAGTCTCCGAGCCCCAGCAGAGACGACCGTAGGTCCAGTCAATGTACTGGACGACGACCGTTTCGCGATCCTCACCGGGATTAGTGCAGCAGCGGATGATGATGGCTGCGCCGTACAATCGATCGTTCCAGACCCACTGACCTTCGGTGAAGGTTGCCTGCATTGTTACCCCCCTGCTCGCTGCGTTTTCCGATGATTTAATGTATTACATCAATCAAAAACCACGCAAATATTTGTGTATTACACAAAACAAACATCGAGGTCAGAATATTGCTGCGCGGCCCCGTTCGCCCCGGGGAAATCCCATAAGCGCGCACCAGCAGCACCGTCAGCCCTGAGCAATCTACGTGCGAGCTTTGGATCATCCCGACTAGCGGGGAGGCGACTCTACGGAACGCGGCTGTCGGGGGGGGCGCGACGATCAAGCGTTCGGGGCCGAGAGGGTGTTGGCAGCTTGCAGCACGATCAGCTGCAGAGGTGGCGAGGGATGTTTTTGGACGGCGGGGACTATCGGCGAGAGCTCGCTTCAAGTCATGGCAGGCAATTGGAGGCGCGTAGCACTCAACTCCCGCACCAACTAGGGTTTGTCAGCTTTATCTGACCCAACTGCACGCCCCTCGACCAGCGAGTCTCTCGCCAGCCGTGCCGAAATGGACCGTCAATATATGTTGTGTAAAATCGGAGACCTTCATTGGGTCGGGGAACGACGGGTGACGCCCCGCTGTTCCCGGGTCGCGCGTTACTTCGAAACGTCGCCGACCAAGTGCGGAACCTCCATGGTCAACCCATGGCGAACCTCGGAGACCAGGACACGAAGATTGGACGGCCACATCTCGATACCACCACGCTCGTTCACTTTTGCGACGCCTTCTTTGCCGCACACTTCCCCCACCTTGACGGTGATTTTGCCGAGACTATCCCGCGAGACGTCTGCGGCGTACGCCATGCAGACCGATCCGTCGCTCTTCTGAATGGTCGGGAGCGATACCTCCACGCTGTCGCCCACAGTCAGCCGCCGGATCGATAGAACCTGCTCCGGCACGTCAGCGACCGCGGCCGTCGCCATAACGACGGCACCTACTGTTGCTGCTCCAACAATAATCTTCTTCACAGTCTTACTCCAGTCGGCTGCCGGCCGATACGGGGCACCTCGTGCCATACTGCAACGTAAGAAACGTGGACTCGCCTCGATTAACATTCCGCGGCGAGGACGCACAAAGCTCATTGCACCTTGTGGCCGGCGCGCTCACAAGCTAGGACTAGTGCGTTGTGCACCAGGATCGGCATTGCTTCGCGCGTCTTCGAATTCGCAGTGGCCACGTCAACGACGTCGGTTACCTGCGTCAGGGTTACTCCGTTCAAGCACGCGGCGAACATCGGCTTTGTCTGGTCGAAGAGAACGCGATCGGCGTCAAGTACGCCTGCCACATAGGTCTCCCGCTGCTGCCGTGGAAGCTCCTGATACTTTTCGGGGGAGAATACTTGGCGGATATTCACCTGTGCGAATGAGGGCTGGCCCGCGGCGACGGTCAGCAGCCCACAAAGGGCGAGTTTCAAGCGGCTTTGTGCGTTGGTCATTCTGTTTCTCCAGGAGTTGGATTTTCTGTGTCTCGTACTGGTGAGACGGCACGCGCAACAGGACTCAATAAAGCTCTGCGCAGCCACGTATTATCGGCGCTCAGTTAGGGTTTCTTGACTCCAGCAGCGTCCTCGACGAACCGTTGGAACCAAGCATCAGCATCCCGGCTAGGCGTGCTCTCTATTGATGCGGGGGATCATTCGAACCCGCCGTAGAGCTTGAGCGGGCTGACGCTAAAATGGTCGTGGTGCGCGTAGTCTTCACCAGCCGGATGGCGGGCTTCCCACCGACGCTGCCTGGCGTTGTACTCGTCCCACGCTCTATCGTTCTCCGGAGAGTCTTCAATCACATTAGGTGGCGTCGGACGCGTGTCGGAGTAAGATCGGCACTTTTCCGCAAACGCTTTCGCCGCCGCGTCGGTGGTGAATGCCCGCAAAACGTCAGCGCCGTCATAGTCGGCGTCCGCCGTCACCATATGGACTTTGCGCGATTTCATTCGACCCATGCCACATCCGCGGATCTCGGCCGCGCGGCCTCGGGTTTGCGCAATACCTCATCCAGCGAGAAGCCGCTGAACTCGCAGCGGCCCTTTCCCCATTGCCCACCGTCCCAACGATGGCGTGAACCAACGCGCGCTCCCGTCTTAGGGCTGCGCCCGCCCTTTACACTGCAGGGAATCACATATGGCCGGCTCACTTGGCACCTCCCGAAGCATTGGCTGCCTGAGCGCTTAGGGTCTCGGTGACAATGCTCCATTTCCTCTGTGGTTGCCGGCATTCGAGTGTCGTCGCGCTGCGTAAGACGCGGATACCTCGCGGTTCGGCCTGCCGCGCAGGCGGGCCTTCGTGGCAGAAGCCTTGAAGTGCTTCCTTCCATTCCTGCGGGATCATGGCCAGCACCTCCGCCACACAAGCCGGCGAGGTACACGTCAGCACAACGTCCGCGATCACATCAGCAATCTCCTCATTTCGCGCCATTGCCGACTTCGCGGTCTCGCGGGCCGTCAAACCCGGGACCGGCGCCGCCTCACACGGGACCACGCCCAGGCATGGCGCATGGCTGGAAAGATCAGCCTGCATTGCAGTCATCAGGCAGGGTATCGATAAGAATCTCGATCTCCTCGATCAGCGTGCGCAGATCCCGCTTCGTTGCGGATGCCGCGCGGGCGGTGTTACTCCAATACTTCTTCACGTTCGCGAGGAGCGTGTCGTATTCGTCAGGCATGACGGTTATCCTTTGCGTTGAGCTCGCTCGCCAGGCTTTCGATCTGCTCGGTCGAGAAGCGAGCAGTGAGGTTCAGCGCCGCGGTGATGCGGCGCGCCATTTCCGCTTTGCCTTCCTCGGGCATGCTGTGGTTGTATGTGGTGGTCGCCACGCCGGCGTCCTGATCGGCAAATCGAATCGAGTTCCCGCCAAGCCCCGTCTGCACATAGGTCCGTCCCTCGAACATCATGGCGCCCTCGTTGGGTCCGACGACTTGTGAACGCGAAACAGTGCCCGCACAGGCCGCTCGCAGTCCATGCAACGTGGATCGCCTTCTCTCCGTACCTCGTAGCCGTCTGTGTCGATGCAGTCTCCTTCCCAAGTCGTAAATCGCTTTGCTGTGAAAGCGATGGTCGTGGAGAATCCCGCTTTGCCACCGCAATGCGGGCATTCGCTTACGCTCATGGTTGGCTGCATGCTTCAGCGCTCCTCGCCGCTTCTGCACGCGAGCTGCGGATTTCGGCCACTGGCAGCCTTGTCGCACTCGCACATGCTGCCCTTCTCGCCGTGTACGACCGCTGCAGCGCGGTCTCGTTCGTCCATGCATTCATCGCAAAGCCATTCGCTGCATAGCTTCACAATGGCGTGAGATGGCAGTCCAGAAAAGTCCTGGGTAAGATCGTCGTCTTTGCAGCAGTTGGTGCAGATCACGGCGCCTCCTCCCGATGAGGAATGGCGCTGACTTCCATCAAAGCGTGGGCGGCAATCGTAATGATTGCTGGCTCGATGTAATAGCCCTGGCGCTTAGCCTCCTTGACGCTGCGCGTGCCGCCGCGAAGAAACTTCTTCAACTGGTGATCGGGATCGTCGCCCTCGTGCGCTACGTTCACGTTGATGAACTCGCTGTCGCACATGAGCGCCCACGCGGCAAACACGCGCGGGGGGGCGGCCTTGTCGCCAGTCGCGGGCGCTGTCTGAGCCCGCTGTTGGACAAAGCTTGCTTGCAGCACAGCACGAGCAAATGCGAGCCTCCAAGTCCGCACCGCGCGCGTATCAAGACGGGCATCCTGTACGTGGTAGCCGTGCCTGTGCGCGAGTGTTTCTGCGGCGATGTCGTGGATAGCGTCGATCTGGTCGTTGCTCAACGTCTCTCGCTCGTCGCCGGTTGGGCCGCCAGTGAGTGACGCTTCGTAGGGTTCGGCGGATCTGGCATCCTTGGCAAGCGCTGGATCGATGCCCCCACGCGCGAGGGCCGCGGCAATGCTGGCGGCAAATCCCACTAAGCTCGTGTTGAACTTCTCGGACCATTCGGACTTATGCCGGCGCGATGAAATGATGCCGTGCATCGCTGCGAAGTCTAGGACCGCGTCTTTCGTTAGAAGACTAGGCTCCGCGGCCTCGCTAAGCAGCGACTCACGAAACTTCGCGAGGCGCTGCTCGAACAGATCCGACAGATCTGGGTCGGCCTGCATCACGGCGCTACGATGCAACTGCAGCAGCTCGCGCCATGCTCGATCACGCTGCGTGTCGGATGATCCGCCCTCCTCGACTGCTGTTGTCATCTTCCAATCCTGTTAAAAATCTTGTCGTGGATAACCTTGACCTGCTCGAACTCAGCATTCGTCACGTCAATCACCTGACTCCGTTTGCGACGCTGCTTCAGAGAGCGGACGAGCACCATCTCCTGCGTTGTCAACCTGTCAAGCACGATCAACCGGATCACCCTATCTAGCATCAGATTCGGGTTTGGATGAGGGGCCGAGCATTGCTCAGCATTCGGCGCTCCGTTGCTCACTTCGGGACCATTCCCAGTCATGCCTGTCGCATACGTCTGTGCCACGTAGTTTTTGCGGGTTTTGACATCAAACCCTTCTTGCGCAACTCATAGGCGCGAGTCATCACGGTATGAATGGTGCGCTCCAGCGCCAGGCTAACTTGCTCAGGACCAAGCCGATCATAGTTGTCGACCAGAAACCTTTGATCCGTAGTCGTCCACGGCTGCTTCTGCTTCCCGTGAAAATCCGGGTGATAGTTCAGCCGCCCGTACTTGTCGTAGGTCACCGGCAAATCTTGCTCGCAAGGCGCTAACCTCAGCATCTGTTCGCCTCTAATTTCATTTTTCGCATCATCCATATACTTCGCTTTATATATGCTACCAACAAAGGAAGAAGCCGGGCAAATGCAGTTCTTAGTCAGCCCGGATCGAGAACGAGGCGGTGCACCCTTCCTTGCCATCGTCGGCGCCGAGCACTTCTCCCTAGTCGGGTAGGCGGGCAGATACGACGACGGCGATCCTTCTACTCGCTCTCCGGAGCTTCAGCTGGGGCGAATTCGCTAAGCATCTCATCCCATAGCCCCGCATTCCCGACGCCGAGATCAAGAGGCCAGTTCTGCGGGTCAACAGCATTCATCGCCCGCCAATGGCGCTCGAACGCGATTAGGCGGGCTCTTTCCTGCTCCACAAACTGATCCAGTGTCATCGCGATTACCTTGTCTACCCTTGCCTGTCGCTAACCACGGGGGGTGCCGGCCGCCGCCGCGGCATCCAGTGAGTCACGTCCTCGAAGTTCAGCTCACCGTCTTCGGTCTCCCAGTAATCCGGACTCCAGCCTTGGCGCCATTGCTTCGATCCAGCAACGACTTTTCCGTAAGTCGTATGAACCCAAAGGGGCTCCCCGGACTCCGGCCAGGCCTCCCCCACTGGCGTCCAACTGGACGGCGGCGGGCCGGCCAGCAACTCAAGCGTGGCGTCGATGTCCCGCCGGCGCCGGCTCACGTCCTCGTCGCGCGAGCCAACGGCACCATACTGCGGGCGGACCGCCTCAAGTAGCGCTACAAGGTCCGGACCGCCGGCATCGCACACCAGGTCGGCGAGCGATCTGGCGGTCTCTTCATGTTCAATTGCACTCATGATGGTTAGCTCTCAGTGGATTCGGCTTTAGCGGGTGCTCATACACCGCGACTACCACTCATGCGGGCGTCGAAGCAGTCCGCAAGTCGATTTGTCGTCTTGCGATCCACGCTGGAGATCTCCGGGCCGTACATTTGGCTGAGCTCCGTGTTAGCGGGCAGCTTGCGCACTGCTTCACGGATCAGAATGAGTTCGCTCTCTGTGAAATCGACTAGCATCGTGTGTAGCAGGAGTGGATTGCCGTAAGGCTTACGATACAGACTTCGTGGGGACCCCCGCAACGAAAGGCCCAGCTATGCTGATGCCTTTGCTTGTCAGGCTGCTTCGGCAAGGAGAGTGTTCTCAGGTGGTGCCGGAACGCAACGCGCGGCCAGTCGATCAAGCGGAGGTTGGCCGTGCAACCCGTTCTGCTGCCGCCACTCGGTGCGTCGCAGAATGCCGTCCCACCTGGCATGCGCGCCTTTCGCCAGGGTGACAAACCCAAAGCGCAGGTAGATGCGCGCTGCTGCAGTCCATTCAGCGCTCTCGCGATGGTAGTCTTCGATGTGACGGTCTGCTTCGAACTCCATAAAGAGCGTAGCGCCCTCTTCGTCGATTTCGAAATGTTTCGTGGTATCAAAATCGGTCACGATCCGGCCATCTCGGGTAAAGCGCGTCCCGGTACCGCAGCCCTCTTCGGCCAAGGCCATCGGAGCGTCGAACAGCCCCGCGACCCGCGGTGAATCGACGCCATCCCAATCCTTCCCAACGAAGACTCGTCCATACGATGGGAGCGGTGTCTTCTGGAACCGCTTCACCTTTGGTGGAAACTTCAGATTCCCGCGTTCGACCTCGCGCGCGATCCATAGCGAGTGAAATGGCCTGTGCAGACCATAGGCTGACCAAAGCATATCGATCGCGAACAACTCCTTCAGATTGACGTAGCAAAACTTCGCCGCCGCTGGCAGCGTCGCCTGGATCGACAGTGCGTACCAGAGGAGATCCTCGAGCATCTGCGGCGAGTAAGTGTCCGCGGCGATGGTGATGTAGCCATCCTTGTCGATGGTGCGGCCGACGTAGGAGCGGCGCGACCAGTCATACTGCGTATTTGCGATGAAGTCACGAAATGCGAGCATCGGCTTCATGTATCCATAGCGGTCAGAATCGCTCTCGACCATATTCATGAGCGATTTATCAGACTGCACCTTGGTACACGTCACGCAGCCAGATCGTGCTCCGCAACCCCCGCGCTTGCGCGCGTCCATCATGTCAGAGGACACGACAACGCAGGAGCTGCCGCCGGCATCCCGATAGAAGCGCATCGTCTCGGCGAAATCTGAGTAGGCCGGGATCAGGGCAGCCGAGCAGTAGCTAAGATAGGTCCAGACATCGTCGGAAGTCCACGAAAGGATGGGCGACAGGCGCATCGCGCCCTCTTCGTTAGTCCAGATGCCGTCATCGCGTTCGCCGCGTGATGCGATGCTGGCGGCTCGAGCCGCAGACTCCTCAAGCCGGACGCCGGTCATAAGTACTGCCGACTTGCTTGTCAGGCGCCGCAGCTCGACTCGGGCGGACGCAGAAAGTCGATCGCCCACGCGCACTTTCCAGTCTACGCTGCAATCACCTCGAGTGTCGGGAAACGCTGGTAGACCCCGGCCGCCGATCACACGGCAGGCGAAGGCCGAGTAGAGAGTCGGGCGCCCCACGCGGACCGTCAGGGGGATGCCTTGGGCGGCAGCATACATGCGCATCTTCGCGATCTCGGATGCCGCCAGTGCCTGAACTTCGGGGTTCTCGACGGTGATCGAGCTATGGTTGATGAGGAGCGGCGGGCAAGCCAACCCGCTCTGCAGCCTGGCCCGTGCCGCGTTGAGCATCAGGTTCGCCACGACACTCGAATCCTTACCGCTAGACCAAGCGCAAATCAATGGGTGCCCCGCCTCGAGGACTGCGTCGATCGCAGCCATCGCGCGTTGCTCCAACTCGTCTGGGGTCCAATTGGCGACGGCTACGGGCACCGAGGCCGGTGGACCGGCCAACGGGAAAAGGGTGAGCTGCGAGGCTTGCATGTTGGGTTGCATCGGCTGGTGATATGCAACCCAACATACGGATACGAAGGGGACCCTCGCAAGCCGCCGTAGGCGAAAACTACTCGGTGACGACCTCCGCAGTCACGAGGAAGTCATCTGCGATTTTCCCGTTCTCGATGGCAGCGACAAGCCACGCGGGCTGCTTGCCTCGACCGGTCCATGTGTTGCCATTGGAGTCTCGATATCGCACCGGCACTCTTGTGCCACGCGGGGCCACCTCGGTCTTCACCACCCGAGCCAACATGGTTGGCAACCAGCCGGTACCGGCGAGGGCCGACTCCCCGTGCTTGTCCAGCTCGCCCTTCTTCAGCTTGGCGAGCTTATCGCAGTCCTGAGTCGCGTCCACCTCTTTGATGACTGCAATGGCGGTCTCTTTTCGAACATGCTTGAAGTAACTACCAGCGCTCGCTTCCCACCATTTCGCCATATCGAGATCCGTTGCTGCCTCGAGCTCGGACACCGGCCGGCTATTCTCCTGGTGTTGGATGCCATCGACCGAGGACGCTGTACAGAACGCAAGGATCTCGATCACAGTCTCCATAGGTTGCTCTTGAAGCCACGCGAATAGTTCGGACGGGTCTTCGGGCAGAAGCTCGCGAAGGCCCTCTCTGAGCGCGTCCATTTGACGCCATGCCTTCGACTGCTCGATATCGTCGGCGTGCTGCTGCAGGTTGAACGTCTGGACATGTGCGTGGATCCTGACGCCGCTTTGGCCGAAATGCCCGCTATAGAACACGGTGCTGGCCAGCGAGTAGCAGAGTGCATCCAGCGCGAGCCGGTGGCTCTCCGCAAGCGTGGCCTGTAGGGCCACCGTCCGATGCGCCGATAGCTTCCGGACGAGCGACTCGGAATGTGCGGGTTTGCCGGACTCGGTTACGGTAACACCCGGCTCGACCGGCTTCGGCTTGGCCACTTCCTTGATGAGGCCTCGATGGATCGCCAATCGGCCTGCATTGTCCAGGCCGATGATCACACCCGCCTTTTTCATCTGCCGATCACTGAAAGACAGCGCCCTCGCTTTGATAGCGTCAATCTTCGCCTTGATATCGTCGATCTGCTGGGACACCACCTCGTACGAATCCGATGCGTCGTCCTCGTCCAGCGCGTCTGCATCGCTCTGCAGAGCCTGCTGTTCGGTTTCAAGCGCAGCTACCTCGGCTTGTTCATCGGCCGACAGGGGGCGCTCCGACGGCTTGCTCTTGCTCAGTTGATGAAGATCGCCGCTGCTGACTGTACGGCGGACGTCCACCCACGACCAGCCTTCAGCGCGGACCTCATCGGCAATCGCGGCAAGCTTTTCATTGAACATTCTGTCCAGAAGCAGATGATCTGCCATGTAGCCGTCTCCGCGCGCCGAGAAGAGATCGCGCACGACGTGGCCGCCAGCAGCTTCATAAGCGTCCAGCCCGACAAACCGCGCAACATCGTTATCCGCCGTGGCAACGGTACCCTCGGTTAGGCTCTCACGCAGCAACCTCGCACTACGCTTCCAGACCGGCCCCTTCAATGCGTTATCCCAAACCCGCTCTTGGATATCGTGGCGGTCCGTGATGGCGAGCGCCTGAAGTTGGTCGAGCTTCAGATGTCCGTCGCGGTACCCCTGCAGTAGCCTAGGTGACACGTTGGCGAGGGTCAGCCGGCGGCGGACAACCAACGGTGTGACCCCAAATGCGGCACCGATGTCTTCGATGGAAATCCCCGCCTCGCGCTGCCGCTGGAAGGCTTCGAACTCGTCGGCGGGATGCATCGGTTCCCGGCCGCTATTCTCTGCCAGGCTGGCTAGCTCAGCGGTCTCTCTGGCAACGATCTTCAGAGGTACCGGATAGTCGGGAGACAGTTCGCCGAGCTGCAGTAGAAATGTAAGAGCACGGCACCGTCGGCCGCCCCCGATGACGCCGAATCGAGTTGGCATCCCCTCTGCAACCTCCGGCACGACCAGAAGATTCTGCAGGACCCCTTGCGAGCGGATAAGGGCGACAAGCTCACTGATGTCACTCCGGTCGTTGCGCCGGGCATTCAGCGGCGAAATGAATAGCGAGCTCAACGGCGCGTTCAGCGTCTGGCCGGGGGTGTACTGGGTCGTCGTCATTTGCAATGTCCTTTTAAGTCGTCTCGAGCGCGGAGGGTCGGTGGTCGCGTTACGCCGCTTTTGCGAGCGACTCACGTTGCGACGCGAGCTCCGAAAGGAACACCGGGTCAACGACCGGATCTGCAGGGCGCGGCATCCAGTACCACGGTGTGAGGCTGCCTTCCCAGCCCGGCTCTCCACCGGCACTGCCGTCGTAGTAATGGTCGATGTAGGTATGGCCATTCCAGAAGCACAGGCATTCCACGCCGTCACCAACCGGCGCACGATCCTTGATGGAGATCCAGCCGGCCGACGACGACATGGCGTGCAGCTTGTCGGCAAACGTCTTGCCGTCATGCCAAGCGTGATTGCCGATCTCCCGATACCCGCGGTTGCCGGGACGAGCTTCCCCGAACATCGTGTCCAGATAGGCGTTGACGGCTGCGGAAATGGCTGCGGAATTATTGGGTTGCATGTGACCTCACGGATCGTTGTTCTGTAAGGCCACAGTACTGATTTGCATAGGAACCCCGCAAATCGAGACGATAGGAGGTTGCTGCCCACCCCCGCGGTCGCAGAGCGCGCTCGAGGACTAGGGCGGCGAGTTGCTCCAAGGATGAGCGGGGTGGTGGAGTGCTTGACTTCGGACTGCGCCGAGGGACGCGCGTATCAAACCCTGTGGCCTGGCGGTCTTCCTGCGTCGTTCAGCCTTCCGGCCAAGTGCGACGACAATGGCATTGCGAAGCCGGGTGATCTGAGCGAACGGCTACAGCCCAGTCAGGTGGCCTGCGATGAACTGCCGAAACTCCCCAGGCGCCAGCTGAATCGGCATCATGCCCTCGGCAACGAGAAAGCCCGTCAACTGATCGGCAAAATCTGGAACTGGCCAATCGGTGCCGTCGCTTGTGGACCGGCACCGCGCCGCGAGGGCCGCATCGATGGAGAGCTTCGCACGTTCCGAAAAGCCAAATCGCAAGATGCCGTTCATGATGGCCCGCCGGCAGGGATCGCTGCTCTATTCTTCCAGAGGAGCGATAACGTCATGCAGCGCTTTAGCTTCGCGCCATAACTCCGTGCGCTGGATATCTGTCATCCGAGACCAGATTTTGGTCGCGCTCGAGGCCGTTACCTCGATACCAGAAGGCTCAAGATAGCTCCCGCCCGGATCAAGAATCGCTTCGAGATAGACGATCACGACAGTGCAAAAATCGTTCTCGCCGCGCAATTCGAGCCGATGTTCTTCCAAGCCTGCATGGAAGCGCTCCATTGCGACTAGGTCATCCTCGGATGGCTGCTCGATCCAGGTGGCAATCTGCTCGCGCGTGAACTCTTTCAAGAGCAGCGCCGCGAGAACTGGCGAGAGAGGGTGGCTGACATCAACCATGGGACTCATACACCTGACTTCATCACACACTCGCTGACTGGACCGCGCTGCTTGGGCGAGCTTCGGCAAACCCGTAGATCGTCGGCTGCACGACGGATGCGAGTCGCCGCAGCCTTCGGCGTGTCACCTACCTGACTCCAGTCGTGGTGCCACCATGCAATGATTGAGGCTGCTGTGGCTGCGTTCTTCGCACCGACAACGGACTCGACTTCCGCTGCCACGCTGGCCCACCAGGCGGCACCCTCACCGTCGCTCGCGTTCGCGTCGACGGCGCGACGATAAATCGCCTTTACGGCATCAAGCGCGATGTCCATGCCTCTCCTACTCATGGTCTCGAAGATCGGCGAGAGAAGCTTCCAGCGTCTCCGCTGCATCTGCATGCAGACCCGCGGTTGGCTCGTCGAGCCGGACACCCGACGGCATCCGGCGCGATTCCGCCGTGTCGCGGAGTATGTTTATCGCAAGTCGCAGCGCATTTGCGGTGGTCATGGGCGACATGTTCATTTCCTATGGCTTAGGTCGTGCCGGAATCGCCTGTCAAAAAACGCTTGAGGCCCTTTCCATGCCTCATTAATCGAGTCCAGGAATGACAGACTTAGAGGTACATTTGCAACCTTCGTCGCGCCCTGGCAATGTCCAGACACCGGCCAGAAGCATACCCTTGCTGACCTCATAGGTCTTGCCGCTAGCGGCCTTGTGCGCTTGATCCTGGTGGATATCCTTATCGGATGGATCTTTGGGATTCGACATGCACGGTGCGCCAGAATATAGCCAGACTGCCGTCCGAATACCTAACGATAGCTGCTTTTCTGCATTGAGCGTCGCAGTGGCTGCATTGTGTATCAGTCTCGATATCTCACCAGCACGGCTCTTGGTCATGCTGTCGCAGCCGGATTCAAGCAACGCTAGAGACAGGGACGAAAGGTCACGCCCCTTACTAATGGATTGAAGGGCAGCTTCGAAGACCATCGCTCGACTAGATTCACTGATTTCAGGAATCTGCTCGAGCGTCCGATGTACTTCGTCCTGAACGCGGCTGCTCAAGGTAGTCGTTGAGGAGCGACTATTCGATGACGCTTCCCGCTGTTTCGCTCTGAAGAATCTGAAGAGACCCATCCCCACCCTCCATTCTGCCTTCTACTTGCTCCGTTGCCTTCTCGTCATCAGGCGACTTGGCGATAGATGGTCGGCCCAGCGATCAGGCCCACCTCAACCAAGACGAGTTTCCCATAGTACCTGGTGGACTCACGGACTTCGTACCCATCTTCATCCGCCCCCATCGACTCCAGGTGCTCCGACACGGTGGCCACTTCATTGCGCACGGCTGCCAGGTTCCGCATCACCAGATCAGCCTGGAGGGACTGCAGGCATTCACGTAAGGTTGCCACGACTTCTCCTTATTCTCAGATCGGCGTCACGCCAGAATGGTCGCACGATACTTGGCCCGCAGCAGCAAGTCCGGCAACGGCGCAAGAACTTCCGACATGAATTGAAACCTCTACACAGCACTCTACGCCATGCTCGCGCACCGCACGGTCGTACGCCACCTGCGCAAGCTCCAGATGCGCCTTGTCGCCGGCAGCTAGGGCCTGAATTGCCGCCTTCTCAGCGGGAGTCAGATTCGTACTCATCGTCTCCGAATTCCCTACGTCCAGTTTGTTGCCGTTCACATTATCCACGCCTCGCCGAGATCATGAACGCTACGCTTCCCGGATCGAGGGATCGATTGTGACAAAGTCGCTATCCTGGCGCTGGGAATCGGCGAACACGCCGCCCTTTGCCACGGCTTTGGCCTTGAGGCGCGCAATTTGCTCCTCGGCCGCTTTCAGTCCGGTCGGATCGTCACGGTAGGCGCCATCGACGATGCTGTTCTCGATCTGCGTCCATGCATCGCACTGCGAACACAGCCCCGGCATGTCTTGATCGGTGAAGCGAGTCCGGCGGGTGCATACGTTGCACCGGAAGACCGGGCTTTGTGTAGCACCGCGCCGCTTGAACCAGTTGTTCATGGGTTTGCTCCTTTCCGGGCATTCGCCCAAGGCGTTTTTGGCGGCGGCGCAAATCGAGGCATACGGGATGCCTCGCCGGCAGCGTCCTGCTCCCCTACCATCGCTAAGACCTGTGGATGCTCAAGGGCTCCGAGATCGTTGTGAGCAAGCAGCTTCCGGTAATCCGAAGCCATGGCCTGCGTGCTGTGCATCTCGAGGAACGCAGCGTAGATAGCCGGGGTCATGTGCTTCGGCGCCTGGCGGCCAGTGTAGAGGTAGGCAAGTTCGCGCACGTGGCTGGCCAATCCGGGCATTGCATCCCGACAGTTCACCAAGTCGTACCGACCACGGTATGTCGCGCCATTCGCCCACTCGACGAAAAACTCGCACTTCTCACAGGCACTGTCGCGGGCGACAGCCTCGGACCAGCGCTGCATCGTGGCATCAGCCTGCTCCCACGATGCTACGCGCTCGGTGATGCCGCTGGCGGATGTGCCTTCGACGCGGGTGAGAGAGATGGAGGTTACTCGGCTTCGCATGGCGATTCCTCTTCGTTGTGTTCCGTATCAGCGGGCACCGAGACGAGATCGAGCTCGGTGGAGGCCCGCACCAACTTCTCGGCAATGTCCTAGAACTGCGGATGACCAGCCAGCGCGTCCGGCACTTCAATCCATGGGCTGGTCCGATAGGCGCCGTCTCGGGTGCAGTCAGCCCTGTAGTCATCTGCGTCGGCCGCAGTGTCCAGCGAATGGACATACAGTTCAGTACTCGCACCACCCTCCTGGATCACGACGAAGTGAGACTGCGGCATCGGGGTCGTCTTTTGGTCGACCTTGACCTCGATTTCGTCCGGCTTCATCGTGATCTGATGCGCCAGCCATTGCCAGTACCCGGACACGGTTTCTTCTTGCGCCACGGCCACGCGCCACATTGCGCGGGTGAGCTCCGGATGCTCGCCATCGCCGGCGGTGTTGTAGATGTCATCGAGCTGCTCGGCGCTCAGGCCGGTGCCCTCGAAAACTGCTGTCATCGGTCACGCTCCTTCTTCGGAAAATTCTCGTGAGGCGCTGGGAAGAACGGCATGGCCGCGCGAATTCGAGCCCACAACGGTCCACGCCCCGCCGGCTGTCCTCGTAGGCCGTAGGGTTTGCCGCCCGCCAAGCCGGATCGCGCTCCTGGGCGATCAGGGTGCGCACCGCACCAGCGGAGGCATTGAGGCGCTCGATCTCCGCGCTAAGCCTGCGTAAGTCGGCGCACACCTTGTCCGCTGCCGCCGCGTCTCGTTCCCTTAGGGCAGCGGCCAGCCGCCACTGCATCGAGTTGGCGAGCTGCTTGATCGAGCTAGCTTGCATGGGAAATGCCCGGCGTCGCGCCTGCCATCGTTCGAGCACTGTTCTCTGCCTCGAGCAGTTCGGTGTGCAGAGCCTCGAAGACGACCTGAGTGATAAGCCGATTCGCGTACCGTTCCTGTCGCTCGAGGGCCGAGCGAGTCGGATCGCCGACTTCGGTGATCATCCGCCCAAGCCTGCTGACCATGGCGTAATGGAGGCCGCAGCCCATGTACGGCTTGTTGCCGAGCGCGAAAACACGAGCAGCCAGGGTCGGTAGGCGCTGGGCAGCGCGGCGGCGCCACTTCTCCCATTCCCGGTCCGCTTTCCGGTCCGCTTCCCAGTTCTTGATGTCCTCTTGCGTGAGCGCTGCCGTCATGGTCTCTCCCTGCCATCCCCAATCTGTTCGGATCAACATATCTATTTCAGGTGGACCCAAGCAAGTCGAAGTTCGAGCCGCGCGCGGCGCCGCTCACCAAGGGGACACGATCCGGCGTCTCGAAACCATACACATCAAATTTGCGTGGTTATATTAGGTGTGTATATATTTAGATTCATGGGTTGACATGCCGCCCACCGAGTCGGCGGGCGTGGCAGTTAAGAAGTGAGAATCAGCAGGGGGTATCGGATCGTGGCACTCGTAAAGACGCAAGACCTGGCAGACGCCGCTCTTGATTGGGCAGTCGGGAAGGCCGAGGGCATGGAAGTGTCGATCAATGGTGGACGCGTGTGGATTGGCTCAAAGCGTCCCTTCGATCCGTCGGTGAGCTGGGGCGACGGAGGCCCGATTATCGGGCGAGAAGGCATTGCTACGCGGAAGCATCAAGCATCTGGCACTTGGTACGCGATGGCCCTCGCTGACATCGGCGATATGCAAACCCCCAATTGGAACGAGATGACGGCTCGCGGTGGTGAGCGCTACGGTGCCTATTCGTACCAAGTGCATAAGCGTCGTCAGCGATTCGGTGGACCTACCATGCTCGTCGCCGCTATGCGCTGCTATGTCGCGAGCAAGGCGGGTGCGGAGGTCGATGTGCCAGACGATCTGTTGGCTTGCAGCCTCGCTCTCTAACCTCTACGCGGAGATTGACCAATGGCTGCGAAGCCGAAGATTGGCCGTGTCACTGAGCCGGGCGAAGGAGAGGTTCACGGCGAACCCGATGCTCTCTCCGGGAATGTCACCCTGTGCGGATTATCTGACTTCATTGGCGCGAAGGTCGGTGAGTCCACCAATGTGCCGGTTACCTGTGCCGCGTGCATTTCTATCTTTGAATGGTGCAACAAGCACCGCTCCTAAACACATACAGCCGTCTGCGGCGGACTATTGAGCGACCGGATACATAACATGAACGAACTTATCATCGCGGCACGCGCCGTCGTAGAAAACTGGGAGGCCGGCAATCTGGCCGGCGCCGTGCGCATGCTGCAAGGCGCGCTCGATGGGCTCCCCGAGCAAACCACAGCCACGTCTGAGCAAATCGCAGTTGCGAAAGACTACACCGGTTGGTCAGACGAGCTTTGCTTCCACGATGACGCGGAAATTTCCTTGGCCGACAATGGCCACTGGATCAGCTGCTGGCAGTGGATTCCGCAAATTCCTGACTGAAAGGAACGTTGATGTTTCGCGTCTACCTCAGATCCCCGGATCAGACGGTCGATCCGGAGTCGAAAACCAACACAAAGAGCCCGGAGGCTGCCGCCGAGGCCTTTGCGGAGATCATCTCGCGCAGGGAGTTCGATGGAAAGAAGATGGCCGCCGTGCTGACCCATAACGGAAAGCAACTAGCCCTCCATCGGTTCGACCGGAAGCCCGGCAGTGCAGACCACTGGCGTGATCGGATGGGAGACATCCCTTGGCCACCGGGTTTGGTGGGGCGCCCTGCAGAGATGGAGGGCGGAAAGCGGGTCAACGTCTACCTCGACGCCCAGAGCCTTGCTCGAGCCGCGCGCCTGGGGGACGGTAACGTTTCGGAGGGAATCCGCCGCGCATTGGCTCGGGATGACTAAGGTCCGCCGAATCGCGCGCAAGCGCTGCAGCGCGATGGGATGAAGAGACCACGTAGCTCGCCCGCCTTGACCTCGGCGCCGCAGTTCCTGCACACGTGTCGCCAGACGCCCCCCAAAAAGAATCCGCCACACCTGGGGCAGTGATCCGTCGCGTCGGCAACCTGGGCGGGAGCGGCCCCCGGCGATACGTGGCGAACCGAGTGAAGCCGCTCACCGAACTGCTCGATATCATTGATGCACCGTGGCGTGGCGCAACGCTTCGAGGATGTCGTTCCCACTTTCAACGTCCCGTTGCTGGTTGAGCCAGCGCGCCCTGCGACAAGATCGAATCGATGCCGACCAGTGCCGCTACGAACTCACAGTCAGGGCCGGGCAGAACCCCCTCGCGCTTGCTGTACACGTGATCCCACATCGTCCGCTCGATGAGCGCGCGCAGATTGCGCAATTGATGCGCCATGCGAGCCTTGTGGCCAGAGAACTTGGCGACGGCGGCCTCATGCCCGCATTGATCGCAAATGACATGGCTTTTGTCGGTCCAATCCTGATCGCTCACGATGTCAGTGCCCTCGGGCAGTAAGCGGGCAACGGTCTGGACCTCGACATTGAGGCTCGTGTCGCTTCCACATTTCGGGCATGCAAGTCCGTGGTTCTCAAGAACGGATCTCATCCGATTCTCCATTTGGGTTTGCTCAAAGTTTGCGATAGGCCGTAGGGGGTAAGGCGAGCGCGGCGTCTTGGCGCGCGGGGCTGGCGGCGCGGGCACGGCGTGATGTGCGAGCGGCCAGCCACAGAACTGGCGAGTAGGTCGCGACGAGGCAAAGCGTGCTGACCCAAGCCGGCGGCGCAGTGATGCTGGCGGAGTACCCGAGCGTCGTTAGCAGCGCGAGCAGGAAGGCGGTGGCCACGTTGGCGACTCGCTCACCCTCGAACGCTTCTCCGGCATCACCAGCGATCTTCATCTGGCACCCCACCAAGGCGGCAATCGGCGAGACCAACATGGAGGGCATTAACGCGATGGTGACGAAGGAGTAGGCGAATTCGTAGCTGGATTGCATGGGGACTCCCGTTATGTGAATTGACAAACCCAACTTACTGATCTGGTAGGGAACCTCGCAAATCTGTCCACGGGCGACTCATCGGTGGCGGTATGGCACCCGGGGTCGTAGCTGTCATGGCCTAAGCGCTGAGCCTGCGAGTCGTGCAAAAACTGGCCTTAGACACCCAGTCGTCGATGCGGCAATGTCCGCAAGAAATAACCAAGGGGTGTACTGATATGGGGAATGGCCGGTTTCAAGGTCATGTAGGTGCTGGATTGCTACAGGAGCAGCGCACCACCGGAACGGACTCTTCGCTGGAGGCGCTGCTCGAAGACAGCCGATTTGAGATGGATACTAGGGCGGTGGCTGCGTGGCTGGCTCTCCAGCCCGTTGGCTGGAGTATTCAGACAGGGGATATCGGAACCAGGTTTGGCCTTAGCCCGGAACGCTGGAAGCGCGTAGTTTGCTTGGGTCAAGGCACGCTCGTTAGGATGACTTCATCAGCATCGAAATATGAGGTCAATGGCCAATGAGCAGCATGCAAAAGGTTCCACCGCATGAATTGAGCTCGGACATTCATCCGGCAGCGCTTTACATCGAGGCATTCACGAGCCATGAGTTTCCCAAGGTTCGCTGGGCAAAGGTCCATCTGACGCCGAAATGGATCGACCGCCTGCTGCAACTCCGCCAGGCGTGTGTGGCCATGAATCTTTCTGATGCACGTGCGTTTGGCGGGCCAGCTCAGTGGAGCGGCGAGTCGCAGTGGCGCCCTGATCTCCCCCACCTCCGCGTGACGCCCCACGACTTCTGGTTCGAGGTGACGCCCAAGAATGTCGATGCGATTGTTCAGACGCAAGCCGTTCCATTCGAGATCTTTTTCACACTGTTGCGGCAGGATCGAGATGGCCAGTGCGACTCGGACGAGTTCAAATGGATCAATGGCGCTCTGTACTGTGACGGATCGAGTGCAGAGCTGCTCGCGGACGACGTTGCGTCAAGCTGACTCCAATCTGAGTATGGCTCGGCAAACCCGGCTGCTCCGGGGCCTGTGCTATCAGCGCTCTGGGCTGAAGCTTGTTGAGCGGCCTCGTAGCCAGGCAAGCCGCCGGCGGGTGCTCTCTCCGAGGTTCCGCCCGGTAGCAAGTCATACGCATGGGCCGTCCACTTCGGCTTCACATCTGCGCGCAGGGTTTGCGTGGTTCCATACCGGATCAGTAGGCTAGTCACACCGAAAGAGGTCGCAGATGGAATCGAAAGAGATCCAGTTTGCTGTCGCGCACGTTGCCGCTGGCTGGATGGTCGCCCAGGCGTCCGAACTGGAGCAGCTTCGTGAACTCGCTGCCGCGGCTCAAACTGTTACCCGAGACTGGCCGCAGGTCGTGACTGATGAGAATATGAGTGGCACGGATGCCGTAGACTGGATTGGACGCCTGTACCGTCAGGCGGCTCAGGCTCAAGGTATGAATACCGAGCAGGTCGATCCGGACGACGTGGCGGAATGGGTCGGGCTGCACTACGGCAAGGACTACAACGCCGAGTCGAATGGGGCTAAGGCCGAGTGGATTCGCCGTTGCCAGGAAGCTCATCAGCAATCAAACGACGAGTAGCCAAGCCCGACGACGGAGCCGTGACATAGCCTGGGCAATCGGTCCCAGCTCCGATGCTTATCGGCAAACGATCTGGATCTGGCGGAGTTGGCGCGCTCGCATGCGCCCGGCTGAATGAGCGGTAATCCAACTTCGCAAAGGGCTTTGCGTCGATCCCTTCAAGTAACGGCGAACCGCGGACAATGGGAGATTACCTGACACTCAGCCCCCGCCAGACATCCCTGCAATCAATACCACGCTTGCCAGAATGACTTGCGCCAGTTCATTCTGTGCACAGGGAAGCGCTATGGGACCATCCGCATTTCGGGAGTCATTCAGTGCCACTCGTCGTCCCACGGAGTCCCGCCATTTCGCGGCCAGAATCGGTTTCTCGATCGGCGGGTTTGTCCCCGCCGCCTCGCGCACTTCGATGGGAGTATATTGCCTTTCCATAATATCCACTCGCTTTGGAAGGCGCATTACCCATTTCCTCAGCTGTCGCAGAAACACCTTGACGCGCCTTCCTATTCGAGCCGAATTGGCCACGCATTTGATAGAGAGTAAAGCGCTGTCTACCTTTTCCGAATACCGCAATCGAGGATCGCCAGAGATATTGGCGCGCACGAGAATAGATCGCGGGAAATTCTTCTCCCGCGTTCAATAGGGTCCTCACCTTGGTCATAAACGCATTCACCAGTGGCCTGTCTGATTCATCAATTGAAACCAGCCGATATTTCGCTGGTTGCTGCGAATCTTCTGGAGTAATCGCATCTGGCTCCCGTTCAAGTCTGGCCAGGCCGGCCGTCCAGTCCGCTTCCTGTCGTCTCTGCTTTGCGGTCTTCACGCGCAGGTGCGATTGCGACTCATCAGACCAGACCGCCTCCACCCATTCCACAGGGCGCAATCCGGCGGCCAGCCCAGCTCGGAGCCACGCGGCAACCAAGGCGCCAGCAGCCAAATGATTGGACGACGACTCCGCCTGCTTATCGAGATACCGCAGCAGTCGGTCGAAATCCCGCCTTGCGAACGTCCTTTTGCGTTGAGACTTTGTTGAGTACCGAGTCGCGGTGGTACCGGGTTTGGGGCCTTTGAATCCGTCCTTAGGACAACCCGTGAGCAGGATTACCCGCGCCTGCATCGCCTCCGAACTGTCGTGCATGCCGTCGAGCCAATAGAGCACCGCAGCCCGGGTTGTGTTGAAAGTCGAATTGCGTAGTTCCGGTACTCGGCGTAGCAACAGGTCCACGATCTCCAGCGGGCCAACCGGCCGGTGTCGGATTGCACCCTCATCCTCAGCGACAACTCGCCTCCATAACGAGTCCACCGCCCAGCGGTAGCGACGCAGCATGACATCCGACACTCGCTGCGGTATGGGGCCGAATGTCGTCTCACCCGTCGCGCGCACGTCGTGTTGCCTTCGGCCAGTCTTCCCTGGCTCCAGTAGATCAGCTTGCGGCTGGCCGGTCTCACGGGTTTGATCTTGCAGTAGTCCATCGGGTCGATGGCTCATCTGCGTCAGGACGTAATCTGGGATCTGCCCCCTCTCGGCGGGTGACCTGAGATCGACGAACTTAGGGATCCAGTTCTGGGGGGCCTCATCTTGCCGGCAATCCTCACCTAGATTGGACCTCGATTCCGGCTCAAACTCCCCGGGGACATCATGTTCACAGTCAATCATCTTCCGCCATTCCGAGAAGGGACGCATTTGCATCCTCGACTTCACTACACAGGTAACGTAACACACGTTTTCTGCTATGGCCGAATTGTAATATTTTGACGGCCAAAAACGTAACAAATTTGACTGTTCTTTGGCATTAGTTCAAAGCGAGCTTCTTATCAATCAGCTGCCTCGAATTCGCCCACTGCATCGACCGATGGACAAGAAATACGAATGCCTGTGGACGGTCCCGTTGAACTGTTTAAATCTAAGCCGTGTAGCAAGAGACCATCAAAGCCCTCGATGTCACATATCAAACATCTATGTAACATTGGAAGAGCATAGTTTCCGCCTAAATGTAACGTATCTTTGCCTCGTTCTACACTAACTTTTGTCTTTCCGATCAAACGCTTAGCCATTAACTAGATGGCTCGATGTGTGCTCTTAGTTTTTGATCGAGTCGATCCTAGTATTTAATTCCTCCCACTTAGCATTTGATAGCGGCCCACAGAAATATCCAAATCGGATCGGCCCCTGCAGTAGGGTTATGAGCCGGGTGTGCGATCGAAAGCGCCTCAAAGCATTTAGAGGCGCCTCAAAGCGCTTCGGCGCGCTCAAGCGCGCTCGGGCGCGCTACGACGCACCAAGGCGCGTTAAAACGCGTTAGAGCGCGCAACGGGAGGGGGGCGGGTATGGGATGCCCGCGACCTTGTGGAGCTAGCTAAGGCACGAGAACGCGAGGCGTCGGCAGCGGCGACTCGCGGGACATTGGAGCTGGCGTGTGCCAGGTGATGAGGGGAAGCCGGCCATCAAGCCGGCAGGATGAAGAGGTCTACTGGATGGCCTAAGCAGAGGAACTTGCTCACTGTGCGCGTTGCCGCGGCCCGTATTCTCGTTTGCGCGCCTCCCGCAGATCGTTATAGATCTGAGCGCTGTCTACTTTGGCCTGCGATACCAGAGCGGCGATCCTGCTGGCTGCAACAATTGGCGCTACCGAATCGCCCGCAGCCCGGGCGTGGGCTCTTGCCTGATTCACGGTCAGCATGATCCGACGCTGACTGCTGTCCGAGTCCTGACTGGTGCAATGACCAGCAAAGGCGAGAAGGTCTAGAGCGGTACGACTCGTGTTTTGAAGTCCGCTCAGCAGCCATTCGCAGTCCCCCCCCCAACTTTCCAGCCGCGGCGATTGGAGATGCTGGTCTATGGCGGAGAAGGCTTGTGACATCTCCATCGCGAGGCGCTCAGAGCTCGCAACAACTGCTGTGCCCAAACGCTGGAGGAAATGCCCCTGAAGAACGGAAGGGTCAGGCGTCGATGAGATCATGTTGAAATTTCCTTTGCCATGCTAGTTGGCAATATACTCGCCTCCGCTCTCTGCGTCTAACTGCTGTACGGTCGCCGATGATGGTCCTCAAAGAAAGATTTGCGTGGTACCCCCACTACTACGGCATCATATAAGCGTGGGGTAGAAGCCCGTATGGACCGGGTAAGCTGCTTGCCTATCTGTACACAAATGCTGATGCTGCGCCAGTCCCGGGTAGCTCGAACTGGGGAAAATATGAAGTTTACCAATCACAACTTATCCGAAAAGGGATTGGCTCCTTTCACTGCGGTAATGGCCGGCCTTGGAACTGGCGTCGTGGCCGCGCAGACTGCCGCCGTTAAAGGGATTTTGGGTTCGCGCCTGTTGACCATGGCTGTATTGCTGCCCTCTGCGGCATTTGCGGCCTTCGTGCTCGGCTACTCCCCTATCGGCTTAGGGCGCGTCCTTCTCACCGGCGATTTGACGCCGATACGAGGGAGCGCGGCTCACGCTCATATATTGGCCTGTGCCATAGCGATATTCGCGCTGGTTACGACCGCCTTGTACATCAAGGCATATAAGTTCGGATCAGGTGTTTTTAGCTACGCAAGCGGCTGGATAGTGCGGCTCGGCATTATCGGCGGCCTTGTGTTGGCGGCCGTTGCTGGCTTACTCGGGTATGAAAGGACCGCTGCGTATATCGCTGCAGCTCTGGTCGCGTCGTACCCATTGATGGTCGCGGAGAACCTCGCGGTCGTGATAGCCAAGCATCCCGTTGCAGTCGGGCAACCGGTTGCCGAGATCGAGAAGTATCTCTGGCAAGGTCTTCCCGGCGTCGTTGCGAAGCTATGCGTTTGGATTGGCTTTGCGGTCGTGGTTCTCCGAGCCCTGATTTGGTTCACCTACCTTCGTCATTGATGTCTAACCTACTTACAAGATTAGGCCCCACTCCGGGGCCTATTTCTTTTGGTACCACGGTAATCTGAGGGTTAGTTGAGGGTCGTAGACCGACCATTTGGCCTTCCTCCGGAAGCTCCTGCTTCTGTCGCAGTCGCCCCCGAAGGCAGTGCTTTATCACCTACCGCTGGCAGAGTGCCCTCGAGGTTAAAGTCGGATCGACTATATACCTCCGGCCACAACCTCACGTTCAAGCAAAAATGTCAGAACAACACACACTCCGCGAGGGGACCATGAACCCTTCCCGTCTCGCGGGACGAACGTATCGGCCCTGATGAAAACTCTCCGGGCTGCCTTTGTCGCGAACCTAGGATGCTCGACCGGCCGCTACCGACGCTGCGTGCCATGGCAAGTCGATTAGCGTTGCCGCCCCGAAGTGGAGAGGCTGCCTGGTCCGCATCCGCAGCAAATTCCGAACGAAGTATTGGTTCGTGGATAAGTGCAGCGACCGGCCCGGGTCTATCCGTTTCGGAGAGCTCTACGGGTTATACGGGGTCGCCCCTAACACTGCTCGGTACCCGTCGTGGATGTTGGGCCGTATAGGGTTGCCCGCCACGTGTACCGCACCGAATGAAAGCCGTACCTGTCAGTTTCCCGCTAGCTCATACATTCGACGCGCTGTAATACGACCATCAGCCTCGAGTTGCGCCGCGCCAGAAAGGGTCTGAGCTGCCGGTGAAAAACGCAATGCCCGATACGCCGCTGTGCCCCAGCACTAGCGCCGTTTCGTCGCTCATTGGGCGCGGCGTGGGCGGCGGTTGGGCCGAGCAGCGGTAGCGCTACACCTGCCTGCAGCACGCCGGCGCAACCGCGGGCCGGGACTTGCGCCACCAGGCGATCCGCCAGCGGATGCTTTATGCGTTAAGCGTCGGCGAGCGTAAGTGGCCTGTATGTAGACGCATCAGTACAGCTTGGGCTCAAAAGTGTATGCAATAAAGACGACACCCGCGCTCATTAAGGCAGCGCGGGTGGCGGCAGGTACCACTTTCAAGACTGTATTGCCAGATCGCTATTTCGGCATGCTGGCGTGCCCGCCCCAACGGGCGAACGTTTGAACGGTCCCTTCAACTTTATGGTCGAGTTCCTTGGCCATGCGCGCTTCCATGCCATTGCCAAACCAAGCGATAACGCGATCCGGAAGTTCATAGATGAGGTTGAACAGGACTTGGACCAGCATGATCGTCAGCATCAAGAAGATGCAAAAGAATCCGCAAATGCTGAGCACGCCCGTCGTTGAGTTCCCTTGGACATTAGCCATCGCTGGCCCGAACATCTGAAACAGCAGCGTGCCAACCAGGACCGACGCCGCGGAAGCGAAGAAGAAGCCGAGGACCATGAGTCCGGGGCGCAGCAGCATGTTCAAGACGTACAAATAGCCTTTCTCCGTCCGCTGACCAAGTCCCTCCCCTTCCGCGTGCAAGTGGGAGAATGCCCATATCTGTGCGGCAATCAAGCCCTCAATGAAGCTGGCGAAATAGCTCACCAAGCCAGTGAACCAGGTGATGAAGGGGATGAACGGCACATAGAACGAAAGGATCATGCCGATCACCATCAGCGCGCCAAGAAGTACCGGAGCAAACCCGGCAAGATCAGACGCGATCGTTCCGAAGATGCCGCCCATCTTTAGGAGTTTTCCACCCGCCTCCGCCGCTTTGCTTGCGAGGCCGCCACTCTCTGATCCCGTCAGCCCTCCGGTTGCGGGAGCAACGGCTCCACGAACGGCGGCAACTGCGACGTAAGCGCCCTGCACGCCCACGAGGAGCCAATCCCCGAGGTTCTTGGCAGCAATCAACGGGTTGATCATCCCATTCCCACCGGAATTGCCTGCCACTCCGTTGGTGATGGCCATAACGATGGACTGTCCCACCGAGCAATTCCCTGTGGCGGTACCAGCGCCGACCGACTCGCCCGCTTTGTTGGTCGCGTCACCGATAAAGTTCGGAAGAACGCTAGGTTCATCGCAAAAATCGCCAGTTCTGCTTGCTAACGCCGTGCTTCCTTTGATCCCCAAGGACTTTAGCCCATCGGCCACTGACTCAATACGCTGGCCGCCGGCGACAGCAAGGGAGTCCTCAGGACTCTGCACCTGAAGGGTGGTCTGGGTCATGGCGGTCTGAACGGCGGCATTCATCTCCGCGAAAGCGCTGTACCACGAGCCGATGGTCGCCCAACCGCCTTCTTTCATGTTCGCAAGTGCCCGGTCCTTCATCGAGCTATCTTCCTTCGAGTCACCTCGAATCGCGGCCATGAAACGATTTTGAGCGCCGACCATTAGCTTCGCAATATCCATGTCCGGATATGGTGGGACGGGGTTTACGCGCATGTGGGTCTGAGGATCTTCAGCCACATAGGTATCAAACCATGCCTGCGCCAACGGTTTGATATTGGCATTCACTGAGTCAAGGGCAGACGGATACTGCTGATTCGTGCGGTCAGCAATGGCGGCGATCTTTTCATAATCCACCGCGGCATTTCGGAAGCCGATAAGGCTGGATCCGGAGCGGGTGCCGCTACCTCGAGTGATGATCGTGATGCTGCCGCACGAGTCCGGCGCCACCAACTTTGCGCCGTCGAAAGCAATCTCCTGCGTCGCCTGGCCGGTCTTGGATCGGTAGTCGTTGGTCAGCAACGTACACACGTGCATCGCGAAAAGTTCCCGGCCGAGTTCGCCAGTAAAGCCGACCGTGCCAACTCCCTGGGCGATGGCAGGCGGAGGCACAAGCGCTTCAAATTCCGCGGCACGGTCAATTGCTGTCGTCGACAACAAATTCGCGATGCCAATTCCAAGGATACCTACCGTCATCATCACGGCCTGCGCGAGCGAGAAGCCACCGAAGACGGGCAGCATTCCTCCCACGCCCATTGTCATACGGATGGGCAACCAGAGCGTGCTTAAGCGCTTCCCGAGAACCTCCCCTTCATGTGCTGTCTGTGCAATCCCAGACAACACGTGATAGCCAACCCACGACGCTCCGATGACAAACAGGCACGCATTGAAGATGAAGAACATGCTCCCAAGCAACTCCGTCGGCGGGCCAACCGCGGCAAACGGATTCTGCCCGAACTGGCCGAGCATGTTATTCAGTATGTTGCGGGCCTTATCGTCAGCCCCTGAGCCGGCGTCTTCGATCTGGCCGTAGGTTGGCATGTCGCCGACTGCCTGTGCCCAGGTATGTGCCGACCACGCAATGAGCACAACGCCCATCACTATCGACAACCAGAGCAGCGCTTGTTTGCGCCTGATGGAGCGATCCATTATTCCCTCTCCCCTCAGAAAAAGGATTGCCCGCACAATTGGCGGGCATTACCTCAGTGGTGTTGAACGATGCGAACTACCGGTTTGCTGCGGCGCCAGACTTCAAGCTATTGAGGTAACCCTGAAGCACCGGCCGAAGGTTCTGCTGGATCAGCGTTCCATAGATCTGTCCGAGCAGCACATTGGTGTGCTTCTGCTCTTGGATCTTTAGATAGTCCATTCTCCTGCCCAACGCCGCGATGTACAGCTGCTCGCGCATTTGAGCCTCCGGGCCTCCCGCCGTCATTTGCTTGAACCAGTCTTCATTTCCAATTCGCATCTCTGCTGAAATGAACAACAGGTCCGCATCGGATACACCCTTCGTCGCCCAGTTCGGGAAGTTCTGGTCGAGGTATTTTTTCAGCCAGGTGCCGAAGGTAGGATCGGCAAGCGCCTGTGTGACGAACTGCAGGTTGGCTTGGCGAGCCGTCATCCAAGCCCCGTAATCGTTGACGGGCTTCTTGGCCATCGACATGCGTGCCTCATAGACGTTCTTCAGCCCTAGATAGGCCTGTCCATTTAGTGTCTTGAGTTCCTCTGCACCCACCATCCGAGGTGGCAACGGATCTCCGATGTTGTTCAGATATGCCGACATCGCTTCCCCTTCATCACCGACGGGGTCAATCGTAAGTCGGCGCTTCTCGGACCCAAGTACCTGCGGCCCATCAAAGAGTGTGTCGGCGCGGATATCAGCATCGACGAATCGGTTCTTGTTCGAAGGATTCACACCTGCCCCCCGGCAGAGGAATCGCCGCACCTGGTCGCCAACCGCACCACCTCCTGCGAAGGAGCCGCACGATCCGATCCCGATGTCCGCGGCCTGCTTATTTGGATCCGAAGGTGGCAACTGCTCTTTTCGAGCAACCTCGGCGGCCGTTATCTGGCGGGGCGTATATGTGTTCTTCGCCGATGGCGCGGCGGCGGAACCCTCACCAATTCCCGTCCCAGCTGAGGATGATCCGCCCCCACCGCCTCCCTTGGCAGTCGAAACAACGCCGCATTGTGTCGGCGGGTAGCGATTCTGCGTACGATTTCGCTCTGTCTCGCTCACAGTGCCACGGGTGGTCGTGCTCACCTGGTCAGCTGCCTTTGCTGTCTGAGTGGCCACAAGCTTCCCCTGCTCCCCAATGGCCTTCACGACATCGGATCGCATCGTGTCGATACGATCCGTCACGTAGTCCCTGCTTGAATCAATCCGATCTAGGATTTGCATCTTTCCGGCGACGTCCACACTGCAAACCATAACGGCCGAGGCTGATTGAGCAGCAAGGAGCATCGCAGCTCCAATGCCGAACTCGAGCGCCGCCGCGCAATACGTGTGTCTCATGCTCGAGCTCCTTTACAAACCCATCATGCTACTCAGGCGATCCCAGATGTTGCCGCCTGACTGATTAGCCGCTTGGGTTGCGGTTGACTTCGCCGAATTGAGGGCAGACGTAGCAGCGTTCGTGGCTGCATTGGTCGCCGCGTTGGTTGCTTGCGTTCCAGCATTCTTCGCAACCTGCGAGATGTCCGGAACGCTACGACTCGAAAGAGCACCGCATGCCGACGACTGAAGGTTCTTCACCAGGCCGTTGAGAATGCTGTCGATGGTCGAACCCATCCCAATACTGGCACCGGAACCATAGCCGAAGTCAAGCATGCACTTTTGCGCCGCTTGGCTCGAATCCGAGATCTTCTGGTCCGAGTTGTCAATCCGGTTCACTTCACGATTGATCCCCGTCTGTCGTGCAGTCTCCAAAGCAGCGCAAGACTGATCGCTATTGCTGTCCGCGTGAGCGGCTGCCGCGGCGACGGCTAGACTAGCCACGCTGACGAAAATTGAACGACGGACGAGTACCCTGAGCCTGCTGATTCTTGTCATTTCCATGGTTATGATTACCTTCCTTTTCTGCGCCATCGGCCGATCCATCCGAGCTGGCGGTGCCCCGGGTTGATTGCACGGACGAGGGAGATTCCTTCACAAAATCCTTGAACAGATGCACATCGAGTTTCTGCATCGCCTCGGTTTCGACCTTCACAAAGACGTTTCGGGCACGCAGTGTCGACTTCTCTATCAGTGCCTTGTACAACGTTGTCGCCGAAGCTAGAGCCTGCTGACTCAGCATCTCATTCCGGTGGGCGTTGTCGAGCACGCGCGCAGTCAACAGCCGATATTCGGCGCCAACAAGTGTCGCGGCCCGCCCCATGGCGCCTTGCATCCAAGAAGTGGCCATGTCAATGTCCGGCACCTCGACCTTGTTTTCATTGACGATCTTGATCACGCCAGCCAGGAGGTCCGACGCGACGTCCTCCGGCGCGCGACCGAATGAAAAAACTGCGTTCGGCTCGGCGTTCGGATCCCATTTGAGGATCTTGACGCTCTTCACATCGTCGAGAAGAGACCAGACCGCTTTGGTTGCCGACACCTGCAGACGACTTCGCGCGACGTCGCGCTCATCCGCTTTGCGGTAGTCCGCCGCATGATGAAAAAGGTCAACGACCTGCTGATCGATGGCTGGCACGAAGCCGTTGAAGATGTCATCGCTCAGTGCAAGGAGCGGCTCCGCGTCGAACTTCCCGGTCTTCGACCATTGCTCATGGATGTAGAAGCAAGCTTGCTGCAGTAAGCGCGCGCGGAGGTAATCCGGAACTCTTGCGCCCGGGCCCACCAACGCGCGCGCGAGCCGGTCTGCCGTCACATGCGCGCCCTCAACAAGGTGATTGAGCGTTGCCACCCTGACTTCACGCGGCACTTCGGGCCCACTGCCGGGATCCAGCGCAACCGCAGCCGCGAGTTGCGTTAGGCTCTTGGCTGCGGCCGCAGTAATCTGCAGCTCCTTGCGCGGCAGCACGCTGGCTCCGAATGGCGTTGGCTTCGATGCGTACCGGTCCTTGTCGAGCGCTGGCGGCGTCTCGACCGAAGTCCGGCCTTTCACGCGTACGATCGGCGTTACCGTTGCTTCTGCAGCGAGGCCGCTGCCAAGTTGGGTGCCCGTTGCTGCAGCTAGGTCGCCAGATGGCATTCCTGTCGGCACGAGACCCCGTCTCGCCATCTTCACAATCGCCGAGGAGGGGATCCCGATGCGCTCCCGGCCGTCCGATTCAGGTACGTTGCTGCTCGATGGCGTCGGCATGATCACTCTCCTTCTCAACACGTGGCGAAGCAGATTCCCGTCTGAAGTTTGGATTGAAGCGTTCCGGCAGAGGGATCTCCGGAAGGCCGCTTGCGTACCAATCGATCTGATCGAATGCCTGGATATGCGTTGCAAGATCAAGGTCGGCGCCATTCGATAGGCCCAATACCCTGGTGGCCCCTTCGATGATGGCGAGAATGCGCATAGTCGACGCGACATCCGTCCCGATTCCCGGGAAGCTGGCGTTAAGCCCGAACATCGCTTCCTCATCAGTGCTCAAGCTGATACCAAGGGAGCCGCTGTCGGGGTATGCCCCTTCCATTCGCTGCCAGACACGTTCAGCCTCGATGGCGATCACAGGACCAAACGACTCTGGCTGAAAAACAGCGACCGCAGGAATGTCTGCATCACCGATGTGGAATCGAACTGACAGGCGCTCCGCATAGCGAGCAAGCAGGCGATACGGGCAGTACCTCTGCATTGGCATAACAACCTCGTGCGTAGCTGGAGAGTCTCTACCCATCTCACATTCCTCGGACACGTTCCGATCGCGCAGACCTTCCGTCATATGCGCTGACGTACTGATCCACCTCCTCTTGGTCTTCGAAAAGGGGCAACAGGTATTGGCCACCCGTCAGACCACGGACGGAAACAGAGCTCTGCACGGGTAGGGGTGGCACATCGACTGCCATCGCATCTGTCAGTGTGTGCGCCGAAACCTCGCCACGCTCGCGATCAGGGGGCGTCCATGCAGGGGAGAGAGAGGGCACCGAAACTACTTGGTCGTCCGCTTGAGTAACCGCAAATGCCGGTAGTTCATCATCCGACCCACGCTGCATGAAGCGGTATACCGTCGATTCGTACTCCGCTTCACGCATTGCCTCTTCGACCACAGCGAGAACACGCTTCGGGTCGACCTCGATTGCATCTCGTAGCCGGGCAGCCAGATCTTCAATCTCGGACGAGAACAAAAGCTCAACGCACATATCGAAGGTCACTCGGCAGTCTTCTGCGCCAGCGATCCAGGTACGAGCGTCATTCGCCAACTCTCGCTTTTCGGCCGATACGGCGCGACCGACGGCGTCCGCTTCGTGAACAGCAACGAAGTCCACCAACGCGGACCACAGCAAGCGGTTTGCGAATCGCGCCGCACCTTCGACATTCCATGCATCTTGGCCGTTGCCTCCGTCGACTTCCCGGGGCGTGTCGAGCGCATATGCTTTCTGGATCGCAGCTTTCATTTAGTTTTTACCTGTTACGCCGCAATAGTTTTACCGGTACGAAAGCGACGCATCATCGCGAGTTGCTGCTCCCGAAACTCTTCTTCGGAAAGGTTCATCTCCTTTCGCACTTCCCCAGTGGCTCTGCCCTCGACGAAGAGAGCGGTGAACATATGTCGATCCTGCGGCTGCGTCGCTATCGACGACAGCAGATCATTCAACAGGCTCTTTGCTCTCCCTTCTTTGGGCTCGCCGCGATTGATGCTGTTCTGGTTCACAATCTTCTCCGATATCTGTGGTCGTGTAGTGGGCTTGGACGGCGTGTCATGCAGCTTTCTTGGCCGCTCCGGTGCCCTTTTCGTTCGCTGCGGCTTGCCGTGGCGCTACTTGCATTCGAGCCCGCTCGATTACGGTCTTGACGTACTGAATCTGGGAGTCAATCACCCCCTGCATTTCGGCTTCTCCGCGGGCGATGGCGCTCAACATGAGTTCCCACTTAGCGGTGGTAGCCACGTCCGTTAGCCAAGGGGGCAACCGCCCAATGGTTTCCTTTCCGAACGGCGTGGATGTGATCTCATGGCGCTTCCCCTTTTTGGTAGACAACAGGAAGCCTCTCTTCAGTAGGTTTTGAAGAATAGGCCCCCGGGTGCGTGAGGTGCCAATGCCTTGCGTTTCCTGAAGCAGTTCCCGGTCGCGCTCGGTCTTTGCAAACTTGTAGGCCGAAATCATGTCCTCCATCAAGCTAGCCTCGTCATAGCGGCTCGGGGGCTTGGTCTGTCCGCTCTCGAGGGTGACGCCGGTGGCGGAGAGTTGCTGGCCGACTTCCAACTTTGGAAGTCTCCGGGGCGCGCCACTGTCCGTAGTCTCAGAATCCGCTGCCTCGGGCTTCTCCAGCTCGCGCCAGCCGAGCACCAGGTCGCGGCGCGCTGAGGCTCTGAACTCGTCCGGTCCGAACATCACAACGAGGCTGGTCTTCTCGTACTCGTAGGGGGCGTGAAATTGCGCGAGATATCGGGTCACCACCGTCTCGTACACGGCGCGCTCCGCGTACTCGGAATCCGAAAGCGCCGGCACGTGACCAGTAGGGATGATTGCAAAATGCTCATCCACCTTCCCATCGTCAAAAGCACGAGACCTCCTGCCCGGCTCAGCCTTTGCGCACTTTCCCGGGAACACGGACGCCAATTGCGCGATCACAGCGGGCGCATCTCCATGCATTGCCGAGGGGAGGTACTCGCAATCGGTACCCACGTAGGTAATTGCCTTGTGCTTCTCGTAGAGATTCTGAGCCGCCTTTGTTACCTGCTCGACGGATAGCCCGTGTTGCTTGGACGCGGTCGCCTGCAATCGACCCATGGAAAATGGCAGCGGTGGGTTTTCTCGTTCCACCTTTGTTGCTGCCACAGCGACCGTACCGGGGGCGCCGGCTTTAATCGCACCCACGATCCCAGTGGCTAAGGATCTGTCTGTCAAGCGGCCCGCCGAATCAAACCCGGCTGTCCCTGAGGCATCCTTCCGCTTCTCCCAGCGCAGCACCGTTCCGTCGGCCAGCGTCACAACGGGAACGTAGTAGGTCTGGGGCTTGAATGTCTGGATTGCCAGATCGCGCAGTACCACCATAGCGAGAACAGGCGACTGGACGCGCCCAACAGACATGGTCTTGATGCCGGTGAGTTGCTGGTAGGCCATCGACCCGTTCATGCCGAGCAACCAATCCATGATCTGGCGGGCGTTTGCGGCCATTCGCTGGCGAATCCAATGCGCTGCGCCGTTCTTTTCTAGCGCCGTCACAGAACGGTCAAGGTCTGACTCGGCTTTTGAGGTGATCTTTGCCCGCAAGAACCGGCTGTCTGCGGGATCGAAACCCCAATACAGGAACATCTCATCGAAGATGAGCTGCCCTTCTCGGTCAATATCGCAGGCATTAACGATCTGGCCAGCCTTCTTCGACAACTCGCCTATCAGGTTGAATCGCCTTGGCGGTCGCAGTTTTCCCTTCTCGTCAACGTCCGGCTTCGGCTCGAACTTGAACGGCTGTGGGATCAGAGGCAGAAACTCAAAATAGTTACCGGCATTCTGCTCTTTAGTAAGGTACGCGGAGGGCGGCAGCATCACTAGCATGTGCCCGAAGAGCGGACACACGACGTCGCCGGTGTCCAGTGCGAAATATCCATCCGCCGCCACGGTTTTCGAATTGAGGACCTTCGCGCGCTTTGTTCGAACCAAGGCGTGGACGATGTCCTTGCCGACGCTAGGCTTTTCGGGGATCCAGAGGCGCTCGATTCTCAACGCAAATTCCTCACCTTATTTCGTTTTCGTATTCTACCTCACAACATAAGAAGTTAGCCAAGGTCTCGCGGAGCGGCGACGATCGGGGCGGCGTGCTCAGTGTCGCCATAGACGTCGCCGGTCGCGTCCGCTCGGCCATCCATCTCCCCACTAAGATCAGCACGAGCTATCTGCGTCGACTCATGTTCTTGCTGAACCTCCATCGATGAGCCTGAATCGGCGGTGGCGGAGAGAAGCTGTCTAACCTGGTCGCGTCGTTCCTCCTGCTCCGCAACGCGCGCGGCGCGCTCCTGAGCCAACGGCCCGACGAGCTGCTCGTAGTAGCGTTGCTCCGCAAGCCGAGCTGTCCGGTAAGACCCCGGATTACGACGGGAGACATACAGCTGCAGTCCTTGGCTGCGTACCATTGCGTGAATAAGCCGCTCGCGGCCCTCCCACGTTTCCGGCAAACCAATGTGCATGACGGTTCGGCTCTCCGACTTCCCCGTTCTCGTGGCCGAGAGAGTCAAGGTGAGCGGGTACGTCTGGTCTGGGTGTGCTGACTCCCACGCCTTCTGGTCCCGTTCGACAGCCTGCTTCATCGTCTTTACGAACTTGGCTTTCTCGGACTTCTCGAGGTCCATCTCGACACGTTTGTTGGCCAAATCAATATTGAACCAGTTCTCGTTCTTCGCCCCGGATTGGCCAGTCGACAGCGCAGACTTGAATGAGACATGCGCGTAGACGCGACCGGAATCGACGTGATCCCGGTCGCCGCGACTGCTGACGGCCGCTTCAATGAAGTTAATGATCATGCCCTTTTGATGCAGCCGCAAAGGCATGGACATAACGCTGAACTCGGATTCACCGCCCCAACCCCGCTTGTGAATCGAGATTGCCCGGTGGCGCTGCCCCGTTTCATCGGTGTAGGTGATTGCGGTGCCCTTCTTTGTAGCAGCAGCCCACTCCGCAGCCTGGAACAGATTGCCCACCAGCAGTGACCGAGTCATCCGCACCGGGCCTGGCTCGAAGTCCCTGAAGCGTCGCGCTGCGTCATGCAACTCATACCGCTTCGATCGGCTGAACAGACTGCCATCGATATGGATGCGGTGGAATTCCGGCGCAGGGCCGGCCCGGCGCAGCAAGTGCGATGCGGAGAGAATGACGGGCTTTTCTTCGCCAGGACTCGCCAAGTGGAAACGCCACTTGGACAGCATGCTTTCTTCGTTGGACGGCGGCATATCAACGCCCACGATGATCATTCGACGGTCGGCAAAGAAGTGGGCAAATTTGCTGCCCTCCTCCTCGCGGACCCAGATCTGAGTGCCAGGTGTGAGGTACGGAAGGACCGTTTCGGCAAACAGCTTTCGCTGGTGAGATTCCTTGACAGCGTTGTGCTCGCTATCGGCCAGTGCTTGCTCGATCGTCCCGAACTTGGTCTGCGAGAGACCAATCAGCTTCTTTGCTTCGAGCACCTCGGCGGCCTTGCGCGCGGCTGGCATGAATGTGAGTGCCTCGAACTTCGGATCATTGCCCCACTCCCGTTGGAACCGCTCAACCCACCATGAGTGACCGGGAATTTCGTCAGCGCTCCAGGTGCCGAGCTTACGCAACGCAGCCGAACAGGCCTGGCCGTCGCTAGCGACAGCGGCCTTCACATTCATGCGCCATTGGATGCCGGCCGGTTTGCCCTCCATTTGCGCTGCCTCGGGGTTCGAGTGCCAGATCGTTGCTGTCTCACCAGAACGCGACATCAGCGCCATGAGCCGCAACTCAGTCTCGGTACCGGGGACACGGGCGCCGAACGTCAGCATCTTCCCTCCGATCGCTGAAAGTCCTCGGAGCTTGGCGGCGGCCTCCCCATCCGAGGCCGAGATAGCCTCCGAGGGAATGGATTCGATGATTTCGTTAAAGATCGAACGGGCAAACTGCTCAGCCCTCTCCGGCGCACTAGCCTCTGCTTCCCTGTCCAGCGCGCGAAGCATTGGCGCGCTCATAGACCGAGTCACCCCCCGCACCGGCACGCGGCCTGTCAGCTCCGAGCCCTTCAGAGCGGCGATTTGCTCGGCGATACGAGCCTCGATCTGATCCCACTGCAACGGCTGGTAGTCTTTCTGGTATGCGACGTCGCGAAGGTAGACAGGGCCGTCGAACGCGCTCAGAAGATCAAGGTTCTGGTCCGTGCCCCACGCCAGCACCTCTCGATCGGTGCGTGCGCGCCAATCGTTGTCTTTGATGCCGGAGCTTTCCCCTGCGATCTCGCTCTGAATAACGGCATCGTCATAGGCCATATAGAGGTCGTCGTAGACCTTCTTCTGGTCCCGCGGCGACAGGAGCGCTATGCGCTGGGTAACCTTGTTGGCCAGTCCAGCTGCGTCCTGCGCGCTACGCAGCTCGATAGACATTCGCCCCGCAACACCGGGGTTCTCGAGCAGATAGTCTCGACACACCTCGTCTCCAAGGCGGTTCAGCAGGTCGGGCACATCTTCGATCAAGGCTGCGTTGTCACGCGAAGAGCGGATGTTCGCGGACAGGCCTGCGAGCTTCCGGTTCTGCATCATGAGCGTACGCATTTCCCCGTACAGGCCGGTGGTCAGGATGGAGATCCGTGGCGCGACAACCTGGTCGAAGCGGTTCACCCGACCGAACAACTGAATCCGCTCCGTAGGATTCTCGGGGATTTGGAACTCAATCAGCTCGCGCTGTTGAGTGTTACCGAAGCGCGGCGACGAGTGTAGAGACAATCCCGTGGCCGCTGCGCGGTTGATCGTCAACACGTCCAGGTTTCCCCAGTTGAAGTCTCGTACCGTGCGCATGACGTCTGTCTTCTTCCGGGCACGCTTGCTGATCTTGGCGAGGCCGGCTGGCTGGGCGGCGTCGACCGGAGTGAGCTGCAGGCTACGCCCGGAGATCTCACCAACTCGCTGTCCGGCCTGTTCCAGTCCCACCCTAATCACGTCCGCCGGCATAATCGGCATCTCCGGCAAAGTAGCAATCTTCGCCATGATTTGCTCAATGCCCGAGCGATACGCTGTGAGGTGCTCCCCAGTCACGCCGGGAACATCGGCGATGGCTAGTCCCCCAAGACGATCCTGGTCGTCGTCAACCCGAGCGGCACGGGCGTCGTCATCATCTGCACTGACCTCGACGGTCCGAATGGCGCCGAGACGACTCACCAGCGCCTTCATCAGGTCGCGCAACGTCGGCATCCGGATCGTGTCGATTTGCGATTGGGCACGGATGCGCTCATCAAGGATTTGGGTCGCTTGATTGACGAGCTCCGCATCGTGGCCGTCGCCATCTAGCGATACGCTTTGCGCCGCGCGCTGCATGCGAAGGGTCTCATCCTCGATGAGTTGCCTCACCATCGCTTCGCCCGTGTCCTCGAAAACGATCACGGGGCGGCGGCCAGCTTCAATCGCCTTCAGAGCGCGCTCGATGGCGTGGTCAGCCGACAAGGCTGCCAGCGTACGCCGCATCGCCTGATAGATTGCACCGCCGGTGCCGAAGCGGGACGCGAAGAGACGTCCAGCCGCTTGAGTGGCGCTGGCACGTGCGCGTCCAACCCGCGTCCTCGCATTATCGCGAGCAGCCACTTTCGCTTGCGTCAGTTCGCGACGCAGCCCTTGCAGCAGCGCGTCGGCCACCTCGAGGCCGGCAGTGTGGTGCGAGATGAGGCCCAGCATGGCCTCCTCTTCAGCTGATGGCCGTGCTTCGGGGGCGCGTGCAGCGACGAATTCAGCATGCCTGCTCTCCGCCGCACGCAGATTTTCCTCGGTGATGGCTCGAGCCGCGGCCTGCTCGTTGACGCGACGCTCAAGGGACTCGATCTCTTCGAGTTCTCGCCTCTCTTCGGCTGCCTCGGCTTTTCGGATTTCTTCGCGCGCGGCCTGAGCGGCCAACAGCAGCGACTTTGTCTGGGTGTTCGCGCGCTGCAGAAGGTGATCAATCTCACCCGATACCATGGCCATCATCCCGAGAATCTCGGACACCAGACCCGCTACCGCCGTATTTCGATCGGTACGAGGCGAGTCGACTTCGACCACAAAGTCGATCTTCGACAAGTCGTGTTCGCGACGGATGAAGCCGCCATCCCGGGCCAGCATCGCCGAGAAGACTTCGCCAAATTCCTCGCCGCCGCGGTTCATAGCGTCGGTGACCTGCTGAATATTCACCGACTCCGGGAACGCCCGAGAGTAAATGTGTAGGTTCTTCGCGGCCTTCGCCCAGGTTGCCGACGAATAGACGACGCCCCACGCGCTCTCTGCAATCTGATGGACCCGTTCGGCAGTGTTCGAATCCGATCCCGCGGCGAAGTGGGCCTCATCGAAGAACACCAACGCATCTTGGCAGTGGTTTAGCAGCCAGTCGCCCTTTGGAGAATCCTTGGAATTGACCTGCGAGTAGGTCGTGAAGATGATGTTAGCCCCGATTTCTTCCGGCGACAGATTCTCGGCGAGGATCGCCTTCATCCGTGCTGCGGGTACCGGCTCTGCAAGTACCATCCCCTCGCCGGCAATGTCGAGGATCTGACCATCTTGATTGGTGATGAACGGCCTGAAGCGGCCCCACTCCTCAATGTCGAGCAGATCGCGCGCCAGATCCGAGAACAGGTTTGCGCGATCGGTAAAGAAGATCACCGGTCGGCCCTGCTTATGAGCCCAGGCGGCAAGTGCGCTGAGGCTGCGGCCCTTGCCAATACCCGTTTCATCGCCAAGAATTGCGCCTCGACCCTGCTGAACCCGATTGATCATCAGCGAGATCGCGTCAATTTGTTCGGGCGAGAAGCGCTCAGGTAGGGTCTCATAGCCCATCCCCAGCTCATGCGCAACGAAATCGTCGATCTGGCCCCGCTCCTCCTCGAGCTTTGCAAGTGCATAGCTGAGCGATGCCTGGAGATTCTTCGGTACCATGGTGCTGCCTGGGCCCGTGCGCGAGAAGGCTGTGTACGGGCGCTGGTAACGGTTCTCCTCCCTCAGATCGCCAACCTTAATCGGCTCGTCTGGGTCGACCGCAACCTCGGTGGCGTTCTCGCGCAGGGTAAGGGTCTCATCTACGACGGTTTTAACACCGTCCCAGTCGAAGCAAACCGGCAGCTTTTCAGCTTCGGCATATCGCCGATCGTCGGCACGCCGCTGCCGATTCAGGAAGACAATCACCCGCGTACCGTTTGGAGCCCCACCCGGTTGAGTCAACGCCCGCGAAACGTCGAAGGCATACTCAACTGTGCCCACCGCCTCAAGCGAAGCGATGTATTGGCGAAAGTCGGCGGAAAGGCGGCCAGAGTCCGATTGCATCTCGCCGGCGTCGAGCGTCAATACCGCCCGCGCGCCGGGCAGTAGCGACGCGGCAAGGGCCTCGGGCGCTGCTACCCCCTCGCCGCGAGCAGCGGCTTGCCAGTCAACATTGTGGGCAAGCACGCCATCGTGCCGTGCGTTCGGTTCGATTTCGTCGGCCCACGTAACCCCAAGGTTCCAGTGGATGTTGGCCTCGGCCAGTGCTCCGTCAGAGCCGGACCGAACGGCGAGGACCTTCATGCCCCGCGGGAGATTCGCGAATCCGGCGCCGTTGCCAGCGGCTGGCACAAGCACGCTGGGTTCCGGATCGCCCTCCTGTGCTGGCGCAATCCCCAGCAGCCGCTGTGCAGCCAAGGCGATAGGCATCGGTACTGGTGCGGCCCCAACTTCTCGGGTGACGGCGCCGCCTGGCATAGACTCGTAGATGTGGACCGCATCACCCCACGCGGCCGCCGCGCCTTCGTGCTCTCGCATGAGGTATTCGATGAAAGCGGCCTCGATAGCGCTCCACGCCAAGCGCATGCTGGCCGCGTCGGTCGGCGCGTCAGGAAAGGTTGCGCGCACGAAGCGATGAAAGTCGGCCTCGCGCTGAATCTCCCCTAGGTTGACTTCACGTAGAAAGCCTTGGGCGCAGGCGATCAGATCACGCTCGGTCGACGCCCGCAGGAACGATGTGGGACCCATACCGGCGCCTTCCCGGATCATCGCACCACCATCGGTGACCAAAGAGCGGCCGGTGATGTCCTCGAAGATCCGCGCTCCATCGGCGTTCCTGCCAAGAAACAGTCCGCTCTCGATCAACCTTGCGAGCTCGGCAGCTTCGTCCTCACGTCGCTGGCTAGCGGACTCCTCACGAGTCGCACGGGAACGGCGGGCAGCGTCGAGATCAATGAAGAACTCGCCGCGGGTCATGACCCGCGTCGCTGCGTTTGGCCAAATGGATCTGAACTCGCTCGGGCGCGCCTGCTCACCATCGCGGAACGGACGGATCAGATATGCGCCAGTGGGGCTCGAGCGAAACTTCAATTCCTCGATGACCCTTGTGAACAAGCGTGTGCCGGGCTTGATTCCGGTAATGACGTACAGCAAGCGGCTATCCAGCGAGGCTACTCGCAGCCGTACGCCAACCGGGTCATTCAGGTCGATCCATTTTGTCGTGGCAGACATCGCTCACTCCGATGCAATGATTTGGACTCCGTGCACCGGAGACCGATGACTGGGCTCACCCAGAAATTTCAGATGGAAAAAGGGCCCGACGCCGACTAGCGCCAGGCCCCAACAGGCGCCGCGTCTTCGCGCCCTGAGAAGCCTGTTAAGCGGCTTCGCGCTGATGTGCTGCCCGCGCGATGTCGTCCGGATCGATGAAGTCCTCGTCCGAAGCACCTTGATGCTCATGCTGGTCGGGCTTCTTTGCAGCCTCGCGCAATTGATCGCAGGTCGCTTTCAGGTATGCCGTCGCTCCGTCAACCCACTCATTCAGAGCAGCGTAGTTGCGTTCCTTCGAGTCCCGGCCACCTTCCAGCTTGAGGAATGGCGCTTCGGGCAGGCCCGCCAACGGCTCTCCGGTTTCGTCCGAGCCGTAGTTCGGCTGCACGGGCTCGCCGTCCTGCTTGACGCTTACCCACGCCATATCCGACTGAACCACCTTCTCGCCAATCTTCTCGCCGGCCTTGGTGAGGCCCGGGGTGATCGAGAAGGGGCGGGTAAGATCGGTGCCGAGCAACTTCGCGAGAAGTCGCGCACCAAAGTACGTAGCGTCACCGCCGGACTTCAACGAGAAGCTGACGGCCGTGTTGTCTGCGAAATAGACCGTGCCGACGGTCTTGTCCTTGTACTGCGGGTTGTTGCTCGGCTGCTCGCGGATCTGGAAGCCGTTGATCTGGCCTTCGATCGTGTCCACCTGCTGATAGACAGCCTTGCCGGAGGTCGGGTCACGCTCCCCGGTATTGAGCTTCATGGTGCCTTCCTTAGCATTGATCTCGGCGAACTGCACTTTTCCTTGGCCGGGGCCGCGTTGCGTGAATGCCATGATGATGTCCTTTAGGGATAGAGATGGGCTTGATGAGAACGACCGGGCCGATTAGGCGCGCTCGCGTTGGATGGCGGGCACCTCATGCACCGACTGCCCGTCGTCTTCCTCGCCGTCGCTCTGTTGCGGTGAAACGAGCGGGGCAAAGTTCGATTCGACCCACGCTTCAGCCTGGGTCTTGAGGTTCTTGTCCGTGGCAATCTTGATTGTCTCGGTCTCCACGGAATCTGCATCGTGTCCATGCTCGGCTAAAGCCTGGTAGATCTTTGAGCTGTCATACGATGGCATAACGAATTGGTCGAGACCCACTCCCATCTCGGTCAGGTATGCGACCATCTTTTCCGCGTCGTACTTCGGCTTTCCAGTCGCCTTCTTGGTGCACGTTGAAAGCACCGCGTCTCCAAGCAACTCTCTGGCCTTCTCGATGTTCACCGACGCGCTTGCCGTCACCGCCAGGTTTCCACTGAACACCAGGCGCTCACCGCCGAAGCGCAACTTGGACAGCCCGAGACCGTCGACAAGGCGCTTGCGCTCGACATCAGCCGCACTCTCCAGTGCCTTGGAAAGGGCGAGCAATCGGGCGATCCGGCCGGCGTGCGGTGACCACGCTTCTCGGTCACCATCGTCAATTTCCATCCGCTTGGAGCGGACGTACGGTGGGACTTCTCCACGCAAAACGCAAGCCCAATAGTGATCACCCGCCTCCCGAATCAGATCGCAGAGCTCGGAGCGGATTGGCACGAAGTCGTTGCGCAGCCGCCAGTTCGCCCAATCAAATTGCGATAGGATCGCGCCGTTGATGTGGATGTTCTGCTCGGCACACAGGATTGCGCCCTGATGGAGCTGGGTGGTGTATTGGAAAGAAACGGCTTCTGCGTCGTCGACGGACGTCGGCGCTTTGTAGTCAGCCAAGTACCGGCCTTGTACTGGGACGTCGCCTGCCGACGTCTCCATAGACTGTCGCGGCAATACGACAAGATCGTCTGGCGAATATCGCATCCACGCGCGGGTCCCCTTCGCACTAGCCAGCTTCTTGAAAGCAACGGCGTCGCGAGTCGTGCCAAATTGACGGTAGAACCGCGCACGATGACTCTCCTCGTACTCCGTTCCTCGGCGCATCGCCGGCGTCGTGGGAGTCGGAGGAGCTTTTAGCAGCTTCTCCATCGCCCAGTCGTGGGCGCTGAACATGAAGTCTGCTCGGTGACCGAGATAGTTGCGCACCAGTCCCCCAATCTCGCTGCCGCCGATCCCCCCGGCTCGGGTCATGTGCCACGACGCCTCGTGCGGCATGTGCGCAATCACATAGTCGGTCCATTGATTGGCATCGGCCAAGTCGATAGCGTCCCGCTGCGGGAGCTGGTCGAGCTGCGCGACAAGCTGCCGACGCAATTGCTGAAGCGCGGACGGATCCGGATTGGTGGTCATCGATGGTCCCCGTAGACCGCCACGGTCTACGATGAAAACGGAAGTATCCGTTTATCTTGCGTTTTAGTATGTTAGTTCGCAATTTAATAACAGCTCAACCGAGTGTCAAGGGCCTTACATCATCTTGCGTGTTAGTATGCCAATACACAATAGATAGTCACGCGATCAATGAGCTTCTCAGCCCGCAAGCCTGGTCCTCGTTTCGAACCCCGACCACGTCTGACTGACGCATTTATTGCAAGCGTCAACGCAGCCACCGATCTGGAGGACCTGGTGTCTGAGTCCGTAGATTTGCGGCGGAGTGGGAGCACTGTCATGGCGAAATGTCCGTTCCACAGTGACAGCACAGCATCCCTATCCGTTTCGTCAGAGAAGGGATTCTTCAATTGCTTTGGCTGCGGCGCCGGCGGCAACGCGGTGAGGTGGACGCAGCTCGCGTACGGCCTCTCGTTCCCCAAAGCTGTGCAATTTCTGTCTGAACGGGCTGGGATCCCGTTCCCATACCCTGGGGCCGTTCCTCACGCAAACCCGCGGGTCGCTCCGGTGGTAAAGGCTAAACTTGATGCCCCACTGCTGCCCTCCGTCCCGGCCGAGAACCTTTACCAAGTAACCAGGATCGCAGCCGATGCGTACATCGCCGCCCTCTCCCGTTCGCCCGACGCAATCGCATACCTTGAACGCCGGGGAATCACCCCGGAGATCGCTCGGCGTTACGTTATCGGCTTCGCTCCCGACGAGTTTGGCTTTCTAAAGGGCGCGTTCGGCGACTATGCAAGGAATTCTGACCTTATCGCCGCAGGCTTGTCGAAGGAGAAAGTGAGTCCGGAGCGCTCCACTCGCTGGGACTTCTTTCGGAAACGGATCATTTTCGGAGTTCGGGACAAGGACGGACGGCCGATCGCCTTCGGAGGACGTGTTCTCCCCGGTGATGACGGTCCGAAATACCTCAACACCCCCGAAACCGACATCTTCCGTAAGGGTGAGGTCGTCTATGGACTGTACGAGGCGGTAAGCGCTATCCGCACTGCCCGGCGTGCCTGCGTTGTTGAAGGCTACATGGATGTGCTTTCGCTTGCCGGAAAAGGGGTTAGGAACTCCGTCGCCTGCATGGGTACCGCGCTGACCGAGAATCAGATCGAGCAGATCCTTGCCCATACAAAGGATGTGCTCTTTGTCATGGACGGCGACGCCGCGGGGCGCAAGGCCATGCTACGCGCACTGCTTCTAGTCATCCCCTACGCCGCAGCCAATCGGTTCCAGTTCCTCTTGCTCCCAGATAATCTCGATCCAGACGAGTTTGTCAGAGCCCACGGCCCTGGTGTATTCCGAGAGGATCACCATCTCGGCCTTGGCGAAGCCTTGAGCAAGCTTCTCGCTGAGCAAGTCGACGCTGCGGATGACGTAGGTAAGCGCAGCTTGCTGCAGCGGGCGGTCCGTGCAGTTGAGAAGCTAGCCGCCTCCAACCCGCTAGCTGCCGACCTCAAGGCGCGTGTGGGCCGAATCGAGGCGCTCTCATCCCCCACGCTCGGGCCAGCACCTGGCCGCTCTGCGACGAAACCTGACGCCAAGCCTGCCATCCCTCCTGCGGGGGAACAGTTGTTAAATGCCGCAATGCGACTCCCGACGGAGGCCGCTCGAGCTCGCATTACCGTCAACTCTGTTTTCGGTGCCGGAGCTGGCCCGGATATGGTCGAGCGGGGATTTCTCGCCAGGCTTGACGCAGCCATCGCGGCAGGAAAGGCGGTCCCAGTGCAATGCACGGAGCCGGAACGACGCTCATATGAGCGCGTGCTTGACGCCAGTGGCGCTATTGCCAGTGAGATCCGTCGTTGCAGGGAAGCCGCGGCGGCCGAGCGTCGAATCGCTCGCGGAGAGCCGTCTGACTCCGCATATCTTTCCACGCGGACTCGAGAATGACGGCCCAGCAACTGGTGACTACTATTATTTCGTAGTACCATGCTGCCGTGAAATATAAGAGAGACTTGCCGATGAACATTATCGAAGGTGAGACCCCCGGATTATTCGCCGACGGCGTAGCGACCGTGCTCTATGGCACCCAAGGTCCGCTCGGCCGCGCGCAGCTCGAACGAACTGCGCTGCGCAAGATGCTCGCTGGCCTGCCGCGGATAGTGGGGCAATCCGACCCGGCTCGGAGTCATGCATTGGAGCAGATCGACGAACTACTCAGGCGGCTCTCGGGTGACGTCTTACTCGAAGCAGCACGCGCATTCCAAGGAATCGACCCCAAACTTATCGAAGAGATTCCCGAGTTGGCCAAGATGCGCGATCACGTGGCGATCAGTCGCTCCTGGGCAGCTCTCTTCAATCCTAACAGCCTCTCGCGTCTCGCCTCCGCGATTCGGGATGAACGCACGCTTCCGCCTGACGGCGACAACGGAGACGCCTGATGGGAGCTCTCGGCGCCGTGGCGAAGATCATCGCCGCACCGTATATCAGGCTCGCCTCCGAGTCCGTCGAAGCTGGCAGGCGCGTGAGGACCGCATACGAGCAGCTTCAAGGGTTGAAGGCACACGAAACCGCTTCTCCGCTGATCGTCGACGCAGACAACGAGCGCGCAGCGTTTGATGCGTTATTCGCTCTCAACAAATGGACGGACCAGCAGTTGGCGGTGCAAAGGAGCGCGATTGTTCGTGCCAAGTGGGCGATGCTGGCTACATCGTGGGTGATGGTCTGCTTGATGCTCGGAGTTGTGTTTTTCTTCCCAGGCGTCGTAGGCGCCTTGATCGGCGTCTTCGGGTTTGGACTTGCTTCCCTGATCTGCTGCGCGCGCATGGTTCAGTGCGCCCTCTTTCAGACCCAGATCGACCTTCGAGCTCTCATCAGCTTTCGCGCCTTCCTCGCGCGTGACGACTTCTTTCATCGCCTATTCAAGTGAAAACCCACCGCCTGATATCCACAATTGCGGTGTCCTCGCTGCTGCTTGCGACGGCTAGCGGAAATGCGCAGACCTCGGCTGCTGTCATGGAGGCACCGCGTCAGATCCAATTGCCCTCGCACATTCCGGCGCAGTGCGTCTCCGATGCCGCCACTCGTTACGACGTTCCCGCTGTCGCGCTACTTGCCATCATGAAGGTCGAGTCGGGCGGTCGCATTGGCGCTCTTGGCCAAAACACGGACGGCAGCGAAGACTGGGGGCCTGCCCAAGTGAACAGCCGCTCGTGGGGGCGGATTATGGTCGAACGCTTCGGCATCCCTAAGTCAGAACTCATGACAAATATGTGCCAAGCGCTGATGGTGCAAGGCTATGCATTGCGCTCTGAGTGGGATTGGTGTCGTCGGGCCGGTAGGGCAGACATCTGGTGTGCCATTGGCAAGTACCACTCGCCGACCCGGAAATACCAAGACATCTACGTTCGCAAGGTCTGGGGGGCATACCAGAGCATTCTATTGCGCGGGGTGTTTTGATGGCACAGACATCAAAGAGGGAGGAGGACAGCGTTTTAGCATGGACGCTGCTGATTCTCGGGGTCGTAGCGCTCTTCGTTGGCATGATCTGGTTGGTGGGCTCCCATCTCGTCGTCTACTACTTCACCCCAGTTTTAGACGTTCTCGCCGCTCCCTATCGGTGGTTACCGCGATCGGCTGTCGGCACCATTCCTGCCGACCTTGACGCGACCTTAATCCTCTACCGCGCCTATCCGAATCGGATCGCTCTACTTGACTGGTTGGGCTACTGCAATGTCGCGTTGCGCCCAGCGGCCGTCGCGTTTCTCGGCGTGGCAGCACTACTATTCTTCCGGCAAGTTCGGAAGGTTGAACGGTCGCGCCTGAACAAAAAGATGTCGCCCGAACGACTGGCCGAAGACATGATCACCGTCTTTACGGACATCGCGCCTGTGGTCAAGATCCAGAAGGCTCTGATTGACGACCGGCTGCCCGGTTGGCGTCGCCAGACTTTCCCGGACGAGTTTTTGCGCCAGGCCCGTGTGGGCGGCAAGCCGGTCCTCGTGATGGACGAGGCGTCCGAACGATTGGATGACCCGAACGCTGACCGCGATAGCCAACTCATCGTTCACCCTGAACGCCTTGATCAACACCTACAGGCTGATCGAATCATCCAGGTAGGTGACGAGCGCTTGTTGCAAAAGCGGTATCTCGGCAGGCAGATCGTCAACCTGATGCGCGACATGAAGAGCAAGCCCGAGGATGTCGTCTTTCCGGATAGATTGTCGGATGCTGGCAAGGTCATCTTCGCCATCATGGCCCCATACGCCTTTGGCGGCCCGGCTGGTCGCGCAGAAAGTCGGCGCCTTTACGACGCACTCAACCTGTCGGCGTTCGGATCGCCGACCGGAATGGCGAACTTGTCCATTCCCTTGGCGGCCGAGACCTTCGAGAAATGGCGAGCACACCCCCTCGCCCGGAATTTGGCAAAGATCCATCACTGGGAATACACGTTCCTCTTCGGACTGCTTAAGCAGGCGAGGCGTAACGGGAAGTTCGGCCCGTGGTCGTTCATCTGGATCAAGCCAACCGACCGCGTGATGTTCTACGTGCTCGACTCGGAGGGGCGCGAGACACCGCACACCGAAGGAGCAATGTCGTTCAGCCAGTCCGAGTTTGAACTACGGTGCGCCCGACTCGGATATCTACCAATTCGGCGGCGTGACGACAACACCTTCGAACACATCGTCTTATCAAAGTACGTCCATCAGGGATTGACCGAGGAATGGGAAGCCTGGAGGTCTGGTGCCGATGAGAACGAAGACTGGTGGCAAAAGAACGACGTATGGCGCTCCTCGAACAGCGCAATCCTCGACGCGTTTGCATCCATCAATGCAGCCCCTCCGCCGCCGCCCACCGGCGACAACTGATAGTCGATCCATTACCAAGCTATGACCAAAGATCAAGAGTTATTCACCGTTAAGGTTGTCCGTCTATCCGCCGCCGAATCCGGAGGGCTTGACACGATCTCCGTCGCAGCTGATATCCCGGGAGGCGGAGCAGCAACGACGGTTGTACCTACGTCATCGTTTGCCCAAGGGTACTCAATCTGGATCGATGAATCGGCTCGTCATTCCGGATTCTCGGCGGGCGGCAGGGTCAGTGCGTACACGGTAAATGTCAAAGTGACCGACACCTTCGCCACAAATATTCTTGAACTCCATGCGCCAAGCAGGGAACTGGCGCTCGCGGTCCAGCACGAGCTTTCCAAGCAGGTTCAAGCCGCGCTGCGTGGAGCACATACGCAAACCCAGCCCAGCCGAGCATCGTCGTTCGCCGCGGCGATGCCGGTGCACAGCATCGTCCGTCCCTCGTGGCGCAAGCGGGTGATCGTTAGTGGCGCTGCGGTAGTCGGCATTGCCGTAGTGGCGGTTGTGCTCGGGTTGGGGCATCGAGGCACACGATCGGAGCCGCTCGATCCCATCAATCCCGTTCTACAGGCGGATCCCTCGCAGGCTGCTTCGTTCGCGTCGCCCACTGGTCCACAACCGCTCGCACAGTTGATTCCAATTGCGCCGCCCACAGGTCCGGAGAAGGACATGGACGTCACAGGCAACCAACTCAACGACGTCGATATGGGAAATCTCAAGACAATGGGTGCGAAGGTCGGCATCCAGCTCCGAGCCGGTGAAGTGCCATTCTATGTGTTAGCGGATCCGGCTTGCGCCGCGTGCCGAGCTCTCGAGCCGATTTGGACTCAAGTCCCAGCCCACTACAAGCCGATCATCATCCCTGTTGGCTTCCAGACCGGTGGTGAGGCGTTGGCAATTGGTATCCAGTGCAGCAAGGATCGGGTGGCTGCTTGGAAGAAGACATTAGCAGGGGACGAGTCGCTCGCCGTAAAGCGGAGCGACTGTAAGGATGGCGCCACCAAAGTCACTGCCGGCAATCTGTTCTTTCACTATCTGCGGTTGACCGGCACTCCGACAATCATCGCACCGAATGGCGTCATTGCTTCCGGTGGAGATACGGTCGAGACCCTGACAGCCTTTCTGAAGCAGAACGAGGCTGCCAAATGAGCAGCGATATCGATCGTTTGGCTGATGCAGTCATGAAAGGCGCCGGAGGAATCGGCATGGAACGCTTCCTTGTGCCGAGTGCCGTGGAGAAGGTCCGGCAGGCGGTCAACTGCGGCGACGCGCGCCAGATCACAGAAATTCTTCTGGAGGTCGCAGGTGATGCGATCTCTATCGCGGCGGGCCGCTCGCCTGGTGGTGCGCCCGCGATAAATGCCTTGGCAGAAGCCATTGGGCCGAGCCTTGCTCATATCCGCCAAAAGAACCATCCCGACGATTCGAAGGCTGCCGCCATCCTCGCAACGTGGCGAGAAGCGCTGATCGACTGGTCAGTGTCAGGAATTGCAACAGGGGACACCGGCCAGGCTGACCTCTCGAAGATTGGGAGCTTGATCGGCTCCCCAATCGGGCGCGAGCATGCCGCGGCGGTATTCGTCGGCGCCATTGCCGTCTGCCAACACGTCCTCCGAGATCAATAAGCCCGGCGAATCCGGCCGTCGCAACCTTCATCATTGAGAGCCGTGACGAAGTTTATCGAGTCCCACCACGAAGTACCCATTAGCCGGCGCATAGCCGACGTGCGCCCTTGGAGTGAACGGACGCAGGAGTGGCTGTCAAAGCCCTCAAACTTTCTCTTTGTCGCTGGCCCGACGGTGTACCTATGCGCGGCCGCGCCGGTCCTACTGCCTCTGGTGGCTCCGGCGTTCCTCTTGGCGCATTGGAGCGTCATGAGCCTGAGAAATGCCCTCCCCTACCGGTACCCCGCCTCCAATGGCACCGTGGACCCAGACGGCAAGAAGGGGGACGGCATCCTGCTGATCGGAGATGTCCGCTCCGATTCGCCCTTCGAGAAGTTCAAGCAGTGCTGGCTTAGCGACGACGACCTGCGGAAGCACTGGCTGATTCTGGGGTCCACTGGCTCCGGAAAATCGGAGACGTTGAAGGGGATTTTCTATAACGCTCTCTGCTGGGGTTCTGGATTTTTTGCAGCGGACGGCAAGGCCGATAACAAGCTGCCTGCTGACGGGTACACGATGGCCCGTGCATTCGGGCGTGACGATTCATTTCTTGTCTTGAACTTCCTGTTGGGCGGCAAAACGCCTCAACAGGTCGCTCGGTCCCGACGCCGTCGCACGAACAAGATCAATCCTTTTTCAGGGGCCGACGCGGATACCATCATTCAGATGGGCGCGAACCTCTTGCCGAAGGCCGAGGGCGATGGCAAGGCCTGGCAAGAGAAGGCTCTAGCCCTCTGGCGCGCGGTGATTACCGCCCTGTGCTACAAGCGCGATACGCAAGGTACTGCGTTGTCAGTCGGGATGATCATTGACTATCTCGCTCTTCCCAAGATCGAGGAGTTGTACCTTGAGGGATACGACGAGGCACAGGAGCGCGCCGACAACTCCTGGTCCTATGGCTACGTAGGCATCAAGAATTACTTGGATTCTGGCTGCCCGGCCTACCAAGTAGAAAAGCTTCTGAAGAAGAACAATCGTATTGTCGATCCCGCGGCGGCACCGGCGGGACCAGCTCGCGGCGGCGCCCGTCCTCCGACGAACGACCAGGACAACGTCGCGTACGAGCAGCACGCCTATCGCACCGGCCAGCTTATGCCGGTGCTAAACCTGCTGGACAAGACCTACGGCTATATTTTTCGGTCTGCATTCTCCGAGATCGACATGATCGACGTGGCGCTCCACAATCGCATCCTCTTCCTGCTCATCCCCTCTCTTGAGAAGTCGAGCCAAGAAGCGGAGAACCTCGGCAAGCTGACGATAGCTTGTCTGCGGGTGATGATGGCCAAGAACCTCGGTTCAGAGTTGGAGGGTACGCGCGAAGAGCTCCTCGACTCCAAGGCGACCAACGCGCCGTACCCTTACATTGCCGCGCTCGACGAGCTTGGCTATTACTTTGCCGACGGCATCGCCGTGATGTTTGCTCAGGCGCGCAGTTTGGGTCTGTCGCTAATGGCTGCCACCCAGGACCTCGAGAAGCTCACGGAAGGCAGTAGAGCCGCGGAGGCGGGTGCCATGCTTGGCAACACCGTGAACAAGGTCTTCATGAAGATCGACGACCCCAAGAAGACTTGGGAGCTCGTGCGGGAAATCGTCGGTAAGGCCTACGTAAGCGTCTTCAATCGCTTTGAACAGGTTGGCCAGAACTTCCGACGTGATGATTCCACTTCGATCACCGAGGTTGAGCGGGTATCTTTCAAGGAGATGCAGACGATGACGCCTGGCCAAGGGGTCATAAATGCCCTTGGTGTAACCCAGCGAATCAGCACGTTCTATATGGGCGGCTGGCTTAACAAGCTGAACAATCAAAAGTTCCACATCAACCGGTTCCTCCAAGTGGCGCCGTCCACAGACGAAGACGTCGCGGCCCTCTGCATGCCTATCCGCACAACTAGCACAGGTGGGTCAATCGACGTGCACCAACGTATGCTCGACCAGCTGCGATATGTGCGCGAGGTTCCGCCCCTTTCTCACGTCGCCTCCGCTACGTCAGCGCCCGTCCTTCCGCTCTTCCAGACACTTGGTAATGTCGCGAAGGCGCTGGACACTGTCGAGAAAGAAGTCCCGCCGATGGAGCGTGGGATTGTCCTTTACTTGGCTGCCAAACATGCACTCGGTTTAGGTGGAACATTCCCCAAGGGCTACGCCGTGCCGGGACTACCTGGCGCCGCACCCACGAATCCCGCCCAGTCCACGGACGAGGCGATCTCGCAGGGAGAACTGCTTGGGGAAGGGCGTGAGGCAGCTGCCCGCGCGCCGGTGACGCACTTTGCTGCGGTGTTGGCGACGGAGGGTACATTCGACACCGTTTCCGGTGTGCTGGACGAACATGGCCTTCCGGATCCCCTCGCACTGATGCGCCGCCCGGTAGCCGAGGTCCTCGGGCCGCCGCCAATGACTCACGTACGCGAAGACTTCGTGTTCGCCCCGCCGCCTCCATTGCAGTTCGACGAGGAGGACGAAGTCCCCGCGGCTCCTATGACCGCTGGAACACCGGGAGGATGGCCGAGTGGCCTAGATGACTTGGTCGACCCTGCAGACATGACGCCGGACCAGCAACTTGACGCGATTCTTGGCAGCGAGGCCAGCGAATCGTTGCGCCAGCCACCAGGCTCGCCGCGGTGGATTGCAGATTCCGTGCTAGCGGCCCATGGTATGGAGCATCAGCCTCGATCGGCCGATGCCTCAGTCGTTGGCCTCTCTGACGAGGCAATGTCCGAACTGGTGAACGTTGAAGCGGAGCTAGGAAGCCCGACACCAGCTGCGTCAGCGCACACGATGCAGCAGATCCTTGCGGCGCAGGTTACGCCAAACACTATTGGCCAAGGCGAGCTCACCGTTGAGCAGCTAGACGCGTTCTTCGCGCGGTTTGCGCCTCTGCCCGACGACGACCAAACTACAGCGACATAACGACACCGGCCAAACCATGAGCGGGGAGCCTTGAGAGAAACGGTCTCTCAAGGCCCTCTGAGGCTCGCCTACTGCGCAGGACGATCCCGCTTCGCCAAATACGCGTCATCAGGGTCCTGGATATCATCCGGGTCCACTGCATGGCCACCTGCCGGCCGTTGCGTAGGCGGTCCGAAAGTCAGGCCCTTGGGTTTGGCGGGCGCCTCGCCAGCGGGCTTTCCTGCGTTCGCGGCGATCTCTTGGATGCCCATTTTCGCGGCCCTCATAGCAAGATTTGCGGCGAGTTGCTGAACAAGTTGTGGCTCTTTCAGGAAAGCTTCGACAATCTGCTTCGCTTCCGGCATCAAGGCCTGTCGTGTCCCCGGCTCCTCCATACCAAAGATCATCATCCGAGCCAGGTCGCGGCGGTTCAAGCCAAGCCCGTTATTGTGATCAGCGATGCCAGCTTCCTTGAGCTTCTGCTCGAGCTGGCCGATCAGCGCCTGGGCCTGCGCTTCGTGGTCCCGCTCCATCGCAAGACGCATAACGAGTTCGGCGACCTTGTCCGGCCCTCCGTCTTTGCCCATCATTGCCTGCGCCTGCTTCAGGATCTCGGGATCCTTGAGCACCTCGGCGCCAAGCGCGGGCCAGCGGTGCGCGATCTCTTCGGCTGCACGGCGCAAGGCATCCGCCGGAAAACCATGTTGCTGCGCCGCCCCGACCCCGACGGCCTGCGCCGCTGCAGCGCTTCCAGACGCGGCAGTCGCCTCAGCATATACGGGCGTTGGATTACCGCGTCCCATGAACTTCGCAGTAACAGGATCGGCTCCAACCGCCCCCTGGTGGTCAGATGATTCCGGTGCAACGCCAGCCACCGTTGCTGTCGCCGCTTCTCCGGACCCAACACCTTCGGAGCTGCCGCTGAAGAGGCGCTGGATGTATGCCAAGACAGCCTTCATGAACCGCTTAATCCAGTCAACAACTTGGCCTACAAAGGACCCGCTCTTGTCGAGGATCGAATAGCCGCCAGTCCAGCCCTGCTTCTCAGTGCCGGTTGCCTGCGCCGCTGCTTGAGCGACAGGCCGTTTCTGCCCCGGCGCCGTAGAGGTGTCGAGATCCTTGTACTCAACGTCTTCCGGCTGTCCGCCGGCGAAGGAAATTGCAACCATGGTTTCTCCCTTTTGTGAACTGCGGGTCCCAAGGACCCTCTTAGTTGAAGAGCCGATCCTGCGAATGGCGCCTATTAGTCGAGCCTTCCCTCTCCTCTGCCCGCTCGAGCGTCCCCGGGAGGTCAATCCTGTTATCGAGGAGATCTCGGGGGCGGATCGGAATGAGCTTGAATACGCTCGACGTAGCGCCGCTCTGGGCGGTGCCTTCGAGCTCGCCCGCTCCACGATTGATCAGGTCATGTGCTGCGAGCTCGAACCCGTTCGAAATTCGCGTCATGACATCCAGTCGCTTGCGGGTCTCCGCCGACAAACTAGTGAGGTCATCAACCATCAGAAAGCACTCACCGAGGCCTCCGGCGCGAGCCAAGCGGCCACGCATTTGGTGAAGCTGAGAGGTGCCGAAATGGTCTGCATCGCGAATCACCATGACAGCCACATCCGGTATGTCGATGCCGGTCTCAAACACGGTTGACCCGATGACTATCGGCGTACGACCGCTGCGTACGCCTTCGATAGCGTCGCGCTTGTCGTCGTCACTCATATCCCCGTAAAGGGTGGCCACCTTGCCAGGGAACGCCTTTTCGAACTGTTCAGCAGCTTTCAGTACCGACGAGCGGTTGGCATCAACATCACCATCTTTGCCAGGTGCGGTCTCAGTGCCAACTCGAGGCAGGAGGATCGCAGCCCGCTTACCAGACGCGATTGCAGTCTGGATTGCGCTAACCGTCCTCTTTCGCTGCCCAACATCGATGAGGAGGGTTTGAATCGACTTTTGAACCGGCTGCTCTTCAATCGTAAAAACCTGCACCCCGGGAAATAGCGACAGCGCCATGGTGCGTGGTATCGGTGTCGCAGACACATCGAGGACATGGGTCCAAGGGCCCACCATTCGCTCCCGAGTGGTCGTGTCGAGCTTGTGCTGCTCGTCCGCAATGAGGAAGTTCGGGATGTACTTGGCCTTCGCAGCTACCGTGGTCAATCCCGCGGTCCCGACGAGGATCGCCTGCGGGTCAACGATTTTCCCGCCAGCTTCTACTCGTTGCACGGCGACTTTGTCGCCGAAGCGGCGAACGATAGCGTTAGCGATCTGGTCGGCCAGAAGTGATGTCGGTGCGAGAATGGCCACACGAGCGCCCAACTGACAGGCGGCTACTGCAGGCGCGAGGTAGGCAAGCGTCTTGCCAGTCCCAACGTCACCACAGAGCAATCCCTTCATTGGCGTGCGGCTCTGTAAGGCAGCGGCGATACCGGCAGCGGCGCGTTCCTGGTCGCCGGTAGGCTCCTCTGGCTGAGACCGAAGCAAACCCGCGGCCCGATCGACGAGTTTCCCGCTTCCGCCGGCGCCGATCGCAGCATCCGGGTGCTCAACGCGTGCGTTCTGCCTCAAGGCCGCTGCCTGAATCGCTAAGCAGGCGATGCGCTTGGAGACAACGAGCGCGGCACTGCCCTCTTCCGGGGTCGTTGGCGCATGCAGCCCAGCCAACAGGTCCTCTAGATCGACAAATTGCGCCGGCGCCTCGCAAGCTTCGAGAATCTGCTCCTCGGACAGACCACATGCTTCGCAGATCGCGGCCACCGCGGCACTCAGCGCCAGATCAACATCCTGATCTAAGGCATGGCCTACCAGGGAGTTAACCGCGCTGCCCGCCACCCGGCCCTGAATGCCAAGGTAGACCGGCATGACTTTACCGACGTAGCGTGTGTCCAATTGCTCTACGTTGTCCAGGCACAGCTTTGACCCGAAGCGTACCGGCCGAGCCATGATCAGAAGGGAGTCACCAACCTTAGTGTCCTTCCATCCCCAGATCGAGCCGAAGATGCCCATAGTCGCCCGCATGCCCGCCGCGTCGGCCACCGAAATGTCGAGCCTGGCGGTCGCTTGCCCGAAGGGCGAGCTCAGCGGAACCTTGGAGCCCGACGAATAGCCGAGAATCGGCTCCCTGCCATCCTCCTCGTCGCGTTCGACTACACGCACCAGCATCGGAACAGCACGTTCGACTCCAGCCACCTCCGCAAAGCGTTGCGCTACTCGACGGAAATCCTGATGCCTGGCCGGGGCGCAGAGTAGCGCCTCTTCAATGCGGCGCAGGCCTAGCCGCGAGACGGTGCGCTCGAAGGTTGGATTGGACAAGATGGCCATTTCGTCGGCTTCAACAAATTTACACTTATAATCATACGACAAAATAACTTTGCGCCGATTGTTTGGCGTCCACTCGCCGTCTCTGACCTGACCCGTATGAGAAGCCCATATCGATACCTCAACGCCGGTCCCTCCTCCCGGCTCTTCAGCGTCCTGGCAGATCAAATCGCCAAGTCCCAGACGAAGGCTCCGGTTGCGCAGTGGATCTCTTTGATCGGAAAGCTGACGCAGAAGGGTGTGAAAGGCAACGAAATCGACGATTCGAATCTTTTGCCTACTTTGGCGCTTCGCGACCCAAAGCAATCGCTGACGCGCGAGGAATTGCTGCAACTGCTGGTGTCAACCACTCCCACGATCAAGGAGATCGAGTTGGCGCGGCCGAAGTACGAGAGGTACAAGCAGCCTGGTCCTAGCGTCTATCAGGAGACGCTATATGTCCTCAACAGTCAGCGAGCGAACATCGAAGACCGGATGGATGAAATTCGCTTCGAACTCGAGGAGCTGGACTTTGACTTGAATCGTCTCGCCCAGGACCCGGGCGCCGTAGTCCGGCTCGATGCTGAGCGCCGAGCATTGCTCGCATCTGTTGGGAAGGCTCACGATTTCTCGCAGCATCACTTTTCCGAAATGGAGGACCCAGAGCGTCCTGGGCAGCGAATCGCCAACCTCTTAGCTCATGCTCGGACGACCGTCCGCGGTGACCTCTTCATGGTTGAAGAGATCCAGTCGGACTGGGCACAGCGTGGGCGTCGCCAGGATTGGAACGGCATCCCCACAGGTCCTTTCGTGACGAATACCGAGCTCTGGTCAGGGCTGATTCTGCGCCGGACTCTTCAACGGGCGGCCGAAAATCCTGACATTCGCCGTGTCGCCTGGATCACGGGCAACATGCGAAATGGTTCGAACAATGAGAGTAACCCCGACGGCTTGAATGACTTTTACCTAAAGATCCTCCCGAAGATCGGCGACAAGGCTCTCAAAGGAAGTGATCAGAAGATCAGGATGACGACCGTCAAGTTCCAGGAGAATGGCCCCGAGCTCAGCGTGCCCGGGTTTGACATGACACCACAAGCAAGGGAGGCCCTCTTGAAGCCCCAGCCCATGTATTCCCGTGACGTGCTGCAGAGCACCCTCGCCGCGCTTAGCGACGATCTGCCCGAGCATCAGCAAGCCTATCTGAGCCGCGCCCGAGAGATGTTGGGCTCGGTCGCATCTGTCAGGCTAGCCTCGCAGATCTACGATGCGACAGGATTGGAGGTTGCGGGAAGCCAGATCAACCGAATGATCCTTCTGTCCCTGCGCGCTAAGGAACCCGATCGCGTTTTCTATCACGAGTGCTGGCACTACGCGCAAGAGCATCTCATCGAGCAAGAGAAAAACGAAGCGATCGATCGAGCGTTCCGGGTTGGATCTCCGCTACACGAATTGACCGTCAAATGCCTTGCCGAGCGCGGACTTCGCCAGGCCGCAGAGCAGTGCCATGACCCCCGCGAGGCAGCCGCACATGCGTTTTCACTCTGGAAGACTGGCGCGCTTGCGCTCCCCAGCGACGATGTGCGGGATTTTGCTGATGTTGCCGGAACGTTCGGTGTGATCGGGCGTACTGCCGACGGCTTCTTCACCTGGATGCGTCGGGTGGCCCGAGAGGCCAACGTCGAGAGCAGCGCGTCAGACGTTCAGCTCGTCGCGGCAGTTTTCGAGCAGTTGGCCGCCGGGAATTTGGCTGAGCACGGGCCGGGATGACTCGGATGACGACCGCCCGCAGGCCACACGACCGCGGATGCGATAGCCCCGTTCACCCGAGCCAAGGTCAAAACTATGGAACCCCAGATTATTGGTCTGAACGGTGTCTCGGCGTATGAACGCAAAGCGATTGCCGTCGAGTTGGAGAAACAGGCGCAAGCGCGGGGCCTGACGCTTCAGGTTGTAAGCCTTACTGGACTTCTTCTGGATGAGCTGGCGCGGGCTTTCCCGTCAGCTCGCAGTCTCCTCGAGATCGACCTCACGGGCCATGGATCCGACGAAGCCCACGAGGATTTGGCACTTAGCCATTGTGCAGATCGAGCGTTTGTCCGGAGCGCGATTGAGTATGCTGATGAACGGGACTTAGAGTTTGACGACCTAGGTCGCTTCCTTGCCAAGCCTCGCTCGGCAGCCCAGATCGCGCATTGGTGGCGCTGCGCCTATCGTGAGCGGCGAACGCCGGGTTATTTCTTCGAGGTCGCGCGCCGTGGATTTAAGGATATCCGCAGGAATGGAGGTGCCGACATCTATCTGGTAGAGGACGCTAACACGATGGATGTCTGTCGCCTGATAAGGGCTGCCGACGGCGAGAATTGGCTTGGGGGATTGGCTTTTGGCGACACTCGGGTCTTAGGGCCGACCGTTCGGGTTCCGGCTACGGCCTTGAAGAGCCAGTTGGCCATCTTCGTCCGCCAGGAATTTGCACGCAGCCGCATCGACTATGTCGCGGGTTGGGCCGGTCGCCAACACGCAAACTCACAGACCGATGCGGAGCAGCTTTTGCTCGACGCGGGGGTTTGGTTCGATCGCGCCTATAACCGGCATGGTGCTATGCCCGGCTCGGTGATCTACTTCAACCGTGGCCACGAACTGAACGTGGCGATTTACGACCCATCTATCGGATCGGTCAGCATTCTTGAGGACGGCCGCACTGATCGAACACCGGAGGCTCGTCGTATTGACGTACCCCTCACGTCGCCTTCCGCGGGACAGGATCGGCATTCGGCACCCCTCCGCCCACGCATCTAGAACGCCTTCATATCTTTCGTTGTATCAGCATTTTCCAAAATAACTGGCCCTAGCAGGTCGGTTTTCACCAAGGACGCACCATGTGGCTCAAGAACGCAACCGTGCTTCGGCTCGTACGCCTCGGCCAGCGTATCGAAACCCTCGACAGCGCGCTCAGCAAGCAGGCATTCACGCCTTGTGGCAGCAGTGATTTCACCGCAAGCGGCTGGGTTTCAACCTGTGCCGACGGCTCGCTGGCCCATGTCGTCGGCCAGCAAGTACTTCTTACTTTCTGCGTCGAGAAGAAAGTGTTACCAGGCGCGGTGGTGAAGGACGCCTTGGCTGCCCGAGCAGCGGACGTTCAAGCTCGCCAGGGATACAAGGTAGGTCGCAAGCAAATGAAGGAGCTGAAGGAAGAAATCACCCGGGAGCTCCTACCAAAAGCCTTTGCAACGCGCAGCAAGACAACGGTATGGATCGATTCGATCAACAGCTTGATCGTCATCGACGCACATGGCCCGAAGGTCGAAACAATCGTCGGAGCCCTGTTCGGTTCGATTGATCGACTCGAGGCTACTCCGTTGCACTGCAACTTATCGCCAGCTGCCGCTATGACCGATTGGCTCGCGAGCGACGAAGCACCTGCCGGCTTCACGGTTGACCAGGACGCAGAGCTCAAAGATTCACGAGAGGGAAAGTCCACAGTCAAGTTCGCCAACCACAGGCTCGAGGTGGCAGATTTAGGCCACCATTTGGCCGACGGCAAACGCTGCACCCAGTTGGCAATGACATGGGAAGACCGCGTTTCCTTCGTGCTCACAAGTAAGCTGGGCCTGAAGAAGATCAAGGCTCTCGACGTTATCAGAGACGAAGCCAAGGACGACAGTGACGACGCAGAGTCGAGATTCAATTCCGATTTTGTGCTGATGTCCGGCGAGCTTAGCAAGCTGGTGGCCTCCCTCATTGGAGCACTGGGAGGCGAGAAGCTGGTTCAGAGTGCACAACAACAACAACAACAACAACAAGAAGTTGAGGCGTTGCAGGCTGCAGCGTGACTTTCCACGAATGACAAAAAACCTCCATCTCGAAGAGATCCACCTGCCCGCTGACTGGACCGGTCAGTGTTTCGCCACAGTTAATGACGATGAAACATCGCTTTACGTCTCTCGGGCATCCGCAGCCGAGCCTTTAAGCATTGCGAAGAGTGGCTTGCTGAATCGCGATGTGCTAAAGGCGCTGGCTGTCGCCCTCACGGATGCTTGGCGAACCGGCCGTGGTCTTGCTCCTAAGCCCGACCTAGAGCCGTACGAAGTGCCACCAGGAGCAGAGGCTCCGATGCGGCGTCAGTCCGCGCAGCGGATGATGCTCAATACGTTCGGGGCCGCGCCGATCGTCAGGTTCATGCAGCACGCAAGCAATGTCGCTCGAGAAACAGACCCGCTATTGAAGGATCTCGTCTGGCAGCAGGTCCGCCGCGGTTACATGGTCGAGTACAGGCTCCTCGACCAAGAAGGCAAAGTGGTTGCAGCCGACGTCGAAAGCAACAAGGCCTTGCGCGCGGCGCGCGCGGCGCGATTGGCCGACATCGACGCGTGGTGTATGCCGCTTGAGGACTTCGAGCTCTCGTCCCTTGCCATTCCGGTCACCAGAGGCAGTGGAGTAAAGGAATCGCGGATGCAGGTCGTTGAGGGTCCTCGTGCGCCTGCGGGGGCTCAAGGCCTCGGCGCTCTCCGCGCCGAGCTTGGGCGCATATACGATCGGGCGTCTGTCGGACGAGCAGGGCTTGAGCTCGCGCCGCGCCAGGAATGGATCGCATCCTCGGTCACGCAACTGCTGGATCGTGCGCTGGACTGTGACTCGCGTACCTTTCAGATACCAGGTGGCAAGGCGATGATCTTCTTTCATGCTGATAACCCTCGCCTGACGCCCCACTCGGTTCGGTCGATCGTGCACAGTGACCTCGTGGTTGCTGCGTATGAGCGGGGCGATCACGTTCCAGCTGACGTCGTCGCCGACTTGCGTACAAGAAATCCGGGGCTGGAACTGCCGGCGCTGGCACCACAGGTTGAGCGCCAGTCGCTCTCCCGGCCGTCGATTCATTAAACGCGCTCTCACGAACCAACATAAGCCTGGGGTTAGCTCCAGGCTTTTTTTTCGTCACGAGCCGCCGCTCCCACTCTCCGTGGAGAATTCTTCTGGTTCCGACACTCCTGAGCGCGCCATGACGCGCTTGAGCGCGCTACGTGATCTGTCGTTGTACGCGCATCAAGGCGCTTGGCCGCGCGCGAGCGCGCCTGCACGCGATCAAATGCACTACAGCGCGCTTGGGCGCGCTAAAGGTGCAATGGATTGGGCCGCAAACCTCCGCAGAAGGTGCAACGGTTTGGTGTTCTCCTTGCGCAAACCCGTTCTGAAGCGATTACACACTTTAGTTTCGGCCTTTTCATCAACCTAATAGGAGTACTTTTCAGCACATTTTGGAGGCGCGCACTTCCGTCTAGTGATGTGTCCCAGGCTTGCGGCCCAATCCATTGCACCTTTCCCCAAGTACATAGCCTAGTTTTTTCGTCCAGGAGGGTACTGCGGCCCAACGGATTACACCTTACCTGCGCGTTTGCGGCCCAACTCGATGCACCATAGAGCTTTGCGGCCCAACGGATTGCACCATACATTCCCGTTTGCGGCCCAACAATTAGCACCATTACCGTTTTGCGGCCCAACGCATGACACCTAGCCAAGACCGCTGCGGCCCAGCGGATTGCACCTTTAGTGTCTCGCGGCCCAATACGTGACACCTTAGCTCTATTGACCGAGGCTGATCGGAGATACCGCGGCTTTTGAAGTTTGCGGCCCAAGGCATGCCACCTTGCATTGTTGCGGCCCAAATGATTGCACTTTGCTTTGAGAAGCGTAGCGTTGCACCAAGGGGCGACGGGAAGTTCGGGGCACTTCCTTGGCGGATTGGCTCGATCAAGTACGCGATGCTGCGATCCCTTGGTCTGCGGCCCAATCGATTACACCTTGAGCTTGTCGTGACGGCGAGCGTTGTTTAGTTTTGGTTGCGATGCAGGCGCCGGCTGTACCTAGTAAAGGCAAGGGGCGTCGGTCGGTCAGAGCCGATACTGTGGATAAGTACCCAGGGTTTTGACGTTCCGCAAATATTTGCGGATAGCTAGCAGCTTAGTTTACGTAAACCAACTAACGTATACGAGAGCCTTTTTCCCTCGGAAAATCAGAGGTTTACATCGAGCAAAGTGTTAACTATTGGTGTCAAGGTGAAGTCTTTTGGGCTAAAGGTGCGCCGCATTGGGCCGCAAAGGTGCTACTCATTGGGCTGGGAAGGTGTAATTGGTTGGTGCCAAGGTGCAAGTGATTGGTGGAAGGTGTTAACCGTTGGCTTTGCCCTCCTGCCTAGCCGGAAAACCTCGACCGGCTTGGGATTCGAGGTATCGGGGTGCGACGATGGTGCTATTGGCTGGTGGGCATAGTGTCATCTATTGGTGCGCGAGGACAACAGCATTGCGCAAAGGTGCAATCGTATACTTGACTCATTACACCATTACGGAGATATTACCGTCCGTCACTTAGTGCATTGGGCGCCTTCTCCATGTCAAACGTCCCGAAGAATTTCCAGGAGCAACTCGGCTTCGATATCTTCAACGCGGTCCGCGAGGAACTGGGGCCCAATACTGCGATTACGGAGTCGTCGCGTGAGATCGGATACCGAAAGACCAATGTACTAATTGACGTTTCTCCAATGTCGCTTCTGGCCAGACGTGCAATCAACGCACTCTGGCTCACCGTATCTGAGAACCCTGACCTCCCCCACTATGACATTGAGTTCGGCTACTTCAAGTGGCTGGCCAAGTTTGAAAACTCGAACAACGTTGCGCACCTGAAAAAGGCTCTGCGGGAGTGTCAGAGCTCCTCCGTTCAAGTCGTTGTTGGAGACGAGGCCGGCGGCGATCCACAATGGGTATCGGTCCCCCTTCTAGGCTCTGTGGCGATCGCTGGCGGCCGCGTAGTGTTCAAAGTCGATGAGATGATCCGCCGGCAGTTGAAGGATCCTCGGCGCTACACGTACCTGTCCTTGCGGATGTCCGCGGCCCTGAGCCAGTACGCGTACATACTTTACGAGCGCCTTGGCTCGCTCCGGTTCATGGGAACGACCGATTGGATTCCGGTGGAAGAGGTTCGGAAATGGGTCAATGCTGACACGGTGAAGTCGCTTACCGAATACAAGCAGTTTAAGCGCCATGTCATCGATAAAAGCATCGCTCAGATCAATGAACTCACCGACCTTTACATCGAGTATGAAACCAAGACAGCCCCGGGCTCCCGGCGCGTCGCTGCCTTGCGGTTCAAGCTTCGTGACAACGCGGATGGAAAGCTTGTACTCGATTTCTCGCAACCTCACGAGCTGAAGGATCTCTACGACACTTTGGTGAAGTCCTTTGGACTGAGTAAGAAACAAATCAACGAGATCACCAGCAATCGCGAGGTGAACACGGATGAGCGTATCCGTGCCGCGATCGAGCTCGTCAAGTATCGCATCAAGGTTGGGCAGGTGAAGTCGCCTGGTGCCTATCTAATGCGGGCGATCAAGGAAGGCTGGTGTCTGAGCGATATGGAGCGAGAGGCTGCGTTCGGTACCAGTGTCGATAAGCTGGTGGTTGAGCCCGGCCTTCCGGCGGCGGAGATTGAGTTCTCTCGCAATCTGGAGCGGGATATCGAGGATGGGATCGCAATCTTCAACGCATTGGGTGCCGAGGAGCGTCTAGCGCTCATTGACAGCCTGCATCGTGAGCCAACGTTCAAGATGGCTGCCAAACGCTCGAAGGTTAAGGCGAAGCCGGAGGAAGCTATCATCATGGCCCGTAAGGCACTGAAGACTGAACTCGCTCAATTTGCGAAACGTTGGTCTGAGGCCCGCCAAGCGGCCTAGCGACTGCAATCCGCCCTCCCTCCTCTGTTTTCCAATCGCTACACGGTGATCATTCTGAGCGACGCTGGGAAACCGTCTGGCGAACAGGGCGCAATCTGGCCAGAGGTCCGTAGATAGCCTTTTCCGAGCAGAAGACATTGCAGGCGAAATGCTTCCGTCAATCTCGTTGTCACGTAACAACTGTGAATGAGACGCATTTGCGTTTATGTGCCGCACGAGGCACTTCTACTATGCGACATTTCTTTTCGGGTGGTCATAGTCCTTGGGTCGGAAGATTTCGCGAAATCCCGCGGGGCGAGTTGTCACGTAACAACAAGGTTCAGCCTAGTGGGAGCTCTCTCCGCAATGCTTGGGAAGTAACGTTACGAGATCAGGACCGAATGGGCTGTTCGCGGTTGTCACGTAACAACGACGGTTCCGGCCTAGTGGGATCTCTCTCCGCAATCCTCGGGAAACGTTTGCGAGATTTGGACGAAATGCACTGTTCGCGGTTGTCACGTAACAACGACGCATCTTTCTGGTCAATCGGTCTTAGGAACTTGACTCACTGTTCGTTCTTCTCTTGCCACGTAACCAAGCGGACGCGATACGCAGCAGGACCTGAATTTTCGGGACGCGGAATTTACCGGCTTGAGTCGGCGCAGTCGGACATTCCAATCGACCGCTGCATCTCACTCTGTCAGCGAAGGCTCGGTTAATAGAGCAGTGCTGCTTCGGATGTTACGTGACAACTCCTTTGCGGTGTTAGGGCACGCTCAAACAATACGTACGCGAGGAAGGGGAAGGAAACAGGAGGGAAGATTCGCAGACCAGGTTGTTACGTGACAACAGCTCTGTTGCCGCACAGCAACTAAACGCATCAAAAAAGTCACTGATGGCTCACAAATCAAATGTTAAGAAAAATTATCTTGCCACTATATTTTGTGATGCATAGAATCCGCAAAAGATAGGAACTGAGGAGCGAACTCATGAAGAGGGCTTTCACGATTGCACTAGCGAACCAGAAGGGCGGGGTTGGCAAAACGACGGTGGGGCTGAACCTTGCGTCTGCTTTTCAGCTCGGCGGCGTTGAAACAGCTTTGGTTGATGCCGATCCGCAAAATACGTCTCTGCGCTGGGCAACGAGTGGCGCGGAAACCCTTGCAGTAGCAGTATCCAGCCTCGCACCGGCAGGTGCCAAAATCGGAAACGAGATCACGAAGCTCCAGCGGAAATACGATCTGGTGGTCGTTGATTGTCCTGGCAACCTGGAGGACCCCCGCACACCGGAAGTGCTAAAGGTGGCTGACTTTTGCCTTATGCCGCTTGGCCCGTCTCCGGCGGATCTGTTCAGTACGCTCGCAATGATTCGCGAGGTAGGGGCGATTCGACGCAGGGACAACCCCGGCCTGAACTCGGCGCTAATGCTCAACGCGGTCAACGGCAAGACGAAGATGCGAGGCGAGATCCTCAAACTGCTCGAAGAACAGGACGTGGGTACCCACCTGCTAAAGAGTCAAATTGCTCAGCGCGAGATCTATCGTCAAGTCTTTGCTCTTGGTACCACGGTGCACGAGTGCTCGCGCTACATGAGGGGGCTGAAGGAGGCAAAGGCCGAGATCGAGGCATTGGCGGTCGAGCTGTCCACCTTCATTGCCGAAGCAAAGAAAAAAGGTTGAGTTAGATGAGTAAGCAAAATAACGCCAAGAAGAAAGCGCCTGCTTCGCCACTGTCGCTGGCGGCAGGTCTCCTGAAGGGCCTGACCAACGAACAAGCGGCGCTGGACGAGAAGGAACGTGCAGACGCCGACAGTGATGCACAATCCCCGGCACATCCTGCGGCTGCGCCCACCCTCACGGTCGTACCGCCAACGAGTAAAGCAGTTCCAGTTGCCGCGGCGGTGAATCCTGGCGGGCGGATGCGAATCTTAGTGACGGATTGCATCTCAAACCCATACAACCCCCGTGAGTTCTATCCAGAGGCGAAGATCCAGGAACTCGCGGTTACGCTGAAGCGGGATGGCCAGATTGAGGCTATCAAGGTCACGCAGCTGCCGAAGTACCCCGGAAAATATGTGGTTATCGATGGAGAGCGGCGGCTGCGGGCGACGAAATCGCTCGGCGAGCCATGGATCGACGCCGAGCTGCGAGCAGACCAGTCGCCCGTAGAGCTATATTCCACCGCCTACAGGGCGAACAACGACCACGAACGCCAGACGATTTTCGATGATGCTATCGCCTGGCGCCGACTTCTGGACGACTCTGTCTTTGAGGATCAAAACTCGTTGGCCGAAAGGGTGGGGCGCGATAAAGCCTATGTGAGTAAGGTGTTGTCGTTGAACACGCTTCCCAGGTCGATTCTCGAACGAATGGCGGAGTCAGCCAGCAAAGTGGGCCTGCAAGCGTCCTATTTCATCAAGCTGATCTTCGAAAAGGCGGGCGAGCTGACGGCTGACAGGACCTTGTCCGCGGTGATCGACGGCAAGAAGACTGTCCGACAACTCGAACTGCAGGTCAGGGATCTGGCGGCCGTCAACACGCCAAGCAAGAAGGGACGCATCAGGTACAACCAGCTCTACGACTTCAAAGTAGACGGGGGAGGGTCCCTCGGACACTTGAAGACGTTCCCCGATGGCCGGCTGAGCCTTGAGCTTGTCGACATCCCAGCTGAGCGCCAAGAGGAATTGGCGGAGAAACTGAAGGAAATTGTGGATTCGTTTTCATCGGAGCAAGCGGAGCCCAAGTAGTACACCTTTGGATCGAGCCGCTAGGGCCCACGATTAGCGTGGGCCTTTTCTATTGGTGCTGACACGAGAGCTGAGACTGGAGCGACCTGTCGTGCGGCTCAGTTCGATGAGTTGCCTGCAACTAACGGCCACGAACTCCATCCGGGCGGCTCTCCCTCCGCTACCGCCGGCAGCTGTTCATTCGGCGAGGCCGAGTCGTGGGCGGCAAGCCGCCAGAAAGCGCGTGACTTGGGAAAGGGGAGGGCGCTTGGCAAGTGCCACTCGCGGGAGCTTCCAATCGGCGATTTAGCGACCAGTGAGTCTAGAGCGGATGCATCGTCCAGCTTCAAGTCGCCGCCCTGGATCCGCGGCTCCCTCTGTTCCCGCTTGTATTGCGAACGCTCGGAACCATATGATTGTGGTGGGCCGGGTGGGATTCGAACCCACGATGTCCTACGCGGAGGCGGATTATGAGTCCGCTGCCTGCAACCAGCACGGCGTCCGGCCCGTCCGGGCTCAGGATTCTAAAAGAAAACGCAAACTGCCCCAAGCTTCATGGGTCAAGGGCCGCAAAAATATACGCTCACTGCGATCGCACTTGCGCGCGGCCCGGCTCCGCTCAAGCATCCTGCGGGCTATCGCCGCCAGGCACATCTGTAGAGGACAACATGGCTGACTATTTGGAACGCGCCTACTGGGGCCCAAACGCTGACTCTCGTCTCGGCCCCAGAGGGGATGATGACTGTTCTATTTTGGCAAAGCCGCACTGTATGTCCCGGCCAGACGAAAAGCAGTATTGGTCTGCTTCCGACTTTGCGCCGGAGGAACTAGCTTCCGCACAGGATGATGCCTTCAGCAAAGCCAAGATGGCCGGGGGATTGCTGCTAGGAGGGCTCGTCGCCGCCGGTCTACTGTGGGCTATTCAAAAGGCACTTGATCCGAAAGGACCAAGACCAGACTAATTCGGACCGGCCGAAACGCTGTCCCAGCACCCCCGCATCTGAGGCATGACGGAATCGCTATGCCGGCGAGCGCTAAGAATTCGCGTTGAGGGCCCGCCGATCTGGCGATCGCACGGCTGCATAACAGCATCGACCCAGTCCGGACGTCGCATATTTAACATAATAGATATTATGAGATTTATGGGTCACTTATGGGGCGAGCAAGCATGAGTGTTTGAGATTGACAATATAAACCGGTAAAGTGACCTCGATGGCGGCATCGGGCCGCCTCTGATCGGAGCAATGCGATGTCGTCCAGAGACGTTGAGCAGACCTTACTAAGCCGCTGCGCAGCAGTAGCTAGGGGTGAGCTCGCGCGCGCTGCCGATCAACGTGAGGCCAACGTTTTTCGGCTCGCGTCGATGGTCCTTCGACCGCGGATGCCATCAGAGGCAGATAGACTCCTGACTGTAAGCGAATCCTATTTCAGCCAGCATCCCACTGACCTTGTAGCGAGTGGCGACGTTGTTAGGAATGGTTGGGTGCTGAGCGTTCCTCGACTTCGGGACATGTTGACGATGAGCCTGCGCCACGCTTGATATGTCCGACGGCTTCTACACCCACACCGCGCTAGCCGAGGGCCTCCGGGAGCTGATGGAGCAACTTGAAGGTCGCCTATCGCTGCAAAAACCGCTGACCGTGTACTTGGCAGGCGGAATGGCTGTCCATCTCTATACAGCCAGCAGAGTGACCACAGATGTTGACGCCGAGTTCGCGGGTCGGGTGATGCTGCCCCAAGATTTGCTGGTGGACGTGAAGCTAGAGAACGGCGTTACTCAAGCGATCTACCTCGACACCAACTACAACCCCACATTTGCTCTGATGCACGAGGACTACCAGGAAGACTCGATCCCGGTTGACCTCGGTCTAAAGCACATTCGGGTGCGCGTGCTTTCGCCAACTGACCTCGCCGTCAGTAAGATCGCTCGGCTGGCCGACAACGATCGGGAAGATATTCGGGCGCTGGTGTCGGAAGGCCTCACTTCGGCCGCGGAGATTGAGGCGCGAGCTGCGGAAGCGCTTTCCGGATATGTGGGGGGCATCGAGATGCTGCGGGCAAACCTTCGGGACGCAGTCGTCATTGCGCGCGACGAGGAGCGTGCGGTCGACGCCGGCCGGTCCGTGGACCGGCCAAGCGGCTAGTGACTGATGCCGTCTACTTGGAAAGGTAGTCGGCGACGGTCACGAGCGAGGCGAGGCCGCTGAGGAAAATTAGAACGTAGCCGCCCCGCCTCTTGATGGCCCTAACAGCTGACCGCGCTGTCGTCGCAGTCCAGTGATACTCCCGGCGCTTGGATGGCCAGATGGCTGACGCCGTATCGCCGACTAGGTCACCCGGTTCGATGATCCACTCACCTTCGTACCAGCGCTTGATCCGTTTGAGCATTGCGTGCTTCAGTTGGTTGATGGATCTCCATTTTCAGCCCTAGATTTTCTTCCTCAGGAGGCTGCTTTCCTAACGTCGTTCGTCAGGCCGATCGAGTCATCGCGCTCTGGGACGAGTTGGCCGCAGCCTTGTCCAAATTGTAGGCTTGGCCCCAGCCTAGGCTGCTCCTCCCGATGCATGGTCCCTCGTCCGACGGACTCACCTTCCTAGTACCGGTACATCAGCTTGCGCGCGACCATCGCCTCGGCGAACGCCGGCCCGCTGCCGGTCAGATGCGAACCGTCGTTCCGCACGATACCGTCGTGCTCGCGCACCACCAGCGGACAGCCGTACGCTTCGGCCACCCATTCGACGATGGCGGTGCCAATGCCACAACCGGTGTATCCGGGTAACTTTTCCAGGTGGGCGTTGACCAGCAGCAGTACGTCCCCATTGGGGGGATCCCCTTCAATGTAAGAAAATTCTAGGCCACCGAGCAGGTGGCCATCGTGCCACGCTTGGAAGCAGTAATTATTCTCAGAGACCTTGATATGGCGGCCTTGGCCGTCGATAAAGTCGAACTCGAAATCCATGTTAAATCCTTATAGAGTTGCCGCTAACCGGGTATGGCCGCGCGAAAGTTGTTGAGAAACGTATTTAGTCAGCTGCGCCAACCGCGTGACGACCAGTGTGCAACTGGCCTCCACCTACTTACTTAGTCGCGGCACTCGGCAAAGTTACAAACTGTTACTGTTTTCCTCCAAAGGTGCCGCTCGGCTAGAAAGCCCGCTCGTAGGCGGGCAGTCATTGGATGTCGCTGTGGTGGCTTAGTAGGCCGGGCACGACGACAGCAGCAGGCAAAGCAGCAGCAGCCAGCGCATTGGTCCCTCCGTGATTGAATTAATCGTGGGAGGTGTAGCCGATGGGTTTATAGCTTTTTGCTCGGTGACGTTCGCAATCAGGGCCGCGGCCGCTACCGGCACGCAGGGGGGCGCAAAAAATCAGCGGCGCCCTACGTTCTGTGTGCATGAAACCTAGAAGGGGAAATCCCCGCCAGACGGCGGACGATAAGAACCCGCCGACGCGCGCGTGGGCGGGTGCAGAAGCGACAACGGGGCGAGACCGCTAGGGGCGCGCTTAGGCAGGTGGGCGGCGAGTTGTGTCGTGTTTTGCAATGAATACTTCCATGTCCCGAGACAAGGGCCTTTGGATGAGAAAGTCTCCGTATTGCTGACGGAGAAAGGGCCAGACTTTGGCAAGATGACCGCGGTGCCGGAAGTACGGGTGCAGCCATACCCATTGCATTTCCCACCGGGGCTCGGTTTCGCTCTCGAAGGTGACGTGTCGCAGTCCACAGGCGCCGAATACGCGATGAGAAGCGGGACCATCCTCCTCGAGCAAGTCGTACGCGATCTCGTGAAAGAGGTAGATCTCGTACGGGGTGAAGCTGGAATGCGCCCTTTGCTCGGCGGCTTCCATCGGAGGAAAATCGAACCCCAGCTCGCGCTTGAAATAGTAGCCTAACTGTTCCGCCGCGTTCCTCGCCCACTCTGGCGAATCAACCGTTACCAGCATCGGAGACGAACTGTCAGCGAGCTGCTTGAGGACAGGGGGTTCAAGCGAGTAAAAGGTCATGATCCGGAGAGAGGCGTCGGTGCCGCGCTCACCAGGCCGCGTGGTGGTGGGCCGGGGTTGTCGGAGGCTTAGCGAACTACGAAGACGGCGATGCCAATTACGCCTTCGCCGAGCCTGTCTAGGTTCATGGACACGCGATCAACGATATAGGCAGCCGGTCCGTTCTTGGGGCGCACCATATTGCCCTTGTCCAGGTGAGGCACCGGCACGTCCGTGGTGATCTGAAGGAGCATGGTGGCGGTGTCGGGTTCACCCTCAACAATGTCCATAAAGGTGTATTCGTATTTCATTGGCGTCTCTTTCCGTGAGCATCTGCTCGAGCGTCCTGATGTCGTTTCATCTTGGCGTGCTGTCATGGAGCTTGTGTTGCATGAGATCGATATCGACCTGGTCCTTTGCCTTCTGCAGTTCAGCTTGGACGAGGTCGTTCCCATCCCATTCACCGCTGTTGATGCGCTCCTGTATCGAGGCTATTGCGACTAGTTTCGTCCGCAACAGGTCTGCGGCGTTGGGTACGCGGATCAGCATGGTCCCAACGGTTGCCATATGGCTTGCGGCGTAGACAGCATCGAAATCCAGGTCACCGATGGAAGTCAGGATGTCTATCTCAGGATTTGCCGAGTCAGGCATCGCCAGCCGCTTCAAGGGTTCATGAAGTGGCCCCAGGAAGCGGTCGGCGCCTGGTCCGCACATGCCGCGTAAGACCGTGAGAATCCGCTCTGGATTGTCACCCGATCGACTCACCCAAACGTCGAGGTCATGGGTTCGGCGATCGACGCCGTGGGCTCGCAACGCCCAGCCCCCAATCACCAGATACTGCACGCCGGCATCGTCCATGGACCGGAGGAACCGAATCTGCTGTTCGTTTAGGAGAATGGTCATGCAATATCTCCCTCAAAGAATCGTTTCATTGCCGCCATACGTCGCGCCTCTTCGGTAGTTACGTAGCGAGTAGTGGTATCGAGTGAAGCGTGTCCCGCATTCTGTTGGACGGTCTCGAGTGGCGCGCCGGCAGCCAACGCATGGGAAATGTGGGTATGACGCATCCAGTGCGTACTGGCTGCCGCGAGGCGCGCAGCGCCGCGGGCGTCGACTGCCTCCAGCTCAGCCGCGCACGCCTGGAAAAACCGCTTGATCTGCCGGTACAACGTGGTTGCCGCGACCCCCGCCTCGGCCGGGGCCGTGTCCACTTTGGCCCAATCCCCCGCTCTTTCGGCTTGGTCGGTTGCATGGCCCAGCAGCGCGACCCCGCGACATCGGGCAGGATCAGAGGCGAACCCACGCGACTGCAGGTACTCGCCCAATGCCTGCACGGTGGTGTCCGGTACCGGGACCCGGCGCAGCTTGTTGCCCTTACCGATCACGCTGAGCCACCAGCCCTCCTCCCGCTCGCCGGAACCGGGCTGGGCGAGACTCACCCATTCCAGGTCGTCCGTGCTGGCCGCCACCACCTCCGACAGGCGCAGCCCGGTGGCGTACAGCAGCGGCAATGCCACCTGAAGGCGACGATTGGCCGATGTCGCCGGGAGGCATGCGAGGCACCCTTTGACGAAAGTCCACTGGCCCTCGGTCAGGCTGCGTCCGACGTCGAGTTCGGGCTTGGCGCTGGTGGGCACATGAACGCCCTGCCAGGGATTGCCCGACAGGTAGTTCTTGGCGTTGAGGTACGCATACAAGTTGGCCAGCACGCCGATCGCATAGCCCTGGGCACGCGGATTCAGCGGTCCCTCGAAGGGCCGCCAGAGCGGTGTCCATCGCTCCCGCGAGCGCGGGCCACACCATTCGGGCGGCGGGTCGGCCAAGAAGTCCCGGTAGGCCATGCAATCGTCCGTGTCCATGGACGACAGCGGCTTCCCGCGGGCTAGCATCGACCACAGGAGGAAGCGCTCGGCCTCCTTGCGGTAGGCGCGCTGGGTGTTCGACAGGTAATGCAGCCAATCGTAAGGGCCATGTCCAGTGCCGACGTCCTTACGCTTTTCCCGCAGGCGCAAGACCCGGTCCGGCGGCAGCCCGGGCTTGGAGCGCAGCCAGGACAGCACGGCTTCATAGTCATTGTGGGCGTTGATCAGGCAGCGCGCCTGCGGCAACCGGTAGGCGCCGTCCCGACCGTCCAGATGAGCGGGCAGCACCAGCTTGTCGAGCGGCACCAGGGCGTTGGCCTTGCCGCGGGGGACGACCGTGGCCATCTCGTGCGCATAGCGCTTGCGGCGCGGGACGGCCACGTGGTTGCCAATGGTCCGGCCCAGCGTCTCGGCGTGGGTGGCAAGAAAGGCTTCGATAGCCCTAGCCTTGCCGGCGCCGATCGCTGGCAGGCCGCGGGCCCAGCCGACGCCCAGCCCGTCGATCCGGTCGAGCAGATCCGCCAATGTGAGGACGCCGGCCGCCGCCAGGCGGTCAGCGAGCGGCTCGGCGAGCCACGCCCGGCAGGCGTCGCCGGCGAGGACGGGCTGGGCGTACCGTTCTTCGAGCCAGTCGATCGCCTCGAGCTGGCGGCGCATCATCCTGGCGCGCTTGGACTCGCGATTGAGGGCATTGCCATAGCGCTCCTGGTAAGCGGCCAGCTGCTCGGACTCGCCAAAGCCGTCCATGCCGGTTTCCGCCACAAACTCCTCAAGCGATGGCAGGCCCAACCCCTTCTGGCCGATTCTCCGGAGGTCCTTCGCTTCCAGTTTCAGGCGGCGGGCTGTACCGGGGCGCTGGGCCCGGGTCGCGGCGGCAACCAGCTCGCTGCGCAGCCAGGCGGTGACCCGCCGCACCTTGGGGTGCGAGGCGAATGCATGGGCAGCGGGATCGGCTTCGCCGTCGGGCTTCTCGCCCTCCGCAAGGCGGCCCAGTAGTTCCTGGTCGGCCTCGATCTCGCCCTCCTCCATCAGGTAGCGTTCCCACATGGCCCGGGCGTGCAGTCCTTGGATGATGGCCCGCAGGAACCCGAAATGTCCGCGATGCAGCTGGCGGCGCGTGACGGTACGGCGCCGCCGCGCAGGCGCCTCGACGGCAATCGCCGGCGTCGTCATGCCGAAGCCTCGCGCATGGCGCGGGTGCGTTCGCGGTGCTTAGCGAGATACCCGCGCTGGCCAGCCGACGGCACAACCGCTAGCCGCAGGTCCGGTCTCAGGCCCAGCGCGTCGCGCGCGGCTTCGTCCAGTTCGGGTGAAATCAGGATCTGACCGTCATCGTCGAATGCGATCAGGCCTGTTTCGAACAGGCAGTCGAGGTTCGCGGCCAGCAGCAGGCCGTTGTCAATGTCGTGTCGGGCCGTCGGCGTATCGGCGCAGTCAGCCCAGCGATGGATGTGGGCCGCGCGCAGAACCGCCGGGATCGCGATGCCAGTCAGGACGCAGCGGCCGTGGACCTGGAGCAGCGCGTCGCGGAACCGTCCTTGCCCGATCCGCCCCCGCACCTGACGCGCCACTTCCGTGGGCAGCCCGCTCTGGGCGGCCAGCGCTTCCAGCGCCGTATCGAGGGGGTCCGGGGCGGCCCGCAGGGCGCCGCCGGCCTCGGCGATCGCGGCCCGGTCTTGCGCGGTGGGCGTTTGGCCCGCCGGCAGACCAAGCAGGTCGGACGCTGGGTACGCCCGGCCGTCCAGGACCACTTGGAGCGGCTCGCTTTCGCCGTCGGCGCCGTTTGCGGCTTCCAGCTCCCTCCCGACCAGCGCCGCTGCCGCGGCGCGCAACTCGCCGGCGCCCCAAGTGGGTGTGGTGCGGGTCGGTGTCCGGCCACGCTTCACCGGAAAGCCGAGCGACTCCAGGTGCGCGCGATACTGCGCATATTCGACGGGTGTCATCTCCCGGTCGAAACGCAGTCCCGCCGCAGCGCAGGCCGCCATGCCGAGCCCATAGGGGCTGAACCACAGGTCGCCGACGCCGACGCGCCAGCCGGTCTCGTGCGGCTTGTGGGCGATCTGCTTCATCGAGATCCAGTGTTCCAATTCCCGGGACAGTTCGGCGGCGCCCGATTCCACGTCGTGCGCCTCCAGCCGCGACCACTCTGGGCCGGTATCAGAGGATGGTTCCCCCCTGGCATTTCTCAGTGGCACACCCATTGCCGCCAGCCGCTGGCGGCCGGCGGCACCGGCCAGCGTTCTGGCGGTGAGCTCGCCGAAGCCCGCCAGGCGGTGCGCGAGCGCCAGGATGGCCTTGTTCGGATACCACTGCCCGGCAATCTGTGCCTCCCACGGGGTGCTGGACGACAGCCCCGGAACCCGCTCGCCCGCCTGCCATGCGTCGGCGGCGGCTTCCAGGTGGGCGTGGGTAAGCTGCTGAAGGGTGTCGGGATCGCGGTTCATAGGGTTCGGTCGGGGCCGCGACGCCTGCCAGCCCAGCGCCGGCGCGGATTGCGCGCGAATTCGTCACATTATATGGCCTCGTGTGTGCGCAATGCTAGGTGACCCGTACCTTATTTTATGGGTACATGATAAGTACGGTTATCATGTACTGAAAAACAAACTAAGTAGCATCACGCAAGTAATGCAACAGTACCTTAACAGATAGGAAGGGTGCGGTTGTCACGTAACAAATTGGCCGGGCCGGTGCGGCGAATAGCCCGAGTAAGTGACAATCGTGGTCTCCCCGGCTCAAGCCAGATTTCATGCTCCGTGTTCCCATTCACAAGAAGACTGACCTCATTTCAGCCGTCCCGTTTTGGCACTGGCAATCTGTTACGCCTGGCGCCGGCGCGTTGGTCAGCGAGGCGTTGCTACACCTCGCTATGGTGCGGGCTACGAAGATCGGTCCGACACTTAGTGGCACTGGTTACGCAGTGGCACACGCAACGGCGACGGCGGCGCTCACCGTTTGCCTTCCAAACGAGAGCAGGCAGGGCTGGGTCATGGGTTCGGGAATCGAGCAGATTAAAGACTTCAACCAGTCCAACCATTCCGGCACCTTGGGCGCGGGTTTTGCGCTCCTGCAGATGACAGAGGCAGGGTATTTTTGGGGGGCGCATTGGGAGGACTGTGGGGCGCCGAAGACCGGCAAGCGCCCAGACTTTGTGTTCTTTCGGCCCGACCACGAATCCGCCGGCGGTTTGGCGGTGTGTTTGTTGGAAGCCAAAGGCGCGCGGAGTGCGACAATGCCCGCCGCCCAGAAGCATTGGGTGCGACAGATCTGGCCCAACCGCGATCAACAGGTGTCTCTACCCGGCTATGGTCCAGTGGTACCCACAGAGGGCTGTGTGGTAGTGACCGAACTGGGTGGGCCGAATGCCTCTGCGCGCTTTCGGTCGCTGGTGGCGTACGGTCAGTTCAAAGGCACGCCACTGGGCACCGATCACATGGACTGGTCAGGGTCGTCGCGGAGAATCGAGGGCGCGCCTCATGACGTGCTGCTGGCGGCCCAACGGGCCAGCTTGATTAACGTTTGCCGGCTCCTCGGCATGCCAGAGACAGCTGCGCTGTTGGGCGACGCGCTACGAACAGAGGCACTCGACATGCAACCGCGTATCGCGCGCGAGATCTCCGAACGCGTTCGCATAATTGCTGGGAGCGGAGGTACTACGGAAGCGTTTGTCGCTCCGTTCACGGAACTCCGCGGTCGTTGGAATGGCCCCCCGGTTGAAGCCTCTGTCTATTGTGACGCGACTGTCTTGATCGGGGCTCTACGGGGTACCTCTCCAGAGCTGCCGGCGGACGCGGGCTGGGTGCAAGAGTTCATAAATGACGAGGGGCGCCCAGCATACCAAGTGCAGGGCCCAGACGGAGTCGGGCTGATCGTTCGTGAGGCGCAGGACAGAAATAGGTCAACGATATGACGCAAAAAGTAAGGACTCGCGACGGTCGTCCGGTGGACGCGACCAGCTTTGCGGAAGCTGAGTGGGAGGAACTGAAGCGAGTGTCGCAACTTGGCGACTTCGTGATGTTTTGCTGCGGGGCGCCGGCGGTGCCCAAGACGAGCATCAACGGACTGCCATTTTTCGCCCACCTGTCGGACGAGTGCACCACAGCGCTTGAGACAAGGTGGCACAGGACCGGTAAAGCGGCAGTGCTGGCCGCTCTGGAAGATATGGGTATAGCGGGCAGCGAGGAGGCTTCCGGAAAATCAACGCTGGGCGATAAGTGGGAGGCCGATGTGCTTTTCTCTGTTCCCGGCCGCACCATCGCGATCGAACTGCAACGTTCCTATCAACATCTGCGCGACTTCACCCGTCGCCAGGAAAGGTACACGGCTTCGGGCATCGACTGCTATTGGCTGCTCCGCAAGGAGACCTTTTTCACTCTGAGCAAGGCTACCTCGCGCCTGCTTATAAAACGCGACTTCGGCAACGTGTTTCCGCAAGGGGGCATCGGAACCGGCATGCTGCCCGAACTGCCGGTGGCGATGCTTGATACCGAGGCCGGGTACCTTGTGCAGTTCGGTGGTTTCAAGACTGCGACGGTGCAGGGCTGGCTGACGGGCATCCTCGACAGAACCTACCAATACCGAGGCGGCTCATGGAACCTGAGTTAGGCAAGCCGGTTAACTCGCACGTAATCACGTGACGACCACGTGTACGCGGGTGGCTCTTGGCCAGGCCTGGCAGGCTATTATTTGCGCGGGCGAGTTCGTTAGCTTCAGTGAGGGGCGGCTTCCGGCCCCATAACGTTGCTTCTGTCCCGCTGTAACCGAAAGCGAGTGTCGATCTGCAGCGGGCGTGCCGGCCATGTTTATGACTACGAAAGGCTTAGCCTTCAGTTGCGCACTAATTTTCCACTATCCTCATGTTTCATCCGCTCGACATACTGAATTGCATATTTGATACGTTTGATCAAGGGCTCCTAAAGGACTTTCAGGGGTTTTTGGCCGGGAAAAAGCACGTTTCGAAATGGATGATTGCAGCCGATTTTTGCATCGACGCGAAGCGCCCTAACACTATATTTGCATTTTCGGTGCTGCCGCATGATGCTGCACCGGAAAGCATCCAAAGAAAAATTGCGAGCTCCCTGCCGAGCGATTGGAAAAGTTCGCGCGACCTTACCGAAGCAGCTACCTCAATACTGAGATCCGACGAGTACTATCATTTTTGTTTTGTACTTGATAGGAAATATAAATATTTTCAAGACGAGAATGGAAATTCCTCTCCCCGCAACGCCAAAAAAGCAATCGAGAAAACCCTATCTTTGATTCGTAAAAAAGCCTCGCAAGAGACCTTGACGAGGGCGTATAAGCTTAGACAAGAATCTCTTAAAAAGAATTTCAGCACAAGTCTTGCTTCTCAAATATGCCTTTTTTCCATTTTTTATTCATTTATAACGCTTGCGCTGTTGAGAGAACGCAAGTCAGAGCTGATAGGTTGGTTTCCGGATCGCGATAAAATAACAGAGTACTGCGATGGTGTCGCTTGGGATTTCTTGAATTACAATGTTGCGGGGATGGCGGAGAAATTAGGTATTTCTATAGCGGGCGTCGAGTTTGGCAATGCTATCCCTGATCCAACCCAAAGGCCGGAAGACGCAATGTGGTTCGATGAAATGATCCGACTGCCGGATTACCTTGCTAGCCCTCTTTCGGTCTTGGACCTGACTAAAAACGAGCTTGTGGTCGACAAGAAAAAATATTCGGATGCACTCAACAATGTGTTTGTGGGCACGCAAAATATCGCGGTTTTTCGACTCCACATTAAGCCGGGTTCAGCTCAAGCCGCGCGACTTTCGATCCAGGCGGCTGACGAGGCTCAGGATGGCTGGGATAACGTGCCTCCGCACAAGAGTCAGTAGCAGCGCGATCCGCCGGTACGTGGTTGGCAGGCCAAGCAGACGGCACCAATGTTGCGTCAGCGTAAAGGTGGGTTCAAGAACGGTCGAGCTGCCGGGCCGACAGCCTCGCCCATAGCAATAGAATGTCGGAATCACGTCATTCAATCCGATCTTCATGACCAGCCCCGGCCTCGTTGCGAAACTCGACCGCCGCATCAGACTCTTGTCACAACAGCCTGGCGAAGGACCGCCCCTTGAGCGCATTAGCCAGTTATCCGCCTTTCCCCACGTTGTGTTGCTCGCCGAACCGGGCATGGGCAAGTCGACCGTGCTGGAGCAACTGTCTACCGAGGTGGGCGGAGAATTCGCCGACGTTCGGTGGTTCATCGATGGCAGCCCCGTGTCGGGCGAGCGGCCCCTCTTCCTGGACAGTCTTGACGAATACCGGTCGGACAGTACCTCCGCCGTCGAAAAGCTCACGGCCAAGCTGATCCAATGCAGGGCGTCACGCTGGTGGTTATCTTGCCGGGCCGTTGACTGGCGCGCCTCTGACCTGACCGTGCTGCAGCGGGCGACGGCCGGGCGCAATATCGTGATCGCCACCCTCGAGCCACTAGACACGAATGAGGCCGACGAGATCATCGCTGCACTGACAGGCCGAAATGCCGCCGAGACACGCGACCGTACCGAGGCTCTCTCCGCCCGCGCTTTTCTGCAGAACCCGCTCTCGTTGTCGCTGCTTATCAAGGCCGGCCTTATCAGCGTGCCGCGGTCCCGCTTCGAGCTCTTCGACGCCGCGACGGAGAAGCTGGCGCATGAGTATGACGAGCGGAGACTCCGCGATCGCTCACCGTTGGAGATCTTGGCCCACGCGGAGAAGCTATGCGCATTGCTTCTGCTGTCGAATCGAGCGGGACTTTGGCACCGGAATCAGCCGATAAGCGCTGCGGCGGGCGGGGCTCGTTATCTCGCGACCAATACGTTGCGGTTGGCCGCGCGCGAAGTGGGCCTCGCGCTCGATACCGCGCTGTTCCAGCGCAACGGCGAAGGCGTCTTCGCGCCAATGCATCGTACGATCGCAGAGTTTCTCGCCGGTCGAGCGCTAGCCGAGGCTGTGTCGGGCGGAAAGAATCAGCCACGGGTCCCGCTCGGCCGAATTCTGGCGCTGATGACCGCCGGTGGGCGGCCGCCCACCGACCTGCGCGGCGTCTACGCTTGGACTGCAGTTCATCTGTCACGCCAGGGATTGTGCGAGGAGGCGCTTCGCCTAATCCGACAAGATCCGGTCTCCGTGTTGGTGTATGGCGACGCCGCAGTATTGTCTCCGGACGAGCGGCACGAGCTATGGCGGCGCCTGGATCAGGACGATCCGTGGTTCCTGGCGAACCAAGACGGCGATACAGCCGTCGGCGGCTTAGCGGGCAGCGACCTTGCGACGGAATTTGAACGGGAGCTTCGTTATCCCGACGGGGTGACACATCGATTCTTTGCCGTAACCGAGGCGCTGCGCTACGGACCGCCCGTTGCCGGGCTGCGCCCGATTCTGCTAGACATTGCGCTGGACGATGGACGTGTCGATCACGAACGACAGCGCGCGGCTGAGGCATGGCTGGCGGGCGAGGTGGACCCCGAGGCCGGTCGCCTCACGCTGTTTCGCACCTGTTCGGCTTTACCCAAGTCTGACGGCAACACCCTCTTCCGCATACGCATAGCCGGCCAATTGGCGCCCGATGCCTTGAGCGATGCGGAGCTGGAACAGCTACTTGTTGACTATGCTCAGACACAGGAAGGAACAGTATCCGGCCGGCTCTGGACGATCTCGCGCAAGCTAGAACACAGTAATCGTCCCACCTTGCTGGAACGCAACTGGCACGGTGAGCTCAAGAGACAAAATTTCAGAGGACCGACCCATGAGATCCGCAGGCTGCTCGACCAAGTACTCGCAAACGCCCTAAAGGCGTCGCCAGCTCCCGATGCCACGAGCGTGGAGAGATGGCTCGCCAACATTCGCCCCTATCCCTCGGAAAGTGCCCCCGATTCCGTTCGCACGGCTTTGCAGACGTGGCTGTCGGCGGATGCCCAGCGGCAGATCGAATTTCTGGCAGCCATCGCGGAGGCCGACAAGCGCGGCTCGGGAGCCTGGCCCGTGTCGGTTTTCTGTTTCCGGACGGGGCTCTTGCCCTCGATCGAAGTCGCGTTCGCGCTACTCGACCCGGACAGCAGTATCACTCGCCGACTTGGGATCGATCAGTGTCGTGCAATGGCTGTAGACCTATCCATGCTTAAGGGCGTCAATCCCGCGATCCTGCCCATGGTGCTTGCATGGGTCAAGGCGCAGGGCCCGACAGCCGATCGTGATGCGACTATCGAGTTGTTGGAGAACGGCCGACCAAAGAGTGCGGTCGAGATCGAGCACGAAATGTATGAGGCGAAATTTGCAGCTGAGAGAGCTCGACATGTCCGTAAGGTTGTGAGCCAGTTTAGGCGCAATGCTAAGGCGCTCGAGGACGGATCGGCTCTTGCACTACTGGCCTTGGCCGCTCAGTACCGATTTGGCAATGACCTTGAGGGAACCTCGATCGAGCCCGGATTTGATCGCGTCATCGAGCTGATGGGCAATGACCTGGCCATTGCCGTGGGAAAAGGATGGCGGAAGGTCGCAGCGACCTTGGCGCTTGATGCTGAAGAACTTGGCCGCCTCGAGGCAACGCTGCAGACCAATCACGCGGAGCTGTCTGTGCTCGCCGGCGTCGATCAACTGCTTGCAGCGGACGCAGGTGCTAGTCTGGACTTGCCCCTGTCCGCGGCCATTGTGGCTATCAAATCGAGCCATGCTTGGGCCGCGAACGACCCCATGGCTTCCCAGCGTTTGTTGCGCTGGGGGCTGGATCATTTGACGAGTGCCGGCTCAGATGGATCTGCGGCGCTGTCGGCGTTCTGGACGAGCGCCCTGAGTCATGGAGCAAAGTCCTCGCTCTCCGGTTCGTGGGTACTGCACGAGGCTGCCGATCAAGGGCGGTTTGCCGCCGAAGCGTTGTGTGAGGTACTGAGCAAATTTCCAGGAATGCATTGCGATGCGCTGAGCCAGCTGCTCCAAACGGCAGCGGCGATACTGTCACGCAACCAATTGCTTGCCCTAGCCCATACAGCGCTAGAATCGGAATCGATAGGCAAGGAAAATCAGGACCTATGGGTGTGCGTCGCGTTCGCGCACGACCCAAACGCCTACCGCGAAAGGTTTGGAGTTGCGTTCAGTGGCCGCCCCGGTAACTTGAGCGATCACTACAACCTGATAACCCGGTTAAGCGAAGGTTATTCTACGCAGCGTATCCTCATTGCTAAAGGGGTGCTAGAGGCCTGCGCTCGCGGCGAACGCGACATCTATCCGGGCGGCAACGCAGCGCGGGCCTGCCTAGACTTTATCCAGAACAACGCCGATCCGCTGGCACGGACCGCGCTGGAACTGCTGGCGGCAAATCCATCGCTCGGCGACTCCTGGCGGGATGACTTTCGTCACGCGTTGGCGAACCAAAAGCGGCAGGCCCGAGACCGCGCTTTCGAGCCGCCGGAGCCGGCAGCGATTGAAGACGCGCTGTCGGGCGGTGCACCGGTCAACCCGGCCGACCTCTTTGCCGTGGTGGTTGAACAACTCCGCTATATTCAGGCCGGAATCCAAAGCGACCCACTGAATGGATGGGACAGCTACTGGAGCGAAAAGCCCAGGACGCCTAAGACAGAGAATCGTTGCCGCGACGCCCTGGCTAGAGAACTGCGGACGCGGTTAAAACACTTCGGTATTGACGTCCCGTTACAGCCCGAAGCGCAGCGGGCTGCGGAAACACGCGCCGACCTGCTTTTCATCTCCAACAAAGGATGGAACCTCCCGCTCGAGGCAAAGCGCCATTGGCATAAGGACGTGTGGAAGGCGGCATCTACCCAGCTACAGGGTTACTCGGCGGATGTGGGTGCGGATCGGTTTGGAATCTATGTCGTCTTCTGGTTTGGCTCCTACAAGCCTGTTACAGCACGGGGCGGTCGACGCAAGCCGACCACCGCTTCTGAGATGGAACAGATGCTTCGTTCCGACCTGCCGGAGAATCTGACGTCGAGGACAGAAATCGTTGTCCTCGATGTGTCAGATCCGCGAGCCGGCCGACGCGTCGCGTCAAGGCACAAGGCCAGCGCAAAGAAGAAGGCCTTGACGTAGCGATGACGCCCGGCCGGGATGGCAGCGGCGAGATTTGGGCGCCCGCTCGTCCTTGGTTACGAACACGATGCCCGTCGGGCTCGCCGCGATCGCCGCGGCTACTGGCTGTGCCATAATCGCAGTGACGGCGATTGCCTGCGCCGGCCGCCCACGAGGCAAATCCGTTTCGACGGGAAGGCGTTTCCCTTAGGATCTTCGCGCTGGAACGACTAGTGGGCTGTCGATTCTCGCGTGGAGACCATCATGCCCTTGGCCCCAACGGCGACGCTCATCGCCCGTATTAAACGCAAGGCGAAGCAACTCGCCGCCTCCGGCGAAATCTCCCATTCTGAAGCTCTGGAACGACTGGCAGTCGCGGCCGGCTATCAGGACTGGCACGCCCTGCTCCGTGCGCAACCTGCAACAGTGCGAGAGGTGGAGCCGAGCGTTGCCACGTTGCCATTGGACCCGCCGCTGCGTCCTGATTTCGACAGCACTCCCAATGACGAGCGGGACGAGGCTGAGATTGTCGCCTGGTGGGATCGACCCTATGCACAGACGCGGCGGGATGGTTCGCTCGAGGTCCGATGCCTCGATGGCGGCGCGTGGGATCGGTCAACCTGGTATGGCGTTGCTCCCGACATGGCCGCTGCGGTCAAACTGGCCAACGAGAAGCTGGCTTGGTGGCGAAAGGCGCGAGCTCGGCCAGTGACGATGTTTGATGGGGATACGATCAGCATCGTCCGCATGCCGTCGCGCCCCCGGGAAGATCATCAGGTCTTGGCGCAGGTGCCCGACGCTAGCGCCGCGGGAGACTGGTCGCGGGCGCACGGCTACACGGACTAGGCTCGATCAGACGTTGCGCATGCTCATGACTTGCGCAACGTCATGAGCAGATACTAGTCGCTCCCCCGTATGAGTGAGATCGCTTCGGAATACCGTTTCGCGAACAGGTCCGGCGTATTCTGTTTGAGCCGTTGAACTACTCTACGGTGCTCTTCCTCGCTCGTTTCAAATTCCGCGACGCCATATCGCAATGCTATGTCACTCAGGGATGCTTTCCCCCATGCGTCTTGCCCTGCTCCGTCAGAGTCCAGCACGATGCTGTGAAAGTAGCCGCGCTCGCTCACCTGTGTTCCTTGCCATCCTGGCAAGAACCTCTTGGCGAGCAGTGCAGTTGGCTGTAACCCCGCATGATCGCGCATTGCCTCCGCAAAGATTGCGCACAATCCGAAGCTGAAGCGGGCGGCATGATGCGCAGCTATCCCGGAAAGATTTCGTGAGGGGATGCGCGCAAGAAAGGTAGGGTGACGCTCGATTTCTGCAAGCGCCTTGGTGACCCCTTTTTCGTCGGGCTGGTAACGCAAAGGCAATTCCGCGAAACGTTCCTCGGCATAGAACCGAGTCAGTACTCCACCGTTATTGAATCCGCGGTCGCGTGCTTGCCTTCTGACGATCCGTTCGGCGAAGTCGAAAATCGACATCACTCCGCGTGGATCGAAGATCAAATCTGCGTTGTCGGCCACGTATACACGAAGCGGGCGAAAGTTAGTCTCTTCGCAGTCGTCGGAGGGGCGCTGAGACGATGTGGACCACCAGTCAACATGTAGCAACCAGCCGGTGCGCCGTGCGAGAGCGACAGCAAAATCGACGCAATCGCGGCTTTCCCATTCTTCGATTAAATTGCGCGCGAACGCATCCTGTTGCTTCGACTTAGCTTGACCCATGTAAATTCCTAGGAATACCACACGTCGACGCGCTGGAGCGTGTCAGTAAAGACAAATCTACCACACGGTCTGAACGTAACCGACGGCATTGGGTCCATAGAGAAAATCGGTACTCGGGTCGGGGCTATCGTCGGTGGTAGCGTCCAGTTGCGATGCTACTCAGGTATGGCGCGAAGGAACTTCGTGCTCGAACTTTAGGCAGGCGGACTTGGTAAATGGACTCGCTCAAAGGCTGCCTTGGGGTCAGTTGCCGCCAGATCCGCCAACTCAGGCGCAAGAGCATGCAGGACATTCCACGCTTGCGCGACGGCCTTATGGCTCTCACGGAAATACTGGATCGACACGAGCTCAGCTAGCGCTGCATGCAGCCGCTCCTCCGTCAGCGTTGGGACTTGGGCTCGCGGAACATACTCTACGCCGTCGATAAAAACGTTTGGCATGATCCCCATTGCGACTAGATGCTGATCTCGCACTTACCGGCAGCTGGCACAGGTGAGGCAAGTGTCGAAATCAGCGTGTAACCCGGATACTGGCGCTTGGCGGACGCGATGAGCTTCGACAGCGCTTCAGCCTCGGAGGCGGCTGCAATGATCGCGTGGATGGGTTTGATCGTGTCATTGGTGCCGTCTAGGCGCAAAACGCCAGTCACCATGAACCTTGCTGGCTGCGTCACTTGCCAGCCGATCTGCTGATTCGTGTAACCGCCGGCCAAGGCAGGCGTGGTCGCCAGTACCAAGGCAGTGGCAATCGTGGCCAACCGGCCTTTCAGGTGCATAGTCGTCTTCATGATATCCAGCAGCTTTCCGATGCTGGATATCTAAACACAGACGGCGGGTAGTCACGCAAGTGCAGCGCGATCGGCCGCCCCTCGTGGTCAGCTGATCAGGAAGCGGTCCCGATTCTTGCCGAGCCATGTCGGCGCGCGGCCGCGTCCCGACCAGGTCTTTCCGGTTTTTGGGTCTTGATACATTGGTGGGAGGGAGCTTCCGGTCTTCTGTTTTGCTTGGCCTGACCCTAGCGGACGTCCCCTGCGCTTCGGGCCCTTGAGATCATCTGTGCTGATGCCATACGCCTCCATCAGCTCCTGGATTTGAGCGATCACCGTAGGCAGTTCAGCGGCCCGCGTTTCCGCGATCTGCTGGTTGAGCAGCTCCCGCTGGGCAAGTAGGTCCTTGTATGTCGATGCCATGTTCGCCCCTACTTTATTCGTCATGTTTAGAATTGGAGTGTAGTTCTTGCGTGCTCAATGGTGGAAGCCGCCTGAAAGTTTCGTAGGCCGTCGCATTGCTATAGTCCGCCAGCGGATCAACTAGCTCGCCCTGATTTCCCGCAATCCGAACCAATTCCTCAAGCACCTTTTGCTCGTTCTCGCCGAAGAAGGCCCCAAGCTCTTCGTCCGTGAACGTTTGAGGCCGTTCCTCTCTGTTGTAACGCCTTTCATAGCGACGAGGTTCATTCAAGAGCCTCTTTCGAGAAGCCCAGTCGTAGAACTTCAAGTTCCACATGAATCGCTCATTGATGATCCGCCCTGCAGTGTTGCGAAAAAGTTCGTGAGTGCGCTTTGCCAGTCGCTCAGACGCGCCTGTACCAAACTCTGGTGTAGCCTCTCTTGCCACACCGTAGTGTTTGATAATTGCGGCTGCCGTTTCGACGGCCGTTGCCACCACCTCCACGAGATTGAGGCCTCCCTGCTTTTCGATGGCATCCGCAAGACTGGAGAAGTGGGCGTTCACAAAATTCGCCATTCTCTTTAGGTCGATGCTCGGCATACCGTCCTCGACAAAGCCTGAGAACGCTTCGACACTAGTCTTTAGATCTCGAACTCGATCATCAAGCTCAGATCGTGCCTCTACCCTAGCGAATACGACGGTGGTATTAACGGCGATATTGATCTCAACCCTAGAATAGCTAGGGTGCTGGATATTGCGGCTCACTTAACCTCCTCGCGCGCTTCAACCTTCAACTTTCGGCGAATCCTATCGAAACTTGAGCTTCGCTTCAAAGGGGAAGCTTGATCAGATCGAGGACTCAGCGGGCAACGGAACGGGGAGCCAGCCAGTGTTGGCCGCTCCCGTCAACACAGCGGCTTAGAGGATCAGGCTGCAGCGTCTTTGAGCTTCTTCAGGGCGCGCACCTTGACCTTCACAGAGGCCGGCTTGGCCGCGAACCACTGCTCTTGACCTGTGAAGGGGTTCTTGCCGAAGCGCTTCTTTGTGGCCGGAACTTGGATCGCAGTCACCTTCAGCAGACCCGGCAGCGTGAATTCGCCGGCGCCTTTCTTATGCAGCGCGCTGACAATCGTGTTCTCGAGGTGGGCCAGCACGGCTTTCACCGTCTTGGCTTCGAGCTGGGTTTGCGCAACCAGGTGAGCCGCCAGGCTCGACTTGTTGAACGTTTCCTTCAGCGGCTTGGCCACCGGCGCCGCGGCGGCGGTCTTCGGTGCTGGCTTCGCAGCGGACTTCACTGCAGCCTTTTTGGCCGCGGGCTTAACAGCCGGCTTCGCAGCGGCCTTAGCAGTCGTCTTTCTTGTTGCCATCGTTTAGTAGCTCACAGGTTGACGTGCCAACGCGCTGGCGATTTGCTTGCGCGCGACACTACGTGTGATATTGCCATGTCGATGCCTATTTTCAAGGGGTTTTTCGCATATCTCTACGTTCTAATGGGGTATTCTGAATGCATTCGAAGCTCTAGACGAGATCGGTAATCGGAGTATCCCCATGAAGGCCACCAGTCAGCCTCGCGACACGCAGCAAGCCTCTCTCTTTGGAAGTACCTTTGCCGAGTGGAAGAAGGATGCTGATCGCGCGTTCGACCACTGGCTGGCCCGCCGCGGGGTGAGCGAGAGCAGCGCGAAGGTCTACGGCTTCATGTGGCACAAGTGGATGCGCTGGACTCGCGAGCGCAAGCTCCCTATCACTGCCTGGGAGGCACACCATATTGCCGCGTTCTTGGACGAGTCGGCCCTGCACAAGAATCACCGGTATCGGTACGCACGGCTAATTGAGCGGGTGTTTCAGCACCTTGCGACGCTGCGCCCGGGTATGCACAACCCGGCAAGCGTCGCTGTACGTCAGAAGCTTGCGGACGGAGAGAACGCGCCAACGACGTTCCTAGCCGAGAGCGAGCGGATCGCCATCGAGCAGTGTCTGACGAACGTGCCGGCTCTTCCCCGGAACATTGCGGTCAATGGGCCCGAATGGCGTCTCTATCGTGACATGGCGTTGCTCGCCCTCTTCTATGGCGCGGGCATTAAGGTCGCTCAGGCCAAGGTACTCAAGCGAGATGCTGTATCGGGTTCGGCGCAGACCATAGTTGTACCGCAGAAGATGGGAAAGCGCGTCTATCAAACCCGGGTTGAGCTTCTCGAAGTCGCCCGGCCCGCCGTGCGTGCTTGGGCTCGATTGCTCGTGCGCGTAAGCATACCCGGTGACTGGCTCTTTACGAGTGATCTGGCCGGCCGTGCTATGCACGCTGCGTCGATGTTCCGACGCGTGACCGCGCAGCTCGAGGCGTTGGGCATTGCTGACGGCAGGGCTAGCCGTCTTTCGCCGCAGACGCTTCGGAATACCTACGCCGCGATACGGTTCGACCGTGGGGACTCGCTTGAGGAGGTCGCCGGCGCGCTAGGCTTTGTTGATGAGGCATCGCCCTATCGGCTGCATCGTGGATATGTCGCGTGGAAGGATGGCCAGGCGGCCGTGGTCGAGCAAACTGCCGCGAGTACCGTGGCCTAGCCTGAGGCAGTGACGATTTCAGGGATTGGCACGCCGGCCGCCGTGTAGCGGGCCCAAACATCGCTCCAGGGGTACTCAACTTGGGGCGCCGGCATACTGCAGGCGAATTGCCTGTTTAGACCTCGGTGCTCAAGTGCCGATACGTGCGCCACGAACGTGGTCGACTCTACGACTTTCCGTGCCTGCTCAACAGCATCAGCCAGGATCGTCGACGTTACCTGGTTCAAGAGCGCCCACATGATGCTGGCGATCGGGATAGCGTGCTCGAGGTGGACGGCGCCGCCATCCCGCATAGCTTGGCGGGCGGCAGGCGTTGATGGGATTTCGCCGTACAGGCCCTCCTCCAACATTCGACGATGGTAGTTGCGCAAAAAGAAGTTCAAACCCAGCTGACAGTCGTTCTGAGTGCCAACACCGCTACGCCACAGCACGATCCCGCTCGCCAGATGGGCAAGAATGCCCGCGCGTGTAAGGCCTTGGCGGGATTTTCCATAGTCGACCTTGGTCGTTTCTCTCATGGCAGCCGTGATGGGAGGGAGTTGTCAATTATCTCGCAGAATGCGGTGGCATCGCCCCCCGGGCTTGCAAGCAGGGGAAGTAAGGTTTTGCTTCATGTTGGCCGTTAGTTGCATCACATTTTCCTCGATGCGCAGCTGTTTGCAGAAAACAAAGGGGGCTATGTCGAAACACCCCAGTTGGGCGCCGCCGTATCTTCTAAAGGCTTAGAAGACTAATCGAACGTCCTCCGGGACGCGATACGTAGTCCCGCAGCCATCACACATATGCTCGCCGCCTCGCGGATCCTTGAGCCAACCTTCCTGCGGACTATCGCAGTTCGGGCAGTCGATCGAGCACATGGAAACTCGAATAGCCGTGGCCACCGGGAAAACTTCGAGTTGCGTCTTGCGATCACTCATGGCGCTGATCCGTTCGACGGCTGCCGGCCGGTGCGGGACACACTGAGGTGTCGGGTAAAGGATCGAGAGCGCCCAGGCCCCCGGCGTTGCCCCCGCGGCCGCCGTGACTCCCTATGCGCGCACGCATTGGCTGGGCGAGATCTACAGGCCCACTTTTCGCACATATGGCGCTCTCGCTTGAAAGCTCTTTAGGAAGAGCTTTCAAGCGAGCGGCGAAACGTCGTAATGCCGGCGTTGGGAGACCCCGGGCATCTGTTCGTGGTCCGATGTCAGTCCCACCGGGGACGCGGCAACTTCATCGGTCGGATGGATGCGGCATCCGGGAAAAAGCGAATACGCGCGAGCTGCTCGAGTTCTAGGATCGACACCTCACGCGGACGTTTGAAGTCCTCGTTCTCCAGCACGTAAGCTCCGCCGGCATTCGACGCTGGATCGTAGACAACCTTGTAGATGTGGGACGGGACAGCGACGCGCCGCTTTAGCCAGCGGATTGGCTTACCCTCCTCCGCAATGAACAGTGGCCCTGTGATCACGAAGACCTGTCGGTGACGGGCAAGAGCGCGCACCGCCTTCTCGATCGCCGCCCACGCATTTCGATTGCCGTCCGCGCTCTGCGGCACGATATTGGAGAGAGCGAACGTTTCGAAATCGGAGTGAGGATTGCTAGCGTCCGCGCTGGGCGTTAGGTGGCCACGATCAAGGCCACTGCCCTTATAGTCTTCAAGGGTCGCCCGCCAACCTGACGGAATCCGCTTTTCCTCGTAGAAGACGTCGTAGCGCGGAAAATCCCGCGGCAGGGAGAATCGACCTGGGCTCAGGTTTTCGGCGGACCAGAGCGGGGTGCGAGTGAGGCTGGAATAGCGCACGCCAAACTGAGCGGAGCAGAGCTCGACCGTATCTTTGGCCAGCTTGTCGTGCAAGATCTCGGGCCCAAACCCCGAGGCGTAGTTATCGGGACAGTTGGTAGCGGCGCCCCACGCTGCCAGAGGCGCGGCCAGCATGACGGCCGCGAGTACGCTCTTCATCTTGACGGTCAGCATCAGATCATTAATTTAGTGTGGATATAAATTGTACTTCGAAATATATTCACGCGGCTTTGACGGCGTTGCGATCCGAGAATGACGGTCCTGGTAGCTCGCGCATCGGCTCCTTTGCAGACACCGGGAAGCGCCGCGCCCAGCCGTCCATGATGTAGGCCGGCGTGTACCAAGTGGAGAATGTTTCAAGGGTCAGGCTGTTGCCGCAGATCAGCACCGCAGGGATGTGGAGCAGGGCCATTTGGATATAGGCCATATGGACGGCAGTCGGACTCAAGTCCACCCCTACGGCAACCATCTGTCGTTGGTAATTCAAACCTGCTTCAGCCATCACCGCAGCCGCCTGGATCAACATTGCTCCCCCACCCATGGCTGGCTCGTGAATGGAAATGAAGCCGTGGTCCGCGATATGCGCCTCCATGGATTCTCGGTCAAACGTCAGCGCGGCGACGAGCATGCTGACTTCGGTGGGCGTGAAGTACTGGCCCATGGCGTTGTTTCCGAGGTCGAGGGCCATATAGATCTCGCCTAGTACATCAGCGAAGTGGATCGGTACTCCACCGGGTCCGACGTGCGCCTCGAAAGCTAACGGCAACCGCGAGAAGGCGCCAACCAGGGCCTTGAACTCCTCCCGCGTGTAACGCCCGACGATCCGCAGATATTCAGCTTCGCGCACCGCGTGGCCCCGTCGGTCGATCTGGGCGAATGTGATGGCCCCCAAGGCCACGAAATCGGACCACACCTCCGAGACTGGTCGGTGGCGTGCCGCTTCTCGAAGCAGGCCCACAATCTCTAACTGAATCGAGCCTGCGCTGCCGCGCTTGACCGCTCGCAAATGACGTTGCTTCATGCAGCCCTCCAAGTAGTGCGCCCATCTTCGATATGTCGACGAAGCATCGGCGCAGCGACGCCATTCAGCAGCGCTGACCAACCACTGAAGGTGTATGCGGGCGCGCTGGTTGTGCCGATTTGATGGATAAACAACGTGCCGTCTCCAGCCTCCTCAATCTCCCAAGAGTCGATCCAAGGCTCGCGCGGCTGCTGCATCAGGCTGCAGTCCTGGCACGAGCCGGCAGAGGTGCAGGCGTAGTAGGCGGTCGGTTCCCCAAAGCGGCCCATGCCACGAAGCGTGTCTAGGGCCGCTTGCCGGTATTTTGGGCGCAGCAGACACCTCTCGATCGGCTCCATCGAGATGATGGCTAGGCGGTTCCAGCCTTTGCCGTCGTGGCCGGCCGGCTGACGATTGAGGCCCGGGCTCACGCGATAGCATGGACCCGATGTCGATGAACCTGAATTTGGCGTCTCACTGCGCACTGTGCTTCCTCGTTAAGGATCTGATGAGGTCAGGCTACAGAGCGACGCGGGAATGACGCAAATTTGATATGCAGTCCGCAATGTTGGACGCCCCGCGCTCTGTCGCGACGCTCGCACGTCAGGCGATCGCGGGGATCGTGGCGATAACCGTGTTGACCATAGTCCCAGACGACTTAAACGAGCCTTCCCCGAGCACTTCGATCGATCCTAGGCGGGCGTTGACCAGGTCGCGGAAGTCTTCTGCAACGCGGTTGGATCGGAAGGTCACGCCGGCGGACATCACGGACACGAGGCGACCGCGAGGGGCAAGAAAACCCAGTGCGTGATTGACGTGTCGAATGTCCGCCTGCTTCTCAAACGGCGGATTCATGACGATTCGATCGTATCGAGGCTCCGACGGCATCTCGAGGAAATCGCCGTGCCATACGGACCGAGCGAACCCGGCCTCGCGAAGTGCCTTCACATTCGACTCCAGCAGTTCTACGCAGTCGACGGTGCAAATCTCAGCGGCCGGTTTGGCAATGTTTCCGGTGCCTGCTTCAGGCTCCAACATGGTCATGCCGGGTTTGAGCTGAGCAACGTCGAGGAGACGACCTACGACCGTCGGCGGCGTCGGGAAGAAGCCGAAGTCCTGCGGCACGACGATTTCGCCGGTGAGAAGGATCTGATCGACTGCTCCCGCCGCGTCACAATCGAACAAGTGGGCTTGTGCTTTGCGGTTCCACTTCCCACCAGCAGCGTCTAGAACCTTGTTCACCCGCTTGTAGAGCGATGGTTCAAGCTGCTGCGTAAGCTTCAGTGCGTTGCCCTCGATCGTGGCCCCGTCCAACGCTGCCATTACGTCCATTGCGACCTTCACTTGCTTCCCCTTCTGATTTGAGATGAAGAACATCATGCAAAATCAGGTGGGGTACCCCGCAAGTCTCGGGTTCTATTCGCTACGCTGAATCACCCCTTGACTAGACCTGCGCACGCGCGGCCACGAGGATGTCTGTCGCGACGACCGGGCTCACCATATTGCCGAGCAATCGCATTGCGTCGCGCTTGGTTGTCGGAAGAAGGTAGTCCTCCCTGAGGCCCATGACCGCCTTGGCCTCCGGAATCTGCAGCATGCGCATTCGCTGGCCATCGATCACAGCCCAGCGGTCCACCGTCGTTAGAGTCCCAATGGGTCGGTCTAGACTTCGTCCCGTCTCCCCGCTGCCGCTGCCGTAATACGGCGCAACGAAACGCGAACCATGGCGCATACGTCCGGCGGCGATTCGGCGCAGCGTTGCGGCACTGCGCCGCGGAGTATTGATCGGTGTCCACGGATGACCGTCCCATTGGATGACCGAGCCGATGCCGACATGGTCGCGCCGCGGCAACCGCAATTGAATCGGGCGCTTGGAGCGGGTGCATACCAGGAACAGTCTTACGCGATGCTGCGGCACGCCGTGGTCAGCGGCATCCACGATGTGAGGGGACACGCTGTACCCAAGCCGGCGCATGGCGTCTTCCCAAGCGGGATACAGGATCCACTTCAAGAAATCCGGCACGTTCTCGACGACCACCAAGTCTTCATGATGATGCTCTGCGCAACTGACTACGGCCCACGCAGTGCTGCGCTGGCTGTCGTGGTGCGGCCTGTCCTTGCCGCGCGCGCGGGAATGCCCTTGACAGCACGGCGATGCCAGCAGGACGTCGTGGCGAGGCACCTCCGTCCAGTTTGCTTGGTGCAGGTCCTGGCAGATGTGCAGGGCATCCGGATGATTGCGCTCGTGGAACTGCACGGCTTGCGGATTATGGTTGCCGCACCAGATCACGTTCACGCCAGCGTTGTGCGCGCCTTCGGTGAACCCGCCAGCGCCGGCGAAGAGATCAACGGCCGTGAGTTGTCCTGCCATGCTCGGCATCGTCGTGGTCATCGGGTATTCCTTTTTGAAGAGTGGTCGAACGTACTTATTCGGTGCAGTGCGCGGCAGCTATGCCACCTGCGGTGCCCGTGACGTCGTGTCTGGTTAGTGCAGCATTGCGACCGCCTCGACGCCGGCGGCGGCGAGGTAGCGACTGGTTGACGCGGCATCGACTTCCACGCTTACCATCGTGCGCGTCCCCTCGGCGGAGAGATCGCCGAAGCGGCGCAGCGCTTCCAGCAGCGCTGCGTTCGCCCGGAAGCTCAACAATTGCACCTCGCGCTCGGTGAACCCGCCCGCCAAGGCCATCGCGTTGAGCGAGGCTTCCGACTTTGCGTGCGCCAGCATCGCGTCGACCGGCCGGGTGGCACAGGTCATACCCTGCATGGCCTTTATCCAGATCATCGACAAGGCATGGCCGCTCTCCGTCCAACCCCGCTTTGCGTTCAGCAGGCTCTCGATGAACTGGGTCGCCCGGTCGTTGATGAAGGAGTTGTCGTCGCTGGAGATCATGAATTAATAACGTGTGTATAAAATAGAAACCTAGCGCCCTACCCTCAGGATTTGGCATCGCCTTGCAGTTTGCGCAGCGCGCGTCGCAGCATTTGCTCAGTCTGGGCGACCGCCTCACCGGAGTTGACGAGCGTGCCGGGATACCGCAGCACGGTCCAACCGATCTCAGCCGCCAGGTTGTACTTGCGCGCGTCTTCGATAAATCCACGGGCCTGGGTGTGGCGGCCGCCATTCCAAATTCCGCCTTCGAGCTCGACGGCGATCAGAAGGCTCGGCCAGGCGAAGTCGAACCGATAGAGTCGCGGGAGAGCAAAGCGGTGCTCTGTCTGCCAGCGAAAGACTGGCTGAGGCTCACGGCCAAAGGTCGCGCGCAGCTGTTGCTCGAATACGGCCTCGAGGTAGCTGCCCTCGGCTCCGAGGGAGTCGCCGCGCGCCGTCGAGCCCTTTACGCGCCGGTTGCGATCGCCGGCCCGTTTCGTGATGTCTCGCTCGACTCGATCGGCAGTTTGTGGCGAGAGCCGTCTCAGCTCTTTAAGTGTCAGTCTCATGCTATTCCTGCGCATTTCGCGATCCGCAAGTTGGCGCAGTGCGTACTTTGATACTGGACAGGCTACAGATCGAAGGGGGGAACCCCGCAAGTTGGACTTACTTGGAGCGGGTGTCGCGCTATGCTTCGTGATCCGCCGCGCCGATCGCGAGCGGCATCGAATTCGTTCACTCCGAACAACACCTCGTCAATCAACAGAATGCCGACTTCGCTCGAACGTACCGCTATCAAAGCTGGATTCCGCTACACCGCGCTTCGGATCGAGCGTTCAGAATCAGATTGGATTTGCCCACTGAGTCGGCGGGTAGGCAGTGTTGAGGCCGCTGCCTTATCTCACTTCGCTGCTGATGGTTGGCGTGGACACGCGGGAGAAGGTGGCTTGATTCTCAACCTCATCAAGGCGGCTTCATTTCACGATTTGCCGCTAAGGAGTCGAGCCACCTACGTCGAGGCGATCTATTCGCAAAACGTCGCGTTCGCCAAAGACCGCTTTGACACTGCAGATCTTCTTGCCGCCGTAGAAAAGGCTGACGCAGAGCGGATCAAGCGCAATTTCTCAGTCCTCACATCGACGACGCCGGCCGTCGTCGAGGAGGACGGGATGGTGCTTAGCAGCAGAACGACCTCAATGCTCGATTTGTTCCCCGGCCTCGAGGCGTGGATGTTCGACGAACTGTTTGCTCTTGCCGGAGTAGGGCTTTTGCACCGAATTGCTAGTATCTTTGCCACCAACCCGTACGAGTATCGGCGCGGCTGGCCAGACCTGACGATTTGGCGCGGGAACGAGATCCGCTTTGTCGAAATCAAGGCCCCAGGCGACAAGGTCCAAGCTAGCCAGCGTCGCCTAATCACGGAACTGGGACAACCTGCAGGCCTTGACTTCTGGATCGCCGAAGTAATCCCGACATAGGAGGGCCGCTGCGACAGCTGCCGGACAGCGAACGCGATCCGCCGCCGCGTGGCCCCGACCGCTTCTGGACGGGTTCGACCGAGCTGTTCGACTTTCTGGAGGCCATCGGGGCGCAATTGCGATAGCGGTCTGCCCAAATGTGGCGCGCATGGACTTGCGTGATGCGCAGAATGCACTGGCGCGCTGCCAGCCGCCTTCGAGCACTTCAACTAGGTGCATTCCGCCATTCTTCACTGAAATGCGTTCGCCTCGGGAGTCAGGCGGTAAAGGCTGCAGGGGTTGACCAGACGCTTCGTTGCGAATAGGCCGGGGCGGGAATACAGGGGCAAGAGCAACCGCATGATTTACCGAACAGCCCGCAGTCATCGCTACACACAGCGACTTCATATGGTAGAGAAGACATTGACGACCGCATTTGAACCTTGACAGGGGTGATGCGATTGGCTAGACATTGTTACTGTCCTAGAAAACAGGAGTGCGCAATGGAAAGCAAGCCTTCAGCCAGTGGCAGTGACATCGAGATCACCGACGGCAAAGGTGTCTTACGAGCGATTCGCGTCCTGCCGAATGTGCCCGACGAGGACGTGAAGAAGGTGCGAAGCGCACTGTGCGGGTACGACCCCGCGGTCCACACACCTGGACAGGTCATGGACAAGCTGAAGGAGCTGCCGGACATTACCGCAGACGACTTGGCAAGGGCGCGCGTCGCGCTGTGTCTCTGGGACCCCGAGCGTTAGACGGTGGCGGTCGAGCTCGATCTACTAGCACGCTCTGTCGCTGAGGGGATCGACCCAGGGCTTAGCCGCGAGGGGATCCTCCAGCTACTTCTCACGCAATCGCCCGAAACTGAAGTTGAGGCCTGGTACCTCAGCGTGATAGATGGCAAGGTGCGCTATGGCCCGGGGGTTCACCCCAACCGCACTGCTCAGATGGTCGTCCGAAACGGCGACCTGGAAAGACTCCGCCGGGGCGCATTGAGCCTGAGGGACCCGCAAGTAACAGCCTTGTTGGGGTTGAAAGGCGACTTAGCCTTCATGCACGAACTGGTGACAGCGTGCAGCAGACCCGACACCCGAACAATCGAAGATTTTGCGCGCGCCGAGTCTCATTCGCAGTCACGCAAAGTCGAATTGGCGCGTGCAACTGGAATCAGCCGCGAACGGTTCGCGAGGGTCCTTGCGGAGCGGGTGCCGTGCGTGATTTCCGGCGCGCTCGGCTGGAATGCCATTGAGTGGACTCTCGGGGACTTGCGCGACCGATACGGTCATCTTCCGTTTCGCCCGGGGCCGGACGGTGGAGAAAGGCTCGAACATCTCGTCGACAGGATGCTGCGCGGCGACGTTGTCTATTCATGTGGGTGCGCAGTGCCGGATGGGATGCGCAACGAATTCCGATTCCCGTTCCTGGAAGAGCGAGAGCTTGCGCCTATGCAATTGTGGATCGGTTCCGCCAGCAACGATCCGGTAACGCCGCTTCATCGCGATGCTCGGCCGGTTCTCCTAGCGCAAGTGCTGGGACGCAAGAAGCTGCTTGTCTATCCGCCGCACGCAGCCAAGCAGTTGTATCCGCGCCGCGCGCATGACAAGTACTACCAGCCCTGTTGGGTCGATGTCTCTTACCCGGACCTTGAACGATTTCCTCGCTTCGCGGACGCAACCCCGTTGGAAATCGTCTTGCATCCAGGGGAGATCCTGCATCTTCCAATCGGCTGGTTCCATTGTGTCTATGCGCTCGATCCGGTGGTTTCGGTCAGCACCATCATCGTGAGGGATACCGAGTGGGACTGGGTGATCAATGCTTGCTGAAGAAATTGTCGAGGCTGTGGCAAATGCAGTACGAGGCGGCTTGGAGCTGGGCCTGTCCCCGGAAGGCATCCTGCAGATGCGCGTGGTCGGGTCCGATCGCGTCTGCGAAGCGTTCCTGAGCGTTAGCCATGGCGAAGCCAAGACCGGCGTCGGCAGCAGCCCGAAAGCAAGCAGCCTTGTCTCCCTCGATGCGGAGCTTGCCCGCGCGTTCAGCAGCGGTCGGCTCGAGCTGCGGGATGAGAGCGTGCGCAGCCGCTTGCAGTTGCGCGGCGACTGGGCGTTCGTTGTGGCCCTTGTCAGCGCATGTACCCGCCCTAGCAGCCACACGAAGCGCGTCTTCACGGAGGCAGCGGAAAAGGCAAAGGCGCAGACCTGCTTCATGCGCGAGGATTTGGGGCCGCCGAGCGAAGCTGTGGTGCGCGATTGCATCCAGGCGGGACGCCCGCTCGTTGCCAAGTGGTGGCCGGCCCTTGCACACTGGAACCTTGAAACACTCGCAACCTCGTATGGTCATTGCATGCTCGACATCGGAGTGAGCCTTGGCGCGGTGATTGCACGCATTTCAGCTGGCGAGGCCGTTTACACGCACGGCTGCAAGGCACCCGACGGTCTTGCAGCTAAAGTGCAGGGGGACTTCTATGGGCGCGGGCGATGGGGCATCCCTCAGCTCTGGATGGGAAGCCGAAGCTCGCGCCTGGTAACAGGGCTCCACCGCGAAGTTTCGTCGGCATTTCTCGTCCAAGTCATCGGCCGGAAGAAGCTGCTCCTGTACAGACCTGACCAGCATTTGTTCGTCTATGCACGGCGAGCCCACGGGAGCCTTCAGCAGTGCTGGGTCGACCCAGATGAACCAGACCACGCCAGATTTCCCCTGTTCTCGAAAGCCGAGCCACTCGAGATCACGCTGGCACCGGGCGAAGCGCTGCTAATTCCCCCGGCATGGTTTCATTGTGCGTATGCGCTGGACGACGTACTGTCTATCGGCACCGCCATTCACTGAAGGTGATGCGTCATGTGGCGACTGGCGCCTTGGGTCGAAACGCTCGTTCAAGGCTGCGAACTCCGACTGCGGGGGCGTGGAATCGAAGTCGCTCTCGAATTGGACAGCCCACACCTGTCGGTTGAACTCGCAAGGGCTTTGGGACAAGGACTGCAGATTGAAGACGCGTTGCGCACCATTGCCCTGCTCGGGAGGGAGAGAGACGCGATACGTATGACCTTGGCCGCACATGGCCTAATTGAGAGCAGCCAGGAGCGCAAAGCATTCATCAAGCCGCCGCTCTCGCACCTTTACGCGAACCTGCAAGCACTTCTGCACATGGACCATGGCTTGCTCTGGTCGGCGCACGCGTCCGCGATGCGGTTGTCTGTACATTCACTCTGGGGCCGGCGCGGCGTGTCCAGCGGCGAGTGTGCGGCCGCGGGCTTGCACTTCGGCACCTGTCTGTCGTCACCCCTCACCGAAAAGGGAACCCAAGCCCGCGGGGAATCGGCCCAGGACTCGCAACTGAGCGCCATCACCGTCGCCATGATGGAGGCACTAGAACGCATCTTCACTATCTACCGTCCACCATCCTGCGCGCTGGAGTCTGTTCCGCGCAGGAGCATCAAAGCACCGTCACTGAGCCCGGAGGTTCTCCAGAACTCCGGAAGCTTCGACGATGACACTGGGCTTGATTGGGTGGTCGCAACGCGCTTGAGTGATGGGGCAGAATCTTTCGTGCCACTGTGCAGCGTAACAACGACGAGCAATGGCGCTGCATCTCACAGTTCATTTGCAGATGCCGCCCTGAACGGCATTATTGAAATAGTCGAGAGGGACAGTCTTTTGTATTGCTGGCTCACCCGCCGCTCGCCAGCGATCATCGCGGACACAGACAAAGTGATTGCGCGCGTCCCCCTTGCTGCGAGCCTGCGGCGCTTGGGATTCCGGATTACTCTCTTGGATGGCGACGCCGGACTTGGCATACCGGTGTTGCTCGGAATCTTCGAGGATGATCACAACCCGGCGGTCTTCATGTTGAATGCTGCAAGCGGCGCGACGCTCGACGAAGCGCTAAGCAAGCTCTGCCGCGAGTTCGTCATGGTGATGCGCGACTATTTCGAGAGCGGGGAAATGCCTGCTCCAACTGTGCAATTCGGGGAGGACTCGCGCTCTCTGCGGTCGCCACACGAGCACTTTGATTACTACCAGACAGATGCACGCACCGTGGCCACCTCATTCCTGACGGCCTCCAGTGTCCGTCGCACTGAAAGCGAATTAGACTGGCAGCTTCCGGGCAGTGATGAACACCGCCTCGAATCGGTCGTACAGCATCTGGCAAGAAACGGCGTCGAGGTATTCGCTGTGGACTGCTCATCGAAACCGCTGCGCGAGCTCGGCATCGAGGTGGTCAAAATCTTGGCGCCCGGGACGATCCCCATGTACTTCGACGAAAGGCATCGGCCTGTTTCCGTGCCGCGTCTGCGAACGCAAGACAGCACGCCATTGAACCCCTGGCCACATCCCTACGGTTAGCGAGAGGCAATGATCAGAACGCTTTTTGCAGGAGAAGATGCGGCGCGCATCCGCGACTGTCTGGTCCGTGGCGAGCCCATGGCCGCTCACGGTGAACTGTCTCGTCTGCAGGGACTTCTTGCTCTTACGAAGTCGCCTCCGCTCGACGTTCTAGCGGCGGCTGGCTCCGGCAACCGCGTCATCGCTTATGCACGGGGAGCCGATGGACGAGCGAGACTGGACAGAATCGATGCGGCTACCGTGGCGTTGGCCTACGCAGAAGGTTCGACTATCACCGCTGAAGACTTTGACTCATTCTATCTGGATCCCGGCTTCGGCACTTTTCTGGACGAAGTCCGCGTGAGCACGGGTGCGGCCAAGGTGGCTTCGGTGTACGTCGCTTCGCCGCGGGGAGAGGCACTTCCGCTGCATTTCGACAGCGTCGACGTAATCGTCGTCCAACTGCAGGGGGTAAAGCGCTGGCGTTTGGCAGCCAATGTCGACGTTCAATCGCCTGACGTGAGCTACTTCCCCGGCGTGGGCCTCGCAACCGAACGCGATGCCCGTCCCTTCGCGGAGGCGCCTAGCTACTTTCCCGCGCTCTGGACCCACGGCTGCAACGAGTCCACAATCGACATGTCCCCAGGATCCGTTCTCTTCGTACCCCGAGGGCACTGGCACCAGACGACATGCCTGCAGGAATCGGTCTCTCTGACGCTCAGACTGCGAAACATCCATACCCAAGACCTGGTAAACGAGGTCTGGAACCAAGTCGTGAAGCAAGGCATGACCGCCCGGGTAGAGATGCGGTCGGCGCTCTGGGACATATACGCAAATGCCGAAGCGGCCGAAGCCTACGTTGGCAGCGCTCTCGACTTCCTTAAGTCAATGGTGGCCGGCCTGGACGAGGGCGCCGCAAAGCGAGCTGTGCTAGGTTGCAAGTGGCGCAGGCCCCGAGGAGTCACCGGCAGCCTGCATTCAACGGACCGTGGCTTCGTGCTGTGCGTTAATTCCGGAACCTTCGGGCGCAAAATCCTGATCCCTCCCAAGCTGGTCGATTTCGTTCGCTGGCTGCTTGAGCAGGAGACGATCTATGACGTGCAACTGCGACACGCCTGCGAATCGTTCCTCCAATACCGTGGCACTCCGATCGCGCCGGAAGTATTCCCTGCCCTCGTCGATGTGGGTCTGCTCGAAGCATGTGATGCTGTTGAAAGCTTGCGCTAAAGGCAACGTATTGGGCTTGGCAAGAGCGGCTCATCTCGCCTGTCAGCAACGCGATAAGATCGCCACTTGGCAGCTTTCAGTTGCGTATTGTGGGTAATCGTACTTTCGGTACGAGTTAACGACTTCTCGAGCGTCATCGATGATGTCCTCCGGAATCTCCTGCCGGAGTTCGGACCCTTGACGAGTCTGCGGCCGAGCGCTGCGACGAACGTATCGGTGGCGCGTGGGGGAAGACCCTTAGATATTACCTTTGCCCCCCGGTCTGGGTCTGCGCCTGGCTATATTGGTTTCCGCGCGCGCGGGCAATTCAGACATGCCATGTCGGTACGGCCGCAACATCTCCGGTGCGTCTCTGCAAGTAGGGTGAATCCTATCAGCACAAGATTCACGCCGGACTATTCAGAACGCCCATTGGGAGAGTTCAGTTCCCGACCAAGCCCTATAGGTAATGGCCATGCTATGTTGTCGAGCAGGCCGCATAGGCAGGTCCAACCCCCGCCGGCGCGTCTTGCCAGTTGGTCATGCTACCGTCTTCGTATTGGAACTGCTCCTGCACCACGGGCCCATTAGTCCAGATACCAGTAGGCGAGTTGCCGTACCGCTGCTGGCAGCTGACCGTTCTAATGAATCGAGGTAGACTTGTAGCCGCATCGATGTAGATCACCGACGCCCCGTTGGGAATCCCGGGCGGCAAGGTCACGGCCGCTGGCGCGCCGCTGCTGGTGACGATGAGTTGTCCCCCTTGCGCAATGCCCACCGTCCCTCGGGAGCTCATCTTTTTCTGCAGTTCTGCCCGAACACCAGGGATGAGCGCGGAGTTGACCCCGCTAGGCGTATAGAACAGAAATACCTCCCCATTGCGCAGGTAGGCCTGGACGTCAGGACGGCGTTTGAACCAAGGCGTTTGGATCGCCGAATCAGGCATGAACTGCTGCGCTGGCCCGCTGAAGACTCGGAAATTGGCATAGTTCACCAGGTTCGCACCTGACGGCGTGAGCACATAATTTACGAGCGCCCCCCGGTAGTTCTGGATATTGACGATCACTGCGCCCACGTCGAGATCGGCAGCTTGGTCGTCACGGTCGGACGCGTTCGTTGAAACGAAGTATCCGAACCACATGAACAATGCCAATGTGATGGCAAACCCAATGGGCATGGCGCTAATCCTTGTTAGTTGACTGGGTTCTTCGCTGCAAATCCGCAGCCATGCGGTAGACCCCCAGCATAGTCGCTGGCATCGTCTCACCACGCTGCGCGGCGGCCTGCAGCTGCTCGAGCGCAGCGCGTAGCTCGCGCACGTTACTATGGGGGTCTCCAGGTTTGGCACTACTCACCTTGGCGTTGAGATCGACTATTCGAACCGCGCCCCCCCAGTTTCGATTGGTGGCAAAGTAGCTCAAGGCGACCAGGTCGGCCATACGCTCAGATGCTCGCGCGTCGCTGAAAACTGTCCCTACCCTGCCCCCACTGCGTCGGCTTTGATGCCAATCCATGCAATGGCCAAACTCGTGGGCAGCCAAGTAATGGAGAGCTTCCACATAGTCAAACGCCCCGGACCGCACATAGCCATCCAGCAATTCACTTCGACTCGAATCGTAGAAGATCACGCACGTCGGCAGTTCAGTACTATCGCTGACCCCTCCGACAGCGCGCGCGACCTTCATCTGATCAAAGGCCTGCATAGCAAGAAGCTCATCGGCGCTATGATTTGTCGTCGCTTGAAGGAAGCCGCGCACGACCGCATCGCCGGTGTCAAAGGTGAGTACTTGTAGTGGAGCGGCGGCCTCCCGGCTGTAGCTGGCCAGCATCTGCCCGACAACGACGCCAAGATCCCTAAGAAAGGTCTGCGACGGCGCGGCTTGAGCCATCCCCGGTGTGAGGACGCTGACGCCGGCGGCGAGCCACGGAAGAAGTGCGCGCCAGGCGCGCGCGGCGATTGATATCACCCTAGTTGCTCGACGGCTGATTTTGGAGTTGCTGGAGCGCTTGCGTGAACGAGGCCGGCGGACTATATCCAGCCTGTGTAGCCTGGTCATACCAGTACTTGGCCTGTTGGATATTGTTGTTGCGGGTATAGAGCAACCCGAGATTGCACATAGCCTGGGCGTTGCCGGCGGCGGCCGCTTTGCTGTACCACTGAGCGGCAGCGTTCAAGTCTGGGCCCAGCGCACCCCCAACGTCATACAGCGTGCCGAGGTTGAGCATCGCCTCGGCAATCCCGCTGGCCGCCGCCTTCTCGTACCAATAGCCCGCCTCGGCCGGATCCAGATTCACGCCGACCCCGCGCTGGTACATGAGCGCGAGGTTAAACTGCGCCTCCGGGTATCCATTCGTGGCGAGCCGCAAATACTGGCGGTACGCGGTGTTGTAGTCTCCCTGCTTCACCGCATTATTCGCGGCCGCGAAGATACTCGATGCCGATTCGTTGACGTTCTGCGCCATGGCACCGGTGCAGGCGAGTGCGAGAGCCGCGCCGGTGAGCAAGGCCGCCCAGTGTTTGCTGGCGCGGCCTTGCCTGACCAACGCCGAGTCAACCACCCTCGCGCTCCCGGTATTGCACGCCACTGTCGCCCTGGCCGTATCCGTTCTGCCGGAGGTCTTGAGTGGCTTTTTCAAGTGTGCTGCCTCCGTAGCGCTTCTGATGGTCCTGCTGGGCTCGCTGAGCGTTCTGATAAATGCGGCCCGCGGAATCCACCATGCGGGATAGCTGATCGACCTGGCGCGTGCCGTTTGCCGAGCCGACGGCCTGGCCCTGCTGGTATATCGAGACGCCATCTCGCGCCAAGCCCGACAGATCCCGCGCGGTCGCGTTCATGTCACGATTGCCGGAGGCATTTGCCACGGACTGCGCTAGCCCGATGGCCGATCGCGCGATATCCACGAAGTTCGCGCCGACCTTTCGTGCTTGAACATTGTTGGGCGTTGTCGGCGCGGTCATGTTCGCCGACAGCAGTTGATGGATGGACCGCGAATAGGCCCACCCGTAGTTCAGCTCTCGCACTGCCTCGGCGACGCCCTGCGGCCCTTCGGTGCGCAGTTGCGCCACGCCCGCCTTCCAGTTGCCAGGATCACGCAAGTAGGCCGCGAGCCCCAGAACCGGGGAATAGTCCTCCTTCCACGCGTCGGCCACGATCTCCTGCACTGCCTTGTCGGCGTCTGCTAGCGAGCGCGTCGGGCCGTCGCCAGCATTGACGGCTTGTGCAAACCCGGCCAGTACTTCAGTAGGCGACAGCCCTTCCAGCGAGGGATGGGAGCGAATGAGCACCTTGTATGGCTCGGTATTCGCCCGAACCAGTTTGGCGGCAGCGCGCATCATCTCCATGGTGCCGGGCATACGCTCCTGCAACCGTTCGCTTCGGATCTCGATCGCGTTCGTTCCCGAGACACCATGCTTCCCGTAGGTCGCGGCATACATCCCCGCCAACGCCAATGTTGCCCCGGAGATGGCCAACACCGGCAATGCTCGTTTAAGCCAGCCGACAAGCTTGTCCTTTTCGTCGCCATTCGGCCCCCGCACAATGGCCTGACTCGGGCGTGTCAGGCCGCCCAGCCCCACTTTCGCACCGCTGGTACTCGAGAACCGCGCCACGAACGCTTGCGCCCTCGGGCTGAGGTTTGCCAGTTGCGGCGGGACGTCAACGTCGGGCGAATCAAACAGATCAGGTGTGGTCATCGTTCGCTCTCGGTGGTGAATTAGGCGGCGGTCGATGCCAACGTCGTGCGCGTAAGGACAAAGTCTCCGACCAGCGCATTCGTGTCGGTATCGCCCAGCATTACCAGCAAGCCCTCCTGGGATGCGATTGCGGCGAGCACCTCCTTCGAAACCGGATCGGCCGGCGTACCAAGACGTTCCAAAGCGCCGTCCGCGCTCTTCCACGTGATCGCGGTTTCCGAGACATCGATCAGGACGGGTTCACCGCGACCTTCCCGCGCAGTGATTGCAACAGCAACCTGGTCGTCCCGCTGCAATTCGATGTACACCAGGGCCGTCACGTGTTCGTTCGTCGTTTGCATGATCTCTCCTTCAGAATATGGATAGTCGGCCGCTCACTGGCGCGGTCGTGGTGAGAAGCTAAAGCGTGAAAATGCGGTGCCTTGAGCGGGCAGGTCAGGCTGAAGGACTCCGGTCGGCACCACACTCACAACCCGCTCCACCGGTTGGCCATCATCCGCGTTGGGCCATGGCCAAGTCCGGCCGCCCTCGCGATAGGCGCGTTCGAGATACGGATCAACGTCGGGCTGGCGGAAGTACCAGTCCCAATAGCTTTGAGGCACCTCGGAAATCGGAGTCCCCTGGTGCTTGCCGAACGGCATGAGCTCCGGGACTCGGGCAATCTCACTGATTTCCCAGAGATCGTCGAAAGACCAGTCTCCCTCGGGATGAAGTGCGCCGCGCCGCTGCAGTTCCTGGATGATCCGGTTGGCAATGCGGAGGTTGATTCCGACGTCGACGGCGGCGTCATGCGCACGCATCGACAAGCTCTTGGCCACCTCCGGCATGAGGAAATAGAGAAGCGCTGATTGCGTGTGGCTGTCGCACTCCGGCCACAGGCGCTGCGCCAGAGCGAGGGTATCGATACCCTTGATCTCGCCGTAGCCCTCCCCCGGTGCCGCGGCGTCAATAACGCCGATGTCGTAGTCGATCTTGTGGCCGATAAGATACGAGACTGTTCCCGGCAGGCGGAAGGTCGAGGCTGGCGGGCAGTGCGCAACTTCCTCATTCGTGATGTGGTGCGTTGCCATGGCCCCGTACTCGATCGCTTTACCGGGGTTGAAGCGGTGCGCCGCGATACCCGGAGCACGAGCATTGCCGACGAGTTGGGTTGCGAGCTCCGCAATGCTGCCTGGATATGGCATTGGGATCCAGGCGGCCTCAACGAGGCCAGGGCTCTTCTTCCCGGTGGTCTCGGTGTCGAATATCAGCGCATTCATACGCGATCTAAAGTATGTTCAGTTCCACGAACGCGGGCGGGAAGGCTCGTAGTGCTCGAATTCGACATCATGATTAACCTTTATATCCCGGAGCAGTGCGGTACTACGCAATTTGATTGCGGAGATTGATCCCACGACAAACCCCGCTGCTTAAGCTCGACGACTGCGCGGCAGGTTCATCGATTGCCTGGTGTCTTCGACGAAGAATCGGATCACCTTCGTGAAGTCCACAACAAGTGCCTGAGGCAGCGTACGCTGACCGATTGGCATGTTGTTCTCTTCGATCATTTCCAGGACTACCAAGCCGTAGCTGTTCGTAATCTGGGCGAGCTTGTTGACGGACTGTCGCTGAGCCTCATCCAACTGAGAAGCGGCGATTGTGGTCAGGCCGCGCAGCACCTCGCCGAGCTGGGTCCAGAGGTCGCGGAGGTCGGTTTCCGCCGCGGCGGCACGAAGCGATGCCGAGATATCGATTTTTGTCACGGCCATCATCAACCCCGCGGACGATTGTGAGCTTGCACTTCGCTCTGGTCCTCTGCCACAGCTGTACCAACTCCATGGCGCCGCTTCCACGCGGAGAAGTACTCCGACGCGACCTCTACGGGCATCGACAGTAGGGCCGGGCCGCTGCTCTCGCGTAGATCGTGACTATCGGATGAGGTTTCGATTGCCCTCAACGACGCCCGGACTGCGAACGTCATACCGCCGGTTCCGAGCGGCGAGGGTACATTAAGATCCGGGTGCCAATCCTTCACGGCTTCGGGCGTCAGCCCGTTCCGAACGATGGCGGCCGCAAGAAGCTGACTCGTGCGTTGTATGACCGGGAGGGAGGTCGACATGAGAGATCCAGTGGGTCGGCAAGATCACGAATCCTACCATTTTTTGTTTTACCCTAAAAACGCGAAATAGCTTAGATCTCGGTCCTTGCGCATTTCATACCTTACGGATGGCCGACAGTACCTCGACGCACCCTGTACCCCGTTTGCGTTAATCCGTCAGGATGGATTGACAGTTAGCGGTCAACCAGCCTTGAATGTTAGGCGACGAACGGAATAGATGCGCAAGCGTTAGCGGACGATTGTTGCGAAAGTTGACCCAACCGCCCTCTACCGAGGGGTGCCAGACATCCGCAAAAGTCGAGGAACTCCGAGTGTAATCATCGCACTCCAGAATTTCGCGACAGGTACAAGGAAAGAAATAAGGGGGGTAGGAATGCGCAATCTTACGGTTCTCGCCGCGGCTTTGGTCGCGCTCGTCGGTTGCAGCCCGGTGAACAAGGGGTTTGTGATGCGAGAGTGGACGAGCATCTGAAGACAGTAGCCTTCCCAGGCTTTCTTCGTGCGACGGCAACGGGAGTAGAGGCCGCAGCCTTGGTGCCCGTTGAAGGAATCCCCGTGGGATTTGCCGGCCAGCTCAATGACGTCAAATCGGCCTCGGTGACGGTCGCGGCCGCGGAGTCCGCGAGCGTTCCGTGGATTGAGCTCGATAAGCTTCTGTTCCGAGACGATCAGCTTGTTGTGACCGCCAACGGCGAGACGTCTTCGACTGCTGCTGTCACGCTAGCTCGGCTACAGAGAGCCGCCGGACGGACCGCGGGTGCCCCTATCGAAGTGACGGTCATTTCCGAGGTCTTCTACGCCCGATCTTTCGACGTGACTATGCACGTCGGGCGAGATGCAGCCTTAGCTGCAAAAGCCAGCTTGCCGGGAGGCGGAGCGATTTCGGGCGGAACTGGAGTTCAGGGACCCAGCGTTGCAGATGCCATCGCACCGGCCGCTGTGGCTCCTGCTATCCCGCCGGCGGCAATTGCTGCCGCGAGCGCACCAGCGGCTAAGCCTTCCACTGCAGAGGAAGCCGCGGCCGCGGCTGAGGCCCAGCTTGCCTCAAACCTAAGCAATGCATCCGCTCGCGTACCCACGGCCCCTGGCGTTTCAATCGGTTGGACCGCCACAGCTACTGGCGACATAGGGCTGCGCCGGATCTATGAGAAGCCAATTGCTATCGGGTATCGCGGTGTCACGTATCGAGTCAATCCGCAGACTGGTAGCCGCGATCAAAGCTCCCCCGGGCCTCTACGAACCCAGACCCCTGCGGTACAGCCGGCCGCCGGCGGCCAAGCGCTCGAGGGTGTAGGAGGCATCGGGCAAGGAATGGTACCGAGTCCGGCCGGCGCAAAATGACGAACTCGAACGTACCAGGCGCCGCAGCATTCATAGTCGCAATCTGCTGGCCGGCATGGGCACACGCGGATCCGTCTATCCCGTATCCACTCTGCCCAGGAATGTGGGATCAGGCTGCAGCACCCGTGGCCCAGAGCTTCAAAGGTGGCGCACCCGCGGCGACGTTGCTTGCTCAACTTGGGGGCGGGGGAAGCATCGGAGCAAGACCGGACACGACCCAGCCTCCAAAGAGCTTGCCTCGCGATTTGAAGAACCTCCGAAAGCATCCAGATCTTGACGTCCGTAACAGCGTGCAAGAGTTGCAGGCGAACATGAAGAGGATTCGCACTCCCGAGCAACAAACGCAAGCTGAGGCCGCATTCGCTGCGCTTCGGTATCAAGCGTCCATTGGGCGCACTCCCCCAATCGAATTAGCGGAGCAGGTCAAGGTAACGTCCGCAAAGACACAACTGGCGAGCATGGCAGGCGTGGTGGATCCACGTACCGTTGAGGGCTACGTCGGCGCCCGCCCTGACACGATCCCAACCAAAGACTTGCTGCGACGAACGGGCGAGCTGGAGTTCCAAGTGTTCTCCTTGCAGGTCGCCGCGCTATCAAAGCTCCGTGGCGACGAGGTGAAGATGGTAGGTGTCGGCGAAGGTGGAAGGCCTGGCGGCTTGAACGCCGTGCCAGCAGGCCGGCAAGTTGCATGGGGACAAACCGAGAAAGGCGAACTCTGCCTGCGTCCTACACAGCCCCCCCGACTATAAGCTTGACCCGGCGACGAATCGAAACAAGAGAGTGTGGGATCCCACCGGCTTTCGTGACGTAGGAATGCTACTCTGGAGGGAGAAGAGCCAGGCCGGACAGCCGGGCGACTCAAAGCTCTGCAGCTTCGTGCGCCTCAGTGCAAATTTCGCTGCAACTGCTGCGCACTGCGTTATCAGCAGTCGTGCAGGGGAGCCAATTCGCCAATGGCCGTTTGGTACGAAGAATGTCGAAGCAATTGCCTTGTTGCCGAAGCTGGATGGGAGCAAGCCGTCGCCAGTGGATTGCTACGATAAGCCCGACAGTTGTGGCTATTTTGTATTGTCGCTGAAGGCGACTGCCATTCTTCCCGACGCTATCTCTTGGCCCTCAAACTCGGTTGTGCCCGCGCCGGATCTCGCACTGTTGTCACTTCCCTTTGTCGGCGCTCCGTCAGTGAAGTCGGCAATCAGTCGGACTGCCGTTACCGACAGGATCACGCTAGCAGGCTACGGGAGAACTGACGCCAAGTTCAACGCCTTCGAGAGTGGGACCTTGCTCGTTGGGTGGCAGACAAAGCCGCCATCCCTAGATTCTGGCGAGTTAGTCTGGTCGGTAGATATCCGCAATGGGGAGGCAACCGGATGCAACGGTGACTCCGGAGGAGCCGTCTTCGATGGCGACCTCTCGGGTTTGCCATCCGAACAGCCAGTGTTGGCGGGCGTCATCTCTTGGGCGCAAGACCCAAAAGCCGCCGTTCAGAATGCCATCGATAAGTGCACTTCTGCTCCTACTGGCCACGCAGTCCGGCTGGACTCTCACTACGCTTGGCTGTGCAAGAAATCAAACAACGCCATCCGCGGTTGTACCGCGCAATAGAAGCCGCAAGGATTTTCATTGCACTGACGCTCCGTTGATCTTAAGTACAGCCTCATGCCGGAGCTAGGGCAGGATGAGTGACGAAAGCTGTCGCCTCCCGCGTAGGACGCGTTCCGATAGCCGCAAGCTGCGGCATAACGAACACTTACTTCCGTCAACCCACTCGGAGACGATCATGGCTACGAAGGACATTCATGTGGTGCCTGCTGGTGAAGATGGCTGGGCGGTTGAAGCAGTGGGTGGCGGGAAGCGCACCCTATTCCCGACCCAAGAGGAGGCAATCAGCGCCGGTACTGAGCGTGCTAAGCAGGACAGGGTTGAGCTACTGATCCACGGCCGGGATGGTCAGATCCGGGAACGCAATTCGTTTGGCCACGACCCACGCAACGTTAAGGGCTAACGCCCGTCATCAGCGCGAGCCGCACGTCGGCGCGCGCTGATGCATTAATCCGACGACGTCCTACGCCGGCCCCCTTTTGTATCGCCTACGCTCCTGATACGCCCCGCTCTTTCAGGAGTGCCAGATGGCCGCGCGCTCTATCGCCTCGTTGTCGATCAGCTTCGGGCTGGTCTCGATCCCCGTAAAGGTCTTTTCCGCCACAGAAAGTAAAGCGGCCATCGGCTTCAACCTTCTCCACAAGGGATGCGGGTCGCGTCTGCGGCAACAGTACATCTGCCAACGCGAGGGCGTGGTCGTGGATCGCGCCGACATGGTGAAGGGGTACGAGTTTGAGAAGGACAAATACGTGATCTTTGAGCCCGACGAGCTGAAGGCACTTGAGGAAGCTGCCCAGCACACGATTGACATCGTCGCCTTCATGCCGCTCGCAGCTATAGACCCCATCTACTACGACAAGGCGTACTACCTTGGTCCAGACAAACGTGGAGGCAAGCCTTACAGCCTGCTCACGGAGGCTCTGCGCTCCAGCGGCAAATGCGCGCTCGCAAAATGGAACTGGAAAGGCAAACAGTACATGGTGCAGATACGCGTCGGGGAAGATGGGTTGATCCTCCAGCAGCTTTTGTACGCTGACGAGGTCCGATCGATGGCGGATCTCCATGTCGAGACCGTCGATGTGTCCTCTGCCGAGCTCTCACTCGCGGAACAGCTGATCGAGCAAAATTCGGTCGATGGGTACGATCCTACCGAATACACCGACGAAGAGAAGCAGCGCATCCTGGCGCAAATCGACAAGAAGATCGCAGGTCAAGATATAACGGTGGCACCCGAAACGGCGGGCGCCGCCTCCGGCGCCGAAGTCATCGATCTGATGGACGCACTTCGCAAGAGCATCGGAACCAAAAAGGCTACCGCCCCTGCGAAGGCTCCCGAGAAAGAAGCGAAGGCGCCGGCACGACGCGGTGCAAAGCGCGCAGAGCCTGCCGCGTCGGCCCCCGCAAAGAAGTCAAGGAAACAGGCATGACCCGCTCTCACACACTTCGGGAAGTCCTGGATATTGTCGCTCTCCCGCGCGCTGCCGTTATGGGCCTGGTTGCTGCCGGCGTTGTCGCCCCTTCGCGAGGCAGCCACGGCGAATACCGGTTTGGCTTCCGGGATCTGGTTGTGCTTCGCACCGCTGCAGCACTGCGTCGCTCCAATGTATCGGCTGGCCGTGTGAAGGAGTCCCTACTGCGTACCAAGGCGCTGGAGTCCGACGCGGCATCTGCGTCCTTGTGCGCGGAAGGTCGTCATGTGGTCGCCCGGGCTGATAGGCGCGAATGGCAAGCCGAAACCGGTCAAATGCGGTTCCAGCTATCCGAGCCCGCCCACGTCGGCGAGGTGGTGTCTCACGGCCGCATCGATGCCTACCGGCACTACGAGGCCGGTCGTCTTCATGAGCGGCATGCCCGCAATGCAGAGGCCGAGAAGGCGTATCGACAGGCGCTGAAGCTTGATCCCACTCTGCATGCCGCCTGGGTAGATCTGAGCGCCCTGCTCTGCGATCGCGGCGACTGTGGGGAAGCATTGCGAGTGCTTGCCGAGGCTCGCATACGGTTCCCCGAGAGCACCGCCCTTCTGTTCAATCAGGCACTCGCGTTCGAGGACGTAGGTGACTGCATCGGTGCGCAGCGCGCTTATCAGGACTGCATCGGCCTGGACCCTCTGAACGCGGACGCGCATTTCAATCTCGGCCGTCTCTATGACTGCGCCGGGCGAACGCAGGAGGCCCTCCGTCACTACAACCAGTACCGGATGATCACTAGCTGACTGCCAATGGCATCGCGCACGCGTTCCCTCGAGCGCTACGATGCGAAGCGGGATTTCACCGCGACGCCAGAGCCGTCCGGGCGCACCCGTCGCTCGCGAAAGGCAGAGAAAGCGCTTTCCTTCGTGATTCAAAAGCACTGGGCCCATGGCGCCGGTTCCGTGATCGTCTGGGACCGCGGCACGTGGACACCAGTGGGTGATCCGCGCGACGGGTTGGCGAAGGGGAAAATTCTGTTTGACCTTCACGGCCACAAGCTTGCAGGTCGCTGGGAACTGGTTCGTATTGCCAAGCCTGGAGACCGCTCCGAGCAATGGATACTTTTCAAGAAGCGAGACGCGTGGGCCCGACCGCTGGCAGAGTTCGACGTCCTGACGGCGATGCCAGACAGCGTTTCTGCGGCACCGGAGCCCGATGTCGAACCTGAACCGTCTGGCGACAGTCACCAGCAGAGCGTTTCCGTTGAAAACGCACCAGGCGCAAACCTGCCTGCCACGCTCGCGCCCCAGCTGGCCACCCTGTCGCCCACCGTGCCGATTGGCACTGACTGGATCATCGAGACGAAGTTCGATGGCTATCGGCTGCTCGCGCGTATCGAAAAGGGAGACGTAAGACTATTCACCAGAAACGGCCATGACTGGACAAGCAAGCTTCGGACGCTTGCGCAACAGCTCGCACAGCTGGATGTCGATGAAGCATGGCTCGACGGCGAGATCGTCGTCCTGCGCGACGACCTTCCCGACTTCAACGCATTGCAGAACGCAATCTCGGCCCGCCGTAACGACGAGATCGTCTACTTCCTGTTCGATATCCCGTTCTGGAACGGCCGCGATCTGCGAGGCCTTCGCCTTGACACTCGCCGCGCGCACCTGGCGTCGCTGTTGGAGGATAGTCCTGACCGCCTGCGCTTCAGCGATGCCTTCGATGCGCCTGCGCCCCAGCTCTTCAAGGCCGCCTGCGATCTGAAGCTGGAGGGCCTGATGTTCAAGCGTGCGGATGCCGCCTACTCGTCGACGCGCACCGCGACGTGGCTCAAAGCGAAATGCAAGCTGCGGCAGGAGTTTGTGGTCGGGGGCTATTCCGAGCGCAGCGGCGCCGGCAGTGAGGTCGGGAAACTGTACCTCGGCGTCTATGAGGGACAGAAGCTTCGTTATGTCGGTGGGGTCGGCACCGGCTGGGACAGCGCGACGGCGGCTGACCTGCGCCGGCAACTTGGCGCTCATGTGATCGACGATATGCCCTTCGATGTCTACACGAAAGCTAAGCGTTGGGGCCGCGGCAGCGACGGCCCCGTGCACTGGGTCAAGCCAAAAATGGTAGTCGAGGTGGAATTCTCCGAATGGACGCCGGAGGGTCACGTGCGACATGCATCCTTCAAAGGGGTGCGGACCGATATCGCTGCATCCACGGTGCGGCAGGAAGCCGTGCAGACCGTTGTGGCGCCGCAGGGCGTGACCAGCGTGAAGGTGACCAACCCCGAGCGGGTCATCGACCCAAGCACAGGCATCACCAAGCTCGAGCTCGTGCGCTATTACGAAAGCATTGCGGATCGTATGCTGCCCCATCTGAAGATGAGGCCGTTGTCGCTCGTGAGGGCGCCCGACGGCGTTACCAAGACGACCTTCTTCCAGAAGCATGCTGATACGGCGATGCCTGGCCTGACCGAGCTCGACCCGAACCTGTTGCCGGGCCATTCCGCCTTGCTGGCCGCGAACTCGACCGACGCCATCGTCGCAGCAGCGCAGATGAACGTCATCGAGTTTCACACGTGGAACTCAATGGCGAAGAAGATCGACATTCCCGACCGGTTCATCTTGGACCTGGACCCCGGCGAAGGCTTGCCGTGGATGCGCATGCAAGAGGCTGCGCTGCTAGTGAGAACGCTGCTCGATGAGCTTGGCCTGCAATCGTGGCTCAAGACGAGCGGGGGAAAGGGTCTGCACGTCGTCGTGCCGCTGTCCGGCCGCCGGACTTATGACATGGTGAAGAGCTTTTCGCGCGCCGTTGTCCAGCATCTTGCCACCACACTGCCGGATCGATTCACGGCACGGTCGGGCCCAGCAAATCGCGTTGGAAAAATCTTCGTGGACTACCTGCGCAACGGTCATGCGCAGACCACGGCAGCCGCCTTTTCGGCTCGGTCACGGCCTGGGCTCGGCGTGTCGATGCCGATCACGTGGGACGAACTGTCAGAGGTGCAGAGTGGCGCTGCATGGACAATCCGTACAGCGCGGGAGTATTTAAGCTTTCAGTCCGAGGATCCATGGAAAGACTATTGGTCCGCCCGGCAGACGCTGATGATACCCTTGAAGAAACTCGGCATCTCTTAGTCTCGCTCCCCCAGCGCTGCATTACGTCGTTCAAGCGCCGGGCGGCGAGAAAAGGCAGAATCGGATCGCTCCCCGCCGGTCATGCAGCACCATATCAAGCCGCTCCTGCACCGCGAGCGCTGCACCTTGAGCGAAAGCGAAGTCCTCAGTAAGAGAGAGTGTCCGCTAGCCCTCCGCAGTCTGTATGACCCAGCGGCCGCCTGATCGCAAAAAGTGAATGCTTTTCCTCATGCCGTTCTCCGAAGTATGGCTGATCAAACGAGCCGTCAGAGAGGTCTGTGGAGCAGCCCCCTGAATCACCGGACACAGTCACCCACTTACAATAGCGGGTAGGCATACGACTGTGTTTATGACTAAAACAAGGCAGAAATTGGTAGAAGTGTTGACGGGGCCGGAGCGCCGGCGGCGGTGGTCGCCTGAGGAGAGGCTTGCGTTGGTGCGCGAGTGCTGCGAGCCAGGCAAAACGGTATCGATGGTTGCGCGTCAGCATGGCGTCAATCCCAATCAGCTCTTCCAATGGCGGAAGCTGTATCCGGAAGGCAGTCTGTCCGCGGTCAGCGCTGGCGAGGAAGTGGTTCCTGCTTCCGAACTGGGCGACGCGCTCAAGCAAACTCGAGAACTCCAGCGGCTGCTGGGTAAAAAGACCATGGAGAACGAAATTCCGCGAGGCCGTGGAGGTAATGAAGCCGCAATAATGGATTGCGCGCTCATCCTCTTTGCCCGGGGACGACCTGTGAAGCGGGTCTGCGAAGTTCTCGGTGTAGCGCGCTCGAATGTGGCAGAGAAGCTGGCTCGTCCTGATGACTGGCAGGATGGTCGCGCCGCCAAAAGAACCGACGACGCAGGGTTGGTTGAAGAGATCCGCGATGCGTGGCACATCTTCCCAGTTTCGGCTATCGGCGTGTGTGGGGTGTATTGCGCCGGGAACGCGAGCGCCATGGCGAGCCGCCCTTGAACGTGAAGCGTGTCTCCCGGGTCATGCGCGTACACGGACTGATGCTGCAGCGCAGGCCGATTCCACCAAGGCCTCGACGGCGACACGACGGCAAGGTCGCTGTTAACAAGACGAATCAGCGTTCGTGTTCCGACGGCTTCGAGTTCCGCTGCGACAACGGTGAGCCACTACGCGTGACGTTTGCCCTGGACTGCTGCGACCGTGAGGCGCCGAGCTGGGCGGCGACCACCGGTGGGCATAGTGGAGACGTAGTCCGCGACGTTATGCAGGAAGAGGGGGGGCAGGCCAGGGGAGGCCATGCCCCTCCTCCAGCACGGTTGACCTCGTCGCTTCCTCCAGAATATCCCGGTGCCTAGGTTTATCGGGTAGTCATCGTACCGAGACTGCCGCGCACTTTCATCGTTCAAACGGGTGATTAGAGCGTAAGCCGCAACGTACGGCATAATCAGTATCTGACGATGGTGGTAGAAGATGCTCCAGGCGAGTCGGCCATCTTCATGACGTCATTTCACGCCGGCCTTGGCCATGTAGCTTGCGCATGTTTCGCCACATTCCTCCAACTAAGGTTTACGAGCATGCAAGACGGCACCCCTTCAAACGAGGATTTGTACAGGGAATGGCCCAAACTGTGGGTCGAGACTACCGAAGACTGTTGCGTCTTTGCGCTGTCAACCAGCGGGATCGTGTTGACCTGGAATCCCGCAGGCGAGCGGATCCACGGCTATCGTTCGGAAGAAATATTGGGCGAACCGCTGTCACGTTTTTACTGCGATCGGGACAAAGCCTTGGGGCTGCCTGACGCGGCGCTGCGCGAAGCGACCCGATGCGGGAGATCTGTCTCTGAGGGATGGCAAGTGCGCAAGGACGGCACATCGTTCTGGGCGAGCACAGTGCTGACCTTGCTTCAGGACGAGGGCGGACTACATGTCGGCTTTGGCATGTTTGTCAAAGACGAGACCGAAAAACGAGCGGCGCACGAGGCAGTGCTCGCAAGTGAGCGGAGTTTCCGCCTTCTCGTGCAAGGCGTCAAAGACTATGCGATTTTTATGCTGACGCCGGACGGTCGAGTGGCGAGTTGGAACTCCGGCGCGCGGCGAATCAAGGGCTACGCCGAGAGCGAGATCGTTGGCTCGCATTTCTCCCGCTTCTATACCCCTGAAGATCTGGAGAATGGTGTACCACACCGCGGACTGGAAACCGCTCGGCGGGAGGGCCGCTTCGAGGCCGAGGGATGGCGTGTCCGGCAGGACGGAAGCCGTTTCTGGGCGCACGTGGTCATAGACGCAATTCACGATGGTGATCAACTTGTAGGGTTCGCAAAAATTACGCGGGATATCACCGAACGCCGACGGGCCGCTGAACTTCTTGCTGAGACGCAGCGTGCGCTGTACCAAGCGCAGAAGATGGAAGCGTTAGGGAAGCTGACGGGCGGTGTCGCCCACGACTTCAACAATGTGCTTCAGGTCCTTAGAGGTAACCTCGAGCTGCTTCAGAGCCGTCACGGCGGCGACACCTGGAGCGGAGAGCGCCTAGGTAAGGCCATCGATGCTGTCGATCGTGGGGCGAAACTAGCGTCTCAACTTCTCGCGTTCGGTCGTCAGCAGCCGCTTGACCCCGTCATCATCAACCCAGCCAAGCAACTGCGCGCTTTGGACGACATGCTTCGGCGAGCCTTAGGTGAAGCTATCGAGATTGAATGCGTCGTTGCTGGAGGCCTTTGGAACACCATTGTCGATCCAAACCAGTTGGAAAACGTGATATTGAATCTGGCGATCAACGCCCGGGACGCTATGCCGGGCGGCGGTAAGCTCACGCTCGAGCTGGCCAACGCCACGCTTGACGATGAGTATGTCTCGACGGTACCTGAACTTGAGGCGGGGCAATACGTGGTGCTTGCGGTTTCAGACACCGGCAGCGGAATGAGCGCGGAGGTGATGGAGAAAGCGTTCGACCCGTTCTTCAGCACTAAGGCTGAGGGTCAGGGGACCGGCCTTGGGCTGAGCATGGCATATGGATTCGCTAAACAGAGCGGTGGTCATATCAAGCTATATAGCGAGATTGGCCACGGTACGACTGTTCGGCTCTATCTACCTCGCTCCATGGGGGCAGCAGTCGAACCGACAAGCAGACAGAATCCAATTCTCCAACGTGGCAGCGAAACCGTACTGGTGGTGGAGGACGATCAGGAAGTGCAATCCACTGTCGTCGAAATGCTGACCGCTCTGGGGTATGCGGTACTCAAAGCCGATGATGCCGAAAAGGCTCTTGCTGTGATATCCAGCGGCGTTCATATTGATCTTCTTTTTACCGATGTGGTCATGCCTGGCCGCTTGCGCAGCCCCGAGATGGCGAAGAGAGCGACGCAGATGCTGCCGGGGCTAAAAGTTCTATTCACCTCTGGATACACTCAAAACGCGATTGTCCACGGCGGACGCCTAGACTCGGGAGTGCATCTTCTCAGCAAGCCATACACCCGAGAGCAGCTCTCCGCGAAGGTCCGTCAGGTCCTGGGAAATGGCGCGCGTATAGCTAATACTGCCGCGCCGGCCGAATCCAGTAATGCGGGACGAAAGACCCGGACTGAAGCGTTATGCGTCCTTGCGGTGGACGACGACCCCGCCTCATTGGAGGCGCTGTGTGAACTTCTTCTGCTTGAAGGTGTAAAGGTCCTGCGCGCTCGCAGTGGGGAAGCAGCTTTAGACGTGCTACGGACTGGCGCGATCGACGTCCTAATGACCGACGTCGTTATGCCTGACATGACCGGCATCGACGTTGCCCGAAGCGCCTTGAGCCTTCATCCGAACCTCAAGGTCGTACTCGTTTCGGGAAATCGGTGGACGAGCGAGGATGCGGCTGTACAAGGGGCCACAACGTTGAGCAAGCCGTACTCTATCGCGCAGTTGAGAGAAGCGCTGCAATCGGTCGGCGCGAACTTTCCCCCGTCGCCATCGGACTCGACGGTGAAAGTCCAAAAGAACGAATGAGGGTCGACGTCAGGCGCCGGACGGGCTCAGTCGCGATGCAGGTCAAAACGCGCGCACGATTCGATGCGAATCTAATGCGCACCACTGACGCCTCCGAAGTTCCTCCAGGATCTCAGAAGGCGAGATGCCGACCATTGGCGTGTCGGGCGCAAGGACAGCGATAGCTTCATGTTCCGGCTGACCGAGCCACTGCCGGACGTCTAGAGGGCATTCCATAAGACTACGATCGGCGGGCAAGAACAGCGCACGGTCGCGATTTCGAAGGAGTCGGATGTTCATGGCAGGACTCGAAATCCGTTTACGGACGTAGAGGCTCAGTCATTGCCGCTACTATGGAAATCTAACATAGTCCTCACCGTACTGCGGTGAATCACTCACAGGGCGGCATGGTGCATCCCTACCTGCGCCGCCGGCAGGGCAAGGAACCAGTAAGCTATCCCAGTCCGGAAATGGAGGTAGCCCTGTCTCGGACGCTCGGCGTGCCGATCTTTCAGGAGCAGGTCATGCAGGTCGCGATGCTGGCCGCGGGCTTCTCCGCCGGCGAAGCGGACCAGCTGCGCCGTGCGATGGCCGCGTGGAAGCGCAAAGGCGGGCTAGAGCGCTATTACGACCGCATCGTGAGCGGCATGCTCGAGCGCGGCTACGAGCGAGACTTCGCTGAATCCATCTTTCAGCAGATTCAGGGGTTCGGCGAGTATGGCTTCCCGGAGAGCCACGCGGCGAGCTTCGCCCTGCTCGTCTACGCCAGCGCCTGGCTCAAATGCCATGGACCGGCGGCTTTTCTCTGCGCGCTTCTCAACAGCCAGCCGATGGGCTTCTATAGTCCCTCTCAACTCGTGCAGGATGCAAAGCGGCATGGCGTCATCGTGTTGCCGGCCGACGTTGCTGTGAGTGGCTGGGATTCGTCGCTTGAGCCTGGCGATAACGGCCCGCGCATGCGGCGTCCGCCACTTCGACAGCGTGACGGATCTCGCGCGCCGGGCATCGCTGGACCGGCACGACATGCAGGTCCTAGCCGCCGGCGACGCCCTTCGGACGCTGGCGGGCAATCGACGGCAGGCCCTGTGGCAGGCGTCCGCCGCGGTGCCGGACAAGGACTTGCTCAAAGTTGCCGATCTACCCGAGGAGCAGCCAGCGCTGGCCCACCCGAGCGAAGGCGAAACGATCCTGGGCGACTATCGCTCGATGGGGCTGACGTTGCATCGGCATCCCCTCGCCCTCCTGCGTCGGCAGCTGGCCAGCAAGCGGTTCGAGACCGCTGCCACGCTGGCAGGCTACGCGAATCGGCAGCTCGCCCGCGGCGCGGGCATTGTTACGGTGCGCCAACGTCCCGGTACAGCGAAGGGAGTCCTGTTCCTGACGATAGAGGACGAGCCGGCAACGTGAACGTCATCGTATGGCCATCGGTGCTCGAGAAGTTCCGCAAGGAGATCCTTAACGCTTCGCTGCTCGGCATCTACGGCCAGTGGCAGGCCGACGGCGAAGTCCGCCATCTCGTTGCTCAGTATGCGGTAGACCTGTCGCCGATGCTGGGCGTGTTAGACACGCGCAGCCGGGACTTCTGCTGACCGTGATGACGAGCGGCAGGTTTCTGAAAGGCGCACATCGCGGGCCGATGATCCCTTCGTCCGTATCAGATTCTTTGCAGGCAACACGCCAATTAGCACAGCGTAGTCGCCATTGGATCGTAGGTGTTCCGTTCTACTTCTCGGACCACGTGAAGTTCCTCGTTGAACGCTTCGACGACAGCGCGTTAACGCTGCGTGCGTTCGGCACACCTATGTATCCGTTTATTGTGTGAGACAAACTGCAACGCAAGCGCTTCTGTCATGAAAGGACCGTGGAGCGCCACCAGTGTGCGAACTCAACACTGGAGTCAGGTAAAACTTTCCGCGGATCGCGCAGCTGAGCATCAAGCAAGGTTTGCCCGAAGAAAGAAAGCTCGGCTCGATGCTCTACCTGACACGTGCGTGGCACTATCCCGTCTATCCGGTCCGAATAGCGATGAGGTGGGTCGCCGTTGAAAGGCATTCCGTATTGAGTTTTACGGTTCCTGTATGAATCAACTTTTTTATGCGCCACAGCGGGACAGTTTCAACGACGCTCCGTCCGTCGGGTGAAAGCAATTCACCGTAAAGCGGTGATTGATCGAAAATCGATCGAACGATCCGAAACTCCGAACCTTCAAGCAACTGCCGAACGATCCGTCTTTGTAAGAGTGACATTGGCATTTGGCAGGGCGAAGAGTACGTCTGACCGAGGCCGGTCAGCGATGAATATCATGATGTAATTTTCTTTTCGTTGACACCACAATGACCCGAGCGGCTTCTCAATCGAACCCCTCGTAGTGCGGGTGGCAGACGTAAATCGCACGAGATTGGCGGACGAGTTTTGCGCACCGTCTTGGCCCGGCCTGTTCGTAACGGCCCGGCGAGTACCGTCTTTCGCAATTGAGACCGGGTAGGCAAGCTCTGGTGTCTTAGCGGGCCGCATAGGCGTCCGCTTAATCCAGGCGGACACCTATGAAGACACTGCCCGATCCCGCTTCGGAGAGTCGCATCCAGCGGCGCCGGTTCTCCGAAGCGTTCAAGCGCGATATCGTCGCGCAGTGCATGCAGCCCAATGCGTCTGTGTCGGCGATTGCGCTGGCCAATGGCCTCAATACGAATCAGTCTTCAAGTGGCGCCGCATGGCTCTCCATGGCGAGCGAGAGTTTTCGTCCACGATGCTGCCGGTGACCGTCGAGGACATCTCGTCGTTCCTGCGTTGCGGCACGATGGCGCCGTGGAGATCCCACTCGAACGAGGCACGATCCGCCTCACCGGTCCCGTCGACGTTGCTTTATTGAATGCATTGATGGCGTCGCTAACAGCATGATGGGATTGCCTGCCGGAACGCGGGTGTGGTTCGCTGCGAGGATCACCGATATGCGCTGCGGCTTCAATGGCCTGGCTGCGAAGGCGCACACCACGCTGTCTGAGGACCCGTACAGCGGTCACGTCTTTGTCTTCCGCGGTCGGCGCGGCGACCTCATCAAGGTGCTGTGGTGGAGCGGTGACGGTCTCTGTCTGCTGGCCAAGCGTCTGGGGCGAGGGGCCGCTTCGTCTGGCCCCAGGCTGACAGCGGCAAGGTCCACCTAACGCCGGCACAACTCTCGATGCTGCTCGATGGCATCGACTGGCGCAAGCCAGAACGGATCTGGCGCCCGACACTAGCCTTGTAAACTGCTGCGCCGCTTCCTACACTGCGGGACATGCAAACCGATTCCGCCACGCTTCCCGATGACATCGCCACACTCAAGGCGATGATCGTCGCGCGTGACAGCGCACTACGCGACCATGCGATCGAGATCGAACACCTCAAGCTACTGATTGCCAAGCTCAAGCGCCATCAGTTCGGTCACCGGTCCGAGAAGCTGGACCCGCACATCGAGCAACTCGAACTCAAGCTCGAAGAACTGCAGACCGATGGAGGCGTCGTTGCGGCAAATGCACCTCGCTCGCGCACGGCCCATGGCAACGGCGGACGCAACCCGCTACCCGCGCACCTGGAAAGCGAAGACGTCATTCACTCGCCGACGGAGACCACGTGCTGCGATTGTGGCGGCACCTTCGAAGTCCTCGGCGGAGACGGCTCCGAGCAGCTCGAACTTGTCCCCGCACGGTTACGTGTCATCCGACATCGGCGCGTGAAGCTTGCTTGCACGGGCTGCGATCGCATCGTGCAATCACCGGCACCCAGCCGTCCCATCGATCGAGGTATCCCCGGCCCGGGCTTGCTGGCCAACGTGCTGGTCTCGAAGTTCTGCGACCACCAGCCGCTGTATCGTCAGCGCGTTCGCTGGGAACTTCACGGGGGGCGACCTGCCAGAATCCACGCTGGGTGACTGGGTCGGTGGCTGCTCGGCGTTGCTCAGCCCGCTGGTCGCAGCAGTGGAGCGTTACGTGATGGGTGGCAACAAGGTGCACGGCGACGATACGCCGATTCCGGTGCTGGCGCCGGGCAATGGCAAGACAAAGACGGCACGGCTGTGGACCTACGTGCGTGACGATCGACCATCGGGCAACGCCGCGCCGCCTGCAGTGTGGTTCGCCTACTCGCCCGATCGTAAGGGTGAACATCCAAAGCACCATATGCGATCCTTCGGCGGGGCCTTGCAAGCCGATGCGTATGCTGGCTTCAACGCGGTCTATGAAACTGGCCGAGTGCAAGCTCGCGTGCTGGGCGCACGCAAGACGCAAGTTTTACGAGCTGCATGCGGTGCGCCCCAATACCGTCACCGAACAGGCGCTGGCGCGCATTGGCGAACTCTATGACATCGAGCGCGAGATCCGAGGACAGCCGCCAGACCAGCGCCAAGAGATCCGGCAGCGCGAGGCTGTACCGCGACTAACAGCGCTCAAGGCTTGGCTGGAAGAGACGTTGGCCAAGCTCTCCCGCAAGTCCGACACCACGGCGGCCATCCTCTACACGCTCAAGCGGTAGGAGGCATTCGTGCGCTATGCCGGCGATGGACGACTGGAAATAGACAACAACAGCGCCGAACGCGCGCTGCGCGCCGTCGCATTGGGTCGCAAGAATTACCTCTTCGCAGGCGCGGACAGTGGCGGCGAACGGGCTGCGGCGATGTACACGCTCATCGGCACCGCCAAGCTCAATGACCTCAGCCCCGAGGCGTACCTGCGCCATGTGCTGGGTCGCATTGCCAATCATCCGATCAATCGGATCGACGATCTGTTGCTATGGGCCGTGGCGCTTTAACTCGCCTCTGCCGCCTCGCGACCCTACACGGCCATACCTAGATTGTCCAGGCGAGGCGCTAAGGGCGCTGCAGGCCGCGCAACAGCTCTTGCACAATGAGGCGGCGGTGCTTACGCCCTGTTTCCTGAATGGCTCTAATGAGACGTAGAAGCCTGAGCGCTTCATCGTCCGCGAAACCCGCCGCACGTAGTGTACGAATCACGCGAATCTGATTGCGGATACGCAGGCGTCCCTCCGCCATATGACGGTCAGCAAGACTCAAATGGGCCCGTTCTGTATCAAGCCGCAACATGGTGACAACTCTAGAGCCAGTAGCAATGACATCTGAAAAGAATAGGACTCGCCGCGCCTTGATGGGATTTGGACATTGCCAATCATCCGATCAATCGGATCGACGATCTGTTGCTATGGGCCGTGGCGCTTTAACTCGCCTCTGCCGCCTCGCGACCCTACACGGCCATACCTAGATTGTCCAGGCGAGGCGCTAAGGGCGCTGCAGGCCGCGCAACAGCTCTTGCACAATGAGGCGGCGGTGCTTACGCCCTGTTTCCTGAATGGCTCTAATGAGACGTAGAAGCCTGAGCGCTTCATCGTCCGCGAAACCCGCCGCACGTAGTGTACGAATCACGCGAATCTGATTGCGGATACGCAGGCGTCCCTCCGCCATATGACGGTCAGCAAGACTCAAATGGGCCCGTTCTGTATCAAGCCGCAACATGGTGACAACTCTAGAGCCAGTAGCAATGACATCTGAAAAGAATAGGACTCGCCGCGCCTTGATGGGATTTGGAGAGTGTCAACGACGGTTCCCACTTTGCTTGGACAAAGATACTTTGGCAAGGCCTCTCCATCCGGTGGACGCGCGTCAAGCGCCACGCCGCCCGCTACCCCACCCGCCAGATCCAGCACCCTGGAAAGAACAAGCGCCCGAAACGCATGATGTCTCTCAATCCTTCTGGAATTTGGCGCACTGGAGAGTGGTGCCGGGATGAAGAGGTCTCGCTAGAGGGTTTATACCCCGTCGAGAATGATCTTGGGGTACTTACGAGGTTGCCGCCCCTCGAGCACATCCCGTCCCCGGGCCGTATCTGCATAGATTCGGCCATAGACAATCTTCCCGTTCTTCACACGGAAAAGAAAAAGATGCTCATTCTCCATCGAGAAACCCGCCTTGGTTTTCGCTCGGGCGACCACCGGAACGATGACATAGTCGCCGGCCTGCAGGACCTCTCGCGCGTCGTAGTTAAAGTACTCGTATTCCTTGTACACGTGTGCCCAGAATGCCTGGAACTCCTTTTTCCCCTTGTAGGTGCCGCCATACGGGAGCGAGTCCGAGAACTCGAACACGACGTTGTCATCCAACACAGCAATGAGATCCGACTTGTCGTTCTTGTCAAAGCCAGTGAAAGCCTTTTTGCAGGCAGCCAGCACATCTTGCGGCACGTTTGTCGTCATACTTGTACTCTCATCAGGTTTGCTATTGCCCACCCCAGATGCTTGGGTCGCTTGGCAGCCGCACAGGGCCAGAGTGGCTGCGGCCGCAAGTACGGTAATGATCTGATTCATCTTCAACATCTCCTCCGTATACGCGCATATGCGCGTTTTTGAATTGCGCAAGCCATCGCTTGCGCCTAAATCTATGCGTTCTCAGCCCATGGATCGAACCCCGTCTCGAGAACTGAACGAGCTGCCTGCCGCAATGATCCTGCCCGCTTGTGCCCATAGGCAGTTTCAAACTGCTCCTGGACCCTTTCCCAAATCGGGAACGCTTCACGGTACCGCTTGCGACCCGCGACCGTGATGCGAACGATCTTGGTTCTACGGTCGTCCACCGCCGGAGAAATTGTCAGCAGACCGTCTCGTTCCATGGGCTTGAGATTCGTTGCGAGTGTGGTGCGGTCCATTGCCATCACTGAAGCCAAACCTCCAATCGCAATTCCGTCATCTTTCGCGAGCTTATAAAGTATCGAGAACTGCGTAGCTCGCAGCCCAACGTCGCTCAGTGCTTTGTCGTAACATGCAGTGAGGTAGCGGGAGGCCTGTCGCAGCGCGAGACAGTTGCACCGGGCGTCAATATTCTCAAGGGTAAGAGTACTGCTTGCCATGATGGTATTGGGAGGGGACGTGTAAGGGTTCAGTTAGTGTACCCGAGCCGTGTCAAGAATCTGAAGATCTCCGCAGCGCAGGATTCAGCCTGTTCCAAGTGCGGCCAGTGCCCCGACTTGAGTATCATGCTCAAATGGGCTGCAGGAAAGCGCGTCTCGCGGATTTGTCGGACCATATCAGGCGCAATCACAGGATCCTCCTCGGCGCCAATGATGAGCGTCGGATGCTCATATGCACTGGGTTTAGCTCCGCGCGGGTGCCCGCTTGTGAATGCATCGTAGTAGCCCTGAACCGCCGCCTTTCCCATGATCACCTCAGGATCGGTAAGATCACGGATCTGCTCCGCCGTCATGTTTTTCGCGAACGATCGGCGAATCTCTTGCTGAGCATGTACGTTATCTCCAGCCTCTCTCAGCACTGCCCTCACCGTATCCGGCAACTTATTGCCGCCCAACGGAGTCGGTGTAATGAGGACTAGGCCCGTCACCTTCTTGGGTAGCTCAGACGCCGCAAGTTCGGCAATTTGTGCTCCCATGCTGTGCCCAATCAGCACAACGTCGCCAGCGATTTTGTAGACAACCCCAAGCACGTCCGCTGTCGCTTGGAAAAGCGTGTACGCCCCATCACTGTGGCGAAGTTGGCCAGCGCCGCGAAGATCCACTGACGTGCAGGAATATCCCGCTTTCGTCAGTTGACTACCTAGCGCGTCCCATCCCCGGGCGTTGTCCAAGAATCCATGAACAAGTACTACGTGAGGCATCGCCACCACTTGGGGCACATTTGTTGCCATGTCGTCTCCCTCCTTGCAAGCTTTTGTTCCACCGCATATTATGCGCATATGCTCATGCTGTCTAGATAGGGAGAAGCTGTAATGCACCACCGCCGCGACGTTGAGATTCAGGGCGAACAGGATGTCATCCTGCGTGCCTGGCTATATGTTCCTCAACAGGCTTCCCACAAGTTTCCGGCAATCTCGATGTGTCATGGATTCGCTGGGATTCGTCAGCACGCGTTGACTCGCTTTGCCGAGTACTTTGCCGAGGCAGGATTTGTGGTCCTGCTGCATGATCACCGTGGCTTTGGCGCAAGTGATGGAGCCCCCCGGCATGACATCGATCCGTGGTTGCAGGTCGCGGACTGGCGTCGCGCGATTTCATTTCTTGAGCGGCAACCCGAAGTCGATAAGGGCAGGATTGGCGTTTGGGGGACGAGCTACAGCGGTGGACATGCGCTCGTGTTGGGTGCTACTGATCCGCGAGTCAGGTGCGTAGTATCACAAGTGCCAACCATTTCTGGATTCGAGCAAACAAAACGTCGTGTTTCGCCGGATGCGATGCCTTCGTTTCTAGCTCGCCTCACCGACGACCTGCGTCGCGTGCATCAGGGCGAATCGCCTCTGATGCAGGCCGTGGTATCGAGCGATCCAAGCATCCCTGCGGCATACAGAGCCAGCGATGCCATCGCCTTCTACTTGATGGATGTCGGCGATGGAGAATGGGAAAACCAAGTCACCGTGCGCTCTAGCTTTGCTGCGTCCCAGTACGAGCCCGGCTTGTATGTCGACCGCATCTCCCCTAAGCCGCTCATGATGCTTGTCGCCACCCACGACACTATTACGCTGACGGATCTCGAGCTGAAGGCGTACGAGCGAGCTTTAGAGCCCAAGAGGCTGGTACTGGTACCAGGCGGGCATTTTGCACCCTACACAAGCGAGTTCTCGCTTGCCTCGTCAGCCGCGGCCGAATGGTTCCGCGAACACCTTTAACCCCTCGCGTTCGCCTGCAGTGAGGCTACGAACGCATACTAGAAGGACTCACCTATGCCCGTCTTCCATGCCTATCTTCCGAAAGGCCAGTTCACCCGAGAACAGAAAATCGCCATTGGCAACGCATTGAACCAGTCTTTGGTACAAGGACTCAAGATTCCGGCAGGAGACCGCTTCATTGCACTTACCGAGCATGGCGACGACGAGCTATTCATCGATCCGACGTTCATGAACATGGAACGATCCAAACAGGCCATGATCGTCACGGTCCTGGTGGGGGCTCATCGCCCTCTCACTGACAAGCGGATCTTGATGGCAGCAATGACCAGGCTTTTGCACGAAGCAGTAGGCATTTCTCCGGATGACGTCTTCATCGCGCTCATTCCGGTTCCCAATGAAAATTTCTCGTTTGGACGTGGCGTACCTCAACTCGCCGAAGCGACACCGCGCTGGTGATCGTTCGGTGGCGCCACCGATCACCGCCTCCGCTGGCTGCGCCATACGGCCGAAGGCCGTAGTTGGACCCAGGTAGAGTGGGAGACGTCGGGGAGTAGTCTGTGGGCGGTTTGATCGCCCGACGATAGTCTCGGCCGCTGTTAGAGCAGCATCCCACCCCACTCGGAGCGTCGAGCACCGAATCGCAATGTTCGCGAGGATGTTGCGATAGCAGCTGCCACACCTGGCAACGGCATGACGAGGGGATGCACACAGGTGCTCCTTTAGGCGCAGACGAGGCGCCATGACATGCCGCCGTGACGGGGACTTATTGATTATCAAGGGTGACCCTTCGGCTCATCCTCGGTGCTGTTCGCCTTACCTTTTCGGTGGCTTCCGATCGCCAATAGCCACTATCTCTCCAAGACGTTATCCACCAGGAAGGTCGTCTGCCTCGTCATACGTGAGTCCAAGTATCAGGCACGCAGGGCCGCCAGGGCTCGATAAGCGGTGGCGTCCTCGGCTGTGAGCGAAGACAGCGGCTTGCCGCGCTCGTAGCGACGGTCGCGGCCGCGGCCGTGCTGGCCCAACCCAGCGCGCACACGGGGCCCGAAAGAACGGATTTGCAACACCTCCACTGCTCATGCAGCGTCTAGGTGTTGCACCCACCGGTTGAATCCACAAAACCATAGCTGTCATTCATGTTCCTCCAAAGTGGACGTAGCACCCTCAGCACCCGACTTGGACGATTTCTCCACGCTCTGCCTCTCTTTTGAGCGTTGCCGCGAGCGCAGAACATGATGCAATGTGAAGTCGCTAACCTGGCAATCAGCAAGACAATGCTATTCCACGTCGAAACCAAATCTTCGCTCGCTCCATTCTTGATACAGGTCACTTTCAGTCATTGGTCGCAGCGGAGGCGCAGTATGTCATGGAACTGCGGAGAGGCGGAAAGTGGCGGTACATATGGCGCGTGGGTGGTAAGCGCGCTGCCGCTTTTTCCGTTCCTAGATATCACGGTAACTCCCCTGCGCTACACCCTGCAGCAATATAACGGCAAAACTTCGACTCTGGACTTTAGTAACCGACGTTCTTCGCGAACGTGTCCCTCTCCGCTCCGCAACAGCGTATCGTTCTTCTGCTGAAGAACGGCGTCACGATGCGCATTTGCTCTACTCTCGATCATTCTCCGATCTCTATCGAGCCATGCTAGTGAAACGTATTCACTGGCGAGCGCCGCTTACTGCAGGCACCGGAATGCGTCGCAGCACCTCGTCGTAGGGAGTGAGGTCGAGAAATGCCGTCACCTCGGCCGCTTTACCGCCTTGCATGCGAAATATCCACGCATAGCTGTTGCGATACGCGGTACCATCGCGCGCCATGCCTTCCCCGTCCCAGTAGACGATCACGTGTTCGCCGTCTGCCCAAACCTGTTTGCGTACGGGACGTACCGGGGTTGACAGGCGAGACTGAAACGGGCGCACGGCCTTCTCGATGAAAGCGTCCCGTCCGCGGAAGGTGCCCGCACTTGGGCTGGAACCTTTGATGGTCCAGACAACATCGGACGCTAGGAGTTCGTCGAAGAATCCGGTCCCACCGCTTGCCCAGCGATCAAATGCTTCGGCGACGATCTGCTTATTTCTATCTACCGCGCTCGAGGTATCGGTTGCGCTCGCCGTCCGCGATAGCAGGGTGACGCTAGAGAAGATGGCCAGGGCGATGAGAGCTGCCCATAAGTTGCGAATGGTTGGTGATGACATATATCGATCCTCCCATTTGAGATGTTGCGATTGAGTCTGTGAAGTGCTCTTCGAGCGGGAAACTGCTACGCTCACAGTTCCCTAACATGCCCATCTTGGTGATTCATCCTTGGGTCTTGGACTCTAGAAGCGTCCAGGGAAAAGCGACCCTAACTCGCGCCATGACCCGCGGCCTTTCTCTGCGCGCTTCTCAACAGCTAGCCGATGGTCATCCCCCTATCAACTCATCTTGCCAACGGCACTCGCGTGCGGCTCGGCCTGTCGCTGATCCGCGGGGTGCGCGAGGAATCCGCGCGGCGCATCGAGACATGCCGTGCCGTCCGCCATTCCGACAGCGTGACGGATCTCGCGACGGGCATCGCTCGACCGGCACGACGTGCAGGTCCTCTCCGCCGGCGAGACGCCCTTCGGACGCTGGCGGGAAATCGCCGGCACGCCCTATGGCAGGCATCCGCCGCGGTGATTGAAAAGGACGTGCACGAAGTCACCGATCTACCTGAGGAGGCGCCAGCGCTGGCCCAGCCTAGCGAAGGCGAAACAATCCTAGGAGACTATCGCTCGATGGGGGATGACGTTGCATCGGTATCCCATCGCCCTCCTCCGTCGGCAACTGACCAACAAGGGTTCGAGACCGCTGCCACGCTCCCTGGCGCAAATCGGCAGCTCGCGCGCGGCGCTGGCAAAGTCATGTGCGCCAGGGCCCGGGGATCGCCAACGGCGTCTTGTTGCTGACGATCGAAGATGAGACCTGCAACGTGAACGTCATCGAATGGCCCTCGGTGCGCGAGAAATTTTGCAACGAGATCTCAACGCTTCGCCTGCTCGACATCTACGGTCAGTGGCAAGCCGACGGCGAAGTCCGCCATCTCGTCGCTCAATATGCGATGACCTATCGTCGATGCTTGGCGCGCTGGACACGGTCAGCAGATATTTCCGCTGACCGTGATGATGAGAGGCAGCGTTCTGAAAGGCGCATGCGGGCCGATGATTCCTCCGTCCAGATCCTATGCAAGTAACACGCCAATTAGCACAGCGTAGCCGCTATTGGATCGTAGGTTTTCCATTTCAATTCTCGGACCACGTGACGCTCGAACTACTAGACGGCTATTAGTTTCGCATAAGCCTATCAGCCCTCCTTTCGACAGTCTAAGCTGCCCAGCCGGCAATAGATCCTAAACTAGCGGAACTTGCCAGCATCACTACCGACTCGGGCTCAGCGGGAAGATGGGAGGCGAAGAAGGTAATAAGCCCAATGAAATAACCTAGCAGATTGTTGAAGTGTGGTAACGCGCGCGTCCCGAGGACGAGAAACGCTACACAGAAGACGACTAGAGGGAAAGCAAATCGACCTAAGATCGGAAGCCCTCCCCCAATCAGCATGGTCGCGATCGCTCCAAGACAGAGGCCGGCCACCACGCACCCCAGGCTGCGTAGGCCTTCCAGGATAGAAGGACGGCGCGTGAAGTATGAGACCCAACCCATAAACATCGCCCACGTCGGTAAAGTGAGTAAAACGCTGGTGTAAGCAGCAGATGCGGCGACAAATGCAAGTATTGCCGTCAGCACAAAATATTTGCCTACACTTATTGCTCTGGGACCGGAGTCCGCGGCAGAATGCACGTCGGAATTAGTTGTCACGTCTTCTCCCTGCTGTTGCGAATGCAACGGGCGTATCGAATATGTCCGTCTCGAAAATGAGGATTACCACGACGGCGGCTCTATTAACACATACCGCCGTTTGCGCGAATCACCTGACCGTTAATCCATGCGCCTTCGGGCCCCGCAAGAAATGCCACCACCCGCGCGATGTCATCAGGCTGCGCTAGCCTCTCTAGCGGATTCATTTTTGTCATGCGCTCGATCAACTCAGGAGTCTTGCCATGCAGAAACAACTCCGTCGCAACGGGGCCGGGTGCCACTGCGTTTACGCTGATCTCCCGACCTCGAAGTTCTTGCGCTAAAACCTGCGTAAGAGCTTCAACCGCCGCCTTCGTGGCGATGTAGACGCCGTAACTTGGCAAACGAAGGCCGATAACACTAGATGAGAGGTTGATAATCCTGCCCCCAAGTCGCAACCTTTTCGACGCTTCTCGGCACATGTTAAATGTACCCTTAAAATTGATAGCCACCACTTGTTCAAACACGTCGGATTCGAAATCTGAAATCGGGTTCAAATTTAGGACACCTGCGTTGTTCACTACGACGTCGATCCCACCGAACGTCGTTTGCGTCAGATCGAACAGAGCCTTCACCGCCGCACTATCTGCCACGTCGGCTTGCATGGCAACTGCGGTACCACCTTCACTGCTGATCCAATCAACAACTTCCTGCGCTTCCCGCCGACTGCTTGTATAGTTCACGACGACTTTGAAGCCGTCCCTCGCTAGACGCTTAGCGCTCGCTGCTCCGATACCACGAGACGAGCCAGAAATTATGGCGACTTTCTCTGCATTCATGCTTTCCCCCACTGGTTCCGTGCTACTCGATGCAGCACATCCGAACAATGTATTACCTCTCCGGGGCAAAAAAAAATGAATTGTCGTAAAGATAAGAATGACTTAAAATATGTCTTATGACATTTCATAGCAGGTTTCTCGGCGGTATAGGTGTCGTCTCCGCAGTGGTCGAGGCAGGCAGTTTTGCGCGCGCGGGGGAGGCCTTAGGGTTGACTCAACCGGCAGTCAGCCGTGCTGTTGCTAGACTGGAGGAGCGCATCGGCATACGTATCTTCAATCGGACCGCGCGCGCGATCTCGCTAACTGACGAGGGCCGCATTTTTTATGAGGCAATGACGCCCCTGTTAGCTGAGATCGAAAGAGTCTTAGACGAAGCCGGTGGATCGAAAGAAAACGTTCGCGGCCGCCTCAGGGTCAACGTTGATGCGACGTTTGGCCATTATGTTTTGGCACCGCGAATTGGCGAGTTCCTTGAGCGTTTTCCCGAAATCTCGCTGGAAATTAGCGTCAGGGATCGTATGGGAGATCTGGTCGCCGAAGGATTTGACTTGGCAGTGCGGTTTGGCACTCCGGAGCCGTCCTCATACCGCGCAGTCCTGTTGCTTGAAACGCGCGTCCTTACTTGTGCTTCTCCCGCGTATGTTGCCCAATATGGTGAGCCAGCGCACCCCCACGACCTTCTGAACAACCATCGATGTCTGCTAATACGCGACCCCATTACGGGGCGCCCTTTCGACTGGGAATTTCACAAGCAATCGGAGGTTGTGCCATTGCTGACGACCGGGCGGATCATGGTAAACGACACAGGATCGTTGCTAGGGGCTTGTCTCGGCGGGGCTGGGGTCGCTCAACTCTTGGAACTCTATTCGCAGAGACTGATTAATAGAGGGCAACTGAGACTTCTGCTGCCGCAATGGACTGACGAAACTTTTCCGCTTTACGCATATCGCCATAACACTAGTCTCGTTCCCGGAAAGGTCCGCGCATTTCTTAATTTCATTCGCGAACTGGCGAATTAGAGCTATCACACAAATTGATTAATATAGGAGCAATCGTCGGGGCCATTCTTATAATTTTTTCCTAACATCTGCACGCGACCGGCAAGTTTCGACGGTTAGGAAAGAGACGGAAACCTATTTTCCCGTGACGATCGTGCAACACAATATTCAACCCTTCCTTCGCAGCAAGTGCTGCTCCATTCAAAATGGCGGCTTCCCTGGTTATGTATTTAGTACGGAGATAACCTTCCGAAGTCTGCACAACCCACGCCGATCCTGATCTGACAACATGAACTGTTTTCGTCATTTTATTCTGGATCTCTACCCCAAAATGTGCTAACTCCTGACTCAGCGGCTCGTTTCGTCGTCGCCGCCTCCGAATGATGTTAGGTTGCCTAGCGTCAAAATGTAATTTTTTTCTTGCGACGGTTCAAATGAATCCGTATCAGATTCTGTTTGGTCTGACAGTTTCTTGGCCAATGGCGCAAGGCACTCTGGCTTCGGATGCCGTTAATGCGGCTTCTCCCATGAAAGGTGGCTATGCGGAGCGTCGGACCGAATTGCATTGTGATGTCACTCATGACGTAGCGCTCCACGGCCGCCACCAGCGGCGAACTGTGCCGAGCAGCCGCCGCCAGTCACCCAGCGTGTATTCCGGCAGCTCGATCGAACGCGCTGACGATACAACGGCTGGTGGTCGCAGAACTTCGAGAGCAGCACGACCACACCCGTGTTCCAGCAGGCAATCCAATCATGCTGTTAGCAACGCCCTCAGCGCGTTCAACATAGCAATGTCAACGGCCGGTGAGGCGGATCGTGCCTCGTTCAAGTCGGATCTCCATGGCACCTTGCGTGCCGCAACGCAGGAACGACAGACATGGAGGAGATGCCCTCGACGGTCACCGGGAGCAACGTGGACGAACACTCTCGCTCGCCATCGAGAGCCAGTGGCGCCACTTGAAGACCTGATTCGTATTGAGGCCGTTGGCTAGCGCAATCGCCGACACAGACGCATTGGGCTGTATACACTGCGCCGACGATATCGCGCGCGGACGCACGGGAGAAGGGGCGTCGCTGGGACGAACGCTGTCGCTCATCGGCTGATGGTTTCCGAAGGCGATGTGCCGTCGTGCGAGCCGTATGCACACGTCCGCGTGATGATGGTCACGCCGGCAAGGCTCGTATCTTGCGATGCAAAAATTCTCAAGGCTATTCTTTCGTATGGTTTCGGCAAACCTTTTTTAAATTTCATAAACCTTCAGGGAAATCAAAAGCTTAAGACCGTGAATTATGCCGTCGTGGGGCCGCGTTATACCATCGCATGAGTGCGAAGCATCCCTCCCGTTCACAAAATCCAACCTATCGCAGGGAAACACTTAAAACCGAGCCGGATAGCAAAACCTGTGATTTGTTGTATCGGTCGCAACTCCGCTCACTCGACGAAGGTACACGATCAAGTGAACACTCTTTCGAAACTAGCCGCATTCCTCCTCGGAGCTACCATCATGACCCAGACCGCCATCGCGCAGGACGTATCTACGGATCCACACATCGATCCCAAAATCCGCTCGTTCCTCACTGAGCTGAACAAGGACAGCAGTCCCTTCTGGGAGTTGCCGCAGCCGAAGCCGCAGGAAATTCTTACGCAGCTCCAGGGTCAAGCCAAAGTCGACATGGCGGGCGTGACCACGACGGAGCGAACCATCACGGAAGACGGCCGGACGGTCAAACTCTACGTGATGAAGCCCACTCACGGGGCCGCAAATCCTGGCGTACTACTCTTCCTGCACGGTGGCGTCTGGATCGTGGGCAACTTCGCAAATCACCAGCGACTGCTGCGTGATCTCGTTGTACAGAGCGGTCAGGTCGGCGTGTTCGTTGAATATACGCCGCTACCACAGGCGAAGTTTCCGACCCAACTCGAGGAGTCGTACGCGGCCTTGAAGTGGGTGGCGAAGCATGGTCACGAACTCGGTGCGGACGGCAGCCGCATCGCTGTGGCAGGCAACTCGGTGGGCGGCAACATGACCGCCGCACTCTCACTGATGGCGAAGGATCGCCAGGGGCCGAAAATCGACTACCAGGTCCTGCTGATTCCCGCTACAGATGCGAGCGTAGACAGTGACTCCTACCATCAGTTTGCGACTGGCCGATTCCTCGCCCGATCCTTCATGGAGTACGGGTGGAATCTGTATGCACCGACGAAGGCCGAGCGCGACAATATTTATGTTTCGCCGCTGCGCGCATCGCTCGACGAGTTGAAAGGCCTGCCTCCGGCTCTCGTGGTCACGGCAGAGAACGATCCGCTCCGCGACGAGGGCGAAGCTTACGCTCGCAAACTGAAGGAAGCCGGCGTGAACGTCACGGCCGTGAGGTACAACGGTACGATTCATGACTTCGTGCTGCTCAACGCGCTGCGTCACGTCCCCTCGACGGAAGCTGCGCTGCAGCAGATCAGCGACGGCGTCCATGAGCATCTGGCTAAGTAACACCTAGTTTTTGGCTTCGAGCGGCCGCGGTAGGTCTGAGCGTCCGCTCGCAGACTGTGGGTGGCGGACGTAAATTGCACGGTAGGGGGTGCGGCAGAATTCTTGGACTACCTCCAAGTAGTCCAAGAATTCTGCCGCACCCCCATTCATGCAACATTCGATTGGCGTTGTCCTCAATGCTCTTCGGCAGCGATCGCCCCGCTCGCGCCAGCTCGTTACATCGCACTCGCATAGCAGCGGCCAGGCTTCAACAAGAACGCCTTCCATCGCTTCCCCCGGCGAGTGGTCAATGCGCGACAGCGCGTCCCAGCCACCGATATCGATCATCTGGTTCCGGAAGCCTGCCCACGAAGTCGGACCTGGATGCGGAGGGTCTCTCCACGCTTGGAGCCCAAAGCAACGAACGTCATCACGTAGGCAAAAGAGAGCACGAGACAAATCGCACTGCCGTCCTTCGTTGCCAGCCAACGTCTCACCACCCCACTCACCGTAGACCCATTCCACGCGTCCCCCCCACCCGCTGTCTTTCGCTTCTCCGAAAAGACACGCGCTCCCTTCACCATTTTCCAATGCTTTGAACGCAGGTCGTCTCGCGACATAAGGCCGCAACAGTACGCGTGGCCCGGGGCTACACGCTCCTAACAAGCTGCAACATTGGCCAACATTCGTCTCCAAGCACGCAGCTCCCTAGGGCTCGTTTGGCCAGTTCGCCCTACCTCTAACGTAACCTAAAAACCCCCGTCGGAAAATGCTTGTTACTATCATATTGAAAGTATATAGTCCTTTCACCGGTCGATCAGCGTTGCAGAACGCTTGCGATCGGTGTTGGAGGTCCCCGACGGATGAAGCCGAACTCGGTAACCGGATTGGGACGAAGCAACGTCGCGGTTCGCTGTTGTCCCTTATGACGTCCCTATCCGCATAGTGTGCCGAGCGAGTTTGCAGAAATCAGTCTTGTCCGGAGATGTTGATGTTGAATGCCCCCGAGTTTCCCTTCGCTCTTTCTCCAGACATGTCGCCGCTAGCGCGGCAGCGGATATTAACGCCTGCGCCTCAGACGAGTTACGCATACGCAGTTCCCCTGCTGATCGCGTCCGCGGTTATGGCTGCGGTGTTCGCGGCGGACGTCCTAACGTCTTTCCATATCGCGATCGCAGTCTTGTACGTGATCGCCATTCAGCTGATGTCGGCGACTGGCTCAGCGCGACTGACACTCGCCGCGAGCGCGCTTTGCTCGATTTTGACGGTCGTTGCGCTACCTCTTTCACACGAGTCGTTCGATCATGCTGGCCCCTTGGGCCGAGTGGTCGTCGCCCTGTTGGCAATAGCCGTAGGCACATCCCTTTCTATGCGGCATTTGTTGTCCGTTAACCAGATGCGCGAGCAGATTCACTTGCTCAACCTGTCACATGACGCGATTGTCATCTACGACATGCGGGGGCTCGTCACGTTTTGGAATCGCGGCGCCGAAGCGCTCTACGGATGGTCGGCCGGGGAGGCCCTGGGAAGGGACTTCCACTCGCTAACTCAGACTCGCCTCAAGTCTTCGCGTGAAACCATAATGGAGACGCTATGCCGTGAAGGACGTTGGGAGGGCGAAGTCCAGCGGGTGCATCGCAGTGGGCGCCGCCTGGTGGTCTCCAGCCGAATCGCTTTGTGTCGGGATAAGGCACATCGGCCGATTGCTGTCATGGCCACCAACAATGACATCACCGCACGCCGGGAAGCCGAGTCAAAGCTCGCACGAAGCGAAACCATGCTTGCGGATGCACAGAAGCTGAGCAAAACCGGCAGCATTTTGTACTCTGCTTCGTCGGACGAGATGATTTGGTCCGATGAGACTTATCGCATTCTCGGCTATGACTTCGGAAGAAAGCCCACGCTTAAGCTCATTCTGGACAGAACACATCGGGACGACGCTGTGGTGCTGTCCGACATGAGCACCGCAATGCAGAACGGGGATCCCGCCGTCGATATCCAGATTCGGCTGATGATGCCCGATGCAGAAGCGAAGACAATCCGTTTCGTGGCCAGGCTAACATCTAATGCGCCTGACCCGCAGTATGTGGGGGCGCTCATGGATGTCTCCGCCACGGTGGCGGCACAGGAAGCCCTTCAGCGATCGCTCAAAGAACTTGCGCATATCTCACGCGTGACGACACTCGATGGACTGACCTCCACCGTTGCACATGAAATTACGCAACCGCTTGCTGCCATTACCACGTGCGGCTACTCCGCTCTCACGTGGCTTTCTCAACCGGAGCCCAATATCGCCGACGCGACCGAATCGGTAGAGCAGATGATCCGGGATGCGCAACGCTCCAGCGACTTGGTTAAGCAGATCCGTGGCATGGCACAACGGCGGGATTTCCACGCGATCGACGTATGTGCAAATCAGCTTGTACGGGATGCACTCGACTTGCTGTCTCATGAATTCAAGGCCGCGAGAGTATTCGTTCAGACCAAGTTCGAGAAGGCAAGGCTGGATGTGCGCGGAGATCCAGTGCAGTTGCAGCAGGTGTTGGTCAATCTGCTGATGAACGCCGTGCAAGCGATGGCATCCCTGGAGCGACAGAAGATCTTAAGCGTTAATGTCGAGCTCGCTGAGGATAGCCGTGCCAAGATCGTTATCCGTGACAACGGCCCGGGCTTTCATGAAGGAGACATTTCGCGGCTGTTCAGCGCCTTTTTTACAACGAAGCAAAACGGCGTCGGGATGGGGCTTGCTATCTGCCGAACGATCATTGATGCGCATGGAGGAAGCATCTGGGCGACTTCGTCGACGCCCGGCGCGACGTTTCATATCGCACTGCCAAGTCGCTCCGCCACTGCTTTGATTTAGCGCAGCTAACCCCGTGTAGTCATCGCGCCGCGAGGCTGCTGGGAATAGTAAAGCGGATCCGCGTGCCGGCACCGGTGCTGGATTCGACCCAGATGTCTCCGCCATGCGCTTGCACGATGGCTTTTGCCACGGTCAGTCCAAGCCCCAGACCTTCCGGCCTTGCGCTTACGAACGCCTCGAACAAAGTTCCCGAGACCGTATCGGATACTCCTTTGCCGGAGTCGCCCACTTCAAACAGCACCATGCCGCCAGTGACGGGCTCAGCCGAAACCATTAGCTCACGCGCCCCAAATCGCTCAGCAGCATGAATCGCCTGAATGCCGTTTGCCAACAGATTACCGAGGACTTGGTGAAGCTGAACTCGATCAGCAAATACCTCGAGGTCCGGACCAACGCGTTTTACCACGGTAACCTGTTTCGCCGCTGCATCAGGGCCCACCAAGAAAAGCGCAGCCTCTACTGCCTCGTCCACAAGCAAAGGGGTCGGCAGCACTGGGGCACGCATCATAAAACCGCGTAGCCTGCTGGAGATAACGGAGGCGTCTCGTGCCCACCGCGCCGCATCCCGGATCGCTGCAGCAGCCTCGACAGTACTGGGCCGCTCACGTTCTAACCAAACCAACGCCGCGTCGATGGAAATCATGGTTGACGATAACGGTTGCCCAATCTCATGCAGAACCGAAGCAGCTAGTTGTCCGACAAGCGAGATCCGCGCTGTGTGTGCCATCTCCGCACGCAGCGCCTGCAGCCGATCGCTATTCTCCTTGTACTCGGTAACGTCAAACGCGTAGAAATGCAATCTCCGGTACCGTACGGGATCATTCGGCAGTGCGCAGCGCCAAACGATGGGCACCGACTTCCCATGAAGGGTCGTGAGGGTACGCTCTCCCTCGCACGTTTCAGCGCCGTCAAATATGGCCTGGAGTACCTTGGCGTTGCTCGTGCGATTGGCTGGCAAGAGCTTCTTGGCTGCTTCGAGAAGGGCTTCCCGCGAGGCGCCGCCGAACAAACGAACCGCCGCGTCGTTGGCGTCGACAAATGCATGCAACGCACGCAACTCGCCTATCACGTGCGGATTGCACTCTATGTAGTCACGCAGGTCGGTGACCCCGCATGCCTTTATGGTGTCGACCCACTGCTTTATATGCGACCAGTCTTCAATGAGAATTGGAATTGGCGCAAAGTGGAAGGCCTCATCTACTGACTTTGAGAAAGGCTGACCGTCGCTCATGGTCGATTGTCGGCGCGCTTTCGCCAGTGTGACAGCATTGGTATAGCCGCCGCGGTGAAACGCAAGTGCGGCCGAAAGCCGCGATGACGTGCGTCACGCAAGGCCGCCCCTCGCGACGGGATACGCGGGTCGTTCCTATCAACTGCCGTGTCGATTGAACGCACGCGTTCTTCCAGCGGGATCCGACACTCACACGCCGATCCGGTGTTGATAGAAAACATGGCGTCATGCCTCTCGATCGTAGATTTTCGCCGGCACGCCGACGCAACGGCCCAAAGTTACGCGCAACGGCACTCCAATTCCATTCTGCGTTCGTTTTGCTTACTTATTCTTTAGCGTCTGGCATCTATACCTGCGTAGCAGGCTTGCCTGGGTCGGGCACGATCCCAAGCGCTCGCGCCTGAAGCACGAACTCGGCAAACGACCTCGCGCCCATCTTGCGCATTGCCTGCGCCCGGTGAATCTTGATCGTGATCTCCGTCAGATCCAGTTGGCTTGCGATCTGCTTGTTCAACAAGCCCTGAGCGACATACTCCATTACCTCTCGTTCGCGGGGTGACAGCGCGGCATAGCATTTGCGCAGAGTAGACTCGCAGCGCGCGATCTCACGCCGCTCCGCGTCTCTCAGTAATGCACTGCGGACCGCATCCAGCATGTCTTGATCTCGGAACGGCTTCGACAAGAAATCGAGAGCCCCAGCCTTCATTGCCTTCACCGACATGGCGATGTCACCATATCCCGTCATAAAGATGATGGGCATCGTGACGTTCATCGCGGCAAACTGCTCCTGGACTGCCAAGCCACTGTGCCCTTTGAGCCGAACATCCAAAATCACGCAACTCGGCACATCTTCCTTCTGGTATGCGAAGAAGTCATTTGCCGTCTCGAAGGACTCAACGTGGTACCCATTCGCACGCAATAGCATTCGTACGGCCCGGCGCATGGACTCATCGTCATCGACAATGTATACGCGGCCTTCACTGTGCATATCGGCAGCGAACGTGTTCATGATTCCCCTTCATTCGAGCACCGAAGCTCAATATAGAAATGGGCGCCCGGACTCCCGGGCTCTGCCCAAATGCGACCACCGTGCGCATCGATGATCGAACGACATATTGATAAACCCATGCCGAGGCCGGAGTCCTTCGTCGTATAGAAGGCACTAAAGATTCGGCTCACGTCTTCCTCACGAAAGCCCGGTCCGTTGTCCAACACAGACACGAGGACATGTCCTTGCACACAGCTTCCGGACCAGACCTGCAATCGCCTAGGTCGATCGCTCACCTCCGCCATCGCCTGAATGGCATTCATTAGGAGGTTGACCAGCACCTGCTGGAGCTGCACGGGGTCACCCCTCACTACGACATCCCGTTGCGGAAGATCAACACTCAGCGAAACATGCGCCGAACGACATTCTCGACCGACCAGGCGAAGTGCATCATTGACGAGCGCATTGATGGAGACGGCAACGCTCTGGGGCGTTCGCCGTTGTGCCATCGCACGAATCTGCCGGACAATGTCAGTGGAGCGCTGCGCATCATGAATCATCTGGCGAATCGAGATCAGCGCCTCGAGCACATCAGGTTCAGGTCGGTCTAGCCAGCATACCGCGGAGTCTCCGCACGTGACGATGGCTGCAAGCGGCTGTGTCACCTCATGCGCGATGGTTGTCGCCAGGCCACCCAGTGTGGTTAGCCGCATCACATGCGCCAACTCACTCATTGAGCGTTGCAATGCTTCCTGTGCCGCAACTACTGCAGTGATGTCCATCAGCGCACCGACATACTCGGGCTGCCGATGCCCAGGCGCCGACTTCAAACGGGCGACAAAGCGAACGTGCTTGAGTTCGCCGTTACCCATGAGAAGACGATGTGTTCCATCAATTAGGGGCTTTCCATCGCGGATGGCCTGATCCATTGCCAGCACGAGCTCGATGTCCTCAGGATGGGTCCGCTGGAGCACAAGGTCCAAGCTTGGTGGCGTGTCCGGGCTATAGTCTAAGATGCGGTAGCATTCTTCGGACCATCGCGCCTCGTGCGAGTTGGCGTAACGTAATACACTGCCAGTCTTGCTCAGGCGTTGCGCATCGGCGAGGTATGTCTGGCTACGCTCCAACTCTTCTTCAGTGCGACGCCTCTCGGTGATGTCGTTGTTGGTGGCCATAATTGCGATGGGCTGACCATGACGGTCGCGCCATAGGGCAATTCGGCTCGCAACGGCGAGCGTACGGCCATCACGATGAACACGCTCTAGTTCGCCTTCCCATCGACCGTCCCGCATCAGATCTGAATAAACTTCCTGACGGCCGCCCGGAAACCGCGTCTGGGTTAGGGCATGAAAATCATTCCCGATCGCGTCGCTAGCCGTCCACCCGTACAGCGCTTGAGCGCCAGCATTCCAGAAACGTACAACGCCATCAAGGTCATAAATGACAATGGCATCGTGAGACAGGTTAAGTAAATGTACCTGCTCTCGCAGACATTCGCTATTTCGGAGGTGTCTCAGAGAAAGGACAGTTGCTGTGACTAGAGCCAGAAGACTCACAGAGCAACGCGCCAGAGCGCCACCCGCCTTCTCGGGATCGTACGTCAACAGAAGAGCGAGCAGTGTCAGTGCCACGCATAGCAAGCCAGAAATGGCTGTCAGGCGGAGCGAGCCAGTCGCGGCCACAATCTGGACTACGACTACATATAAGACAGCGACGGCGACCTGATACGGCGTGAATGCATCGAACGCGAACACCGTCAGCGCAGTCGCACCGGCAACCGCGATCAGGAGCGGCGAAGGCCGTATCGCAGGCTCTCGCAGCATCCTTGCCATATGCGACGCGGATGTCGGCGAGCCCCATAACGCAAACGGCATCTGAAACCGGTATATGCCTGGCATGCGAAACCTGAATTGTTACTCGATCGATGTCAAGGGCGACCAGCGCGGTGTTGCGCCGCCACTTCCTCAAGGCACGTCTTGATCTCCACGCCGTTCACAGGCTTGCACAAGAACGCCGCGGCACCCATACGGACGGCTTCCTCTCGGATGGCGTCAGTGCAGTATGCCGTGATACAGATGATGGGCGCGGCAAACTGTCTTGCACGAAGCACGCGCATCATCTCAAGACCTGTCATGCGCGGCATCTGCACGTCGGAGATAACGCAGGCGACCTTGGATTCGTCACCGCTATCCAAAAATTCGACCGCCGACGCGTAAGCCTTTGCATTCCATCCTAGAGAACGCACCAATCTGGACGTGGCGACGCGCAGCGACGCATCGTCATCGACGATGGCCACGGTCAAGGTGTTGGACACGCGCATTCCTCACAACAAAATGTGCGACCATCCTACGCGGGCCAAAGCGATTGCTGAATTATGCGATGGTATAAATGTCGGTCGACAGCAACAGCGCCGACCGCCCCGTCCGCGCCGCTATCCAAATAGGTGCCGAACTCGAAATCAGTGGCGTCTCGGCGAAATCCAAAAAGCAAGTGAACTCATAGCCTGATCACATCTCAATTGATTCTGAGGGTGTGACCATGGAAGTGAACGGGAAAGTCGCTCTGGTTACGGGAGCGTCGGGCGGCATTGGCCGGGAAGTGGCACTGCGCCTGGCGCGAGATGGCTTTAGCATCGTTGCCTGCTTTGCTGGCAACCCTGCCCCTGCGCAGGCGCTCGCGGAAGATATCGTCGCGCAAGGAAGCGCGGTCGAAGTTGTTGCTGCAGATGTCTCGGACAAGGCTGCGGTCGACGCGATGTTTTCCGCAGCCATCAACCGATTCGGGCGCATCGATGCGGTGATTCATTGCGCCGGCATCATGCCGTTGTCTCCCATCGCCGATGGTGATATTGAGCTATTCGATCGGACGGTGCGCGTCAATCTTCGCGGAACGTTCTGCATCCTGTCGGCGGCAGCGAATGCGCTGACGACCGGCGCACGTATCGTCGTATTCTCGAGCAGCGTTCTGGCCAAGTCATTCCCCTCCTATGGCGCCTACATCGCGTCGAAGGCTGGCGTCGAGGGCCTCGTACGCGTAATGGCCAATGAGATGCGCGGCCGAGGCATTACGGTCAATGCCGTCGCTCCTGGGCCGGTCGCCACCCCCTTGTTTCTCGCTGGTAAATCGTCCTCCGAGATCGCTACTTTGGCGCACGTGGCCCCGCTGGAGCGCCTCGGGCAGCCGGACGACATCGCGCGCGTAGTCGCCTTTCTGGTAGGCCCGGACGGGGAATGGATCAACGGCCAAATCGTGCGGGCCAACGGGGGCTTCGCGTAGCTATATTCCGTTGCTCCGTCCCCAACTTACCTGGACTGACATCATGACAAAGATCACTCTCGTCACGGGAGCAAGGGGCTTCGGTGCCATGGCGGCGCACGCGCTGGCCGCGGCCGGCGATATCGGCTATGCAAGCATGCGAGCACTCGCCGGCCCCAATGCCAGCGCCGCCGATGCGCAGAGCTCCTCCCCCGTATCGGCCTCGCAGACCTGGTTCACGTTTCCACGCTAAGCGATATCTAACTGTTTAATGAATCCGGCATTCAGGAGAAATCAACATGGCAGACTCGAACACGATCGCTCAGCAGACAGCGATCATCACCGGCGCATCTCGGGGCATAGGCGCAGCAATGGCGCTCAAGCTCGCTGAGCATAAATTCAACATCGTCGTCAATTTTGCCACTGACGAAGATGCGGCTCGGCGCGTGGTTTCCGGTATAGAAGCGGCGGGCGGCCGCGCAATCGCAGTGCGAGGCGATGTCTCTCGCCGCGAGGATTTCGAGCGAATCTTCGACGACGCAACATCAGCGTTCGGCGGAGTGGACGTCCTTGTGAATAACGCCGGACTCATGAGCAATATGACCATCGGCTCTGTCGACGAGCTCGCTTTTGATCGTATGTTCGCGATCAATGTGCGTGGTGTACTCAATGGTCTCAAGCTGGCATCGCAGCGTATGCGTGACCGCGGCCGCATCGTCAATATCTCGACCAGCGTAATCGGTATGTCACCTGCAGGGTATGGCCCCTATTGCGCTTCGAAGGCTGCGGTAGAAGCTCTGACCCGCAGCTTGTCCAGAGAGCTCGGGTCTCGCGGTATTCGCGTGAACGCTGTCGCTCCTGGACCGACCGAAACAGAGCTGCTTACGCTCGCAAACGACGCCGACCGCCTGAAAATGTTCGCCGCAATGACTCCGCTCGGCCGCCTCGCTCAGGTGAGCGACATCGCGGACGTCGTAGCTTTCATGGTTAGCGACAACGCACGCTGGATCAATGGTCAGACGGTACGGGTCAATGGCGGCATCGTGTCGTAACGGTAGAGGCCGCGCGAGCGGCCGCGCCGGGTACCTCGCATAACGAGCACTGTTGTCCCCGATACGCGTCAAAGCACGGCGTCTGCCGTCCTGGTCGGCAAACTGTCAGATCAAGCCAAGACGGCGTCAATGAGGCGCATCACGGACCTAGCGCTAAAGGTTGCAAATGATAGCAACAGAGACGCCAATGGCGAATGCGTGGAAAGAAGAGGCCCTCGATGGTGGGCAAAGAAAACTGTAGACGGTGAAGTCGTACACGATCGCAGCGACGACGGTGGATCTGCGCGGTCCTGCTTGGATGCGCGCCCTCTCGTCGCGGGGGGCAAGACCCTCAATCAGTGGTTATACATCGCTGCAGCTCCGGTCCGGTCAGGGCGGACAGCGTTGGCTGCCCCTCAATTTTTGCCACTCACGCGCGTCGCCCCATTGCGGTGCAATCTCCTTTGTTCGATCTCGTCCGTACGGATAGGCGTGCGGCGCAGTCTTGTGTCTTTCACAATGAAAGTCTATAGTTACTAGCATATTGCAAGCTTTGGCAGCGTCGGAAGTAATTTCGATTGGCCGCAGAGGCGGATGTTGAGCTATTGGCTAACGAGGTTGGGAAGATTTCATGAAGCGAATTGTTGTGACTGGTATGGGTCTTGTGACGCCGTTGGGCTGCGGAGTGGAGACTGCCTGGAGCCGACTTCTTGCGGGGCGATCGGGTATGGAGCGTCTTCCCGAATCCGTTGTCGAGGGACTACCCGCAAAAACGGCGGGTATCGTCCGTTCCGTGGAGGACGACCTGGCGGGCTTCAACATCGACGCCGTAGTCGACGCGAAGGACCGGAAGAAAATGGATCGCTTTATCCATTTCGCTCTGGCGGCGGCAGCGGAAGCGCTCACAATGGCCAAGTGGGAAGCCCTTACCGATGACGCAAGGGTTAGAACCGCGACTGTTATCGCGTCGGGAGTAGGAGGATTCGGAGCGATCGCCGAAGCAGTCCGCACCACGTACGACAAGGGTCCAAGGCGACTGTCCCCATTTACCGTACCGAGCTTTATCGCCAACATGGCCGCGGCACAGATCTCCATCCGGCACGGCTTTCAGGGCCCCAGCGGTACTCCAGTGACGGCGTGCGCCGCGAGTGTGCAGGCGATTGGTGACGCAATGCGCCTTATCCAATCCGGTGAGGCCGACATCGCTGTTTGCGGTGGTGCGGAGGCGTGTATCGATCGAGTAACGATCGGCTCTTTCAGCGCTGCGCGCGCTCTATCAACGCACCATGCCGAGGAACCGTCAAAGGCCTCACGTCCATTTGACGCTCAACGAGATGGGTTCGTGATGGGCGAAGGGGCGGGTGTCCTAGTCATCGAAGACCTGGAGCATGCGTTACGGCGCGGTGCCCGACCCATCGTAGAGGTTACGGGGTACGGAACCACTTCAGACGCCTATCACATGACGTCGACGCTCCCCGATGGCGCTGGCGCACAAAGAGCGATGACTTTGGCGTTGCATCGCGCGGGAATTCGGCCTGAGGAAGTGCAGCATCTCAATGCGCATGCGACCTCCACCCCAATGGGAGACCGAAGCGAGCTTCATGCAATAAGAGCCGTGTTTGGGGATGCATCCCCTGCCGTGTCAGCTACCAAGTCTTCCACCGGCCATCTACTCGGTGCTGCTGGTGGCGTAGAGGCGATTTTCACCGCTTTAGCAATTCGCGACCAGATAGCGCCGGCGACTCTGAACTTTGAAGAGCCAGACGAAATCGCGAAAGGCATCGACATTGTCCATGGGAACGCTCGAAAGATGAAAATCGAGAACGCGATTTCAAATGGCTTCGGCTTCGGTGGCGTAAATGCAAGTGTGATCTTCCGCCAATACACTAACGCTTAATGTGAAAGCCCTTTTTCTGGCGAGCCACAGCAGTCGGCCGTAGCGGACCGGTTGGCCATACGGCGAAAGACGGGCGCATTCAAAGAGTTGTATGGCACTCAGCAATCAACAGAAGAAGGTAATCGATCTTCTCAACGCTGGGCGTCGCCTCCGTATCGTACGATCGCCCTTAGATGGTCAGCCCGTCTACGCTGAATTCGACCCGTCAGACATGGCACTGCCTGAGGAGAAAATCCCGTGGTGGCGAATCGAGCGACTTGTGCGGCTTGGCTTCCTACTGCCGGAGCCTAGGTGCTGGCAGGCAGCCAGCCAACTCGTATTGCGGTCGCTTGTGGCAAAACCATAAATCGTCAAGGGCGGTCGGTCCATCGATCTGGGATCATGCAGACTCAGATTACCTTCGTATCGTCCTAACCCTGGCAACCGGTAATATCTAGGGCCGATCCCGACGCCCTCGCTCGCATGTACCACTCGATGTGATCGTGTCGGCCAGAATTCGGCTGAGGTCCGCCAAGAACTTCCTCCGCTGAGGCGCTCGAGCAATACAAGCTTGCGCGGGAGGTCCACGGCTATAGCAGAATCGCGTTCGGACTGCTGACGGTGCTCGGCCTGCGCATGATGCTGAAGTCCTCCAGCGCGGAAGCGCACGAGGACAAGCCGCAGTCCATTCATTATGGAATCAATCGCCCTGCCACGGGCTTTGCGACGAGCATCGACGCCATGGCGGCGGGCGTAGCACTCGCGTTCGTGGCATCAACATCGCGGTGGTCGCCGGCGCCATCCGGCATGGCGACCACGCTCATGGCGACACTCGGCGTCCTGATAGGAAGCGCCTAGTCGGCTCCGCACTGGGCCGCTGGAGCTAAGCCATCGGGAAGCGCGATATTGATCGCGATTGGCAGGGTCATCCTTGTGGAATACCTCCAGTTTCTAACCAAGAGGCCACCTCTTCGCCATGCATGGCGGTGGTGTCAGGCGTCGGTACCGACGATCACGCTGGAGGCCTTGAACATCGCGGCAGCGGCGGAACCCACGGACAGCCCGAGGCGGTCCACGCTGCTGTTGGTGATGATGGCCGAGACTGAGAGGCCGTTCGAGTCTGTGATGGTCACGTCGGCATTGACGGCGCCCTTCGTCAGCGCGGTCACCTTGCCGACCACGACATTGCGCGCGGACACCTTGCCGGGATCGGCGCCCACCATGACGATCACCGATGTCGCCTTGATCAGCGCCACCGCCTTCGCACCCGTCCTTAGACCGAGACGCGTCGCGCTGTCGTGCGTCACCGTGGCGACGATCTCCGCGCCGCCATCGGTCTTGATCGTGACTTCGTCATTGACCGCGCCCGCGGTGACCTGCCCGATGACGCCGGAGAATTGGTTGCGTGCACTGCTTTGCATTGCGTGGGACCTTTCAATGGATGCGTGCTAGGAGAGCGGCGTCAGTTTGACCCTCGCCCACACGCCTGACAAGTCATCCCATCGTATAACCCCGGTGCACAGCTTGAGGAACACCACGCTTGTTCCGCTTTCATTCGCAATAGCGCGCCTTCCCAGTTGGTCACGGTCAAACGAGGCGATGTCCCGAGCGGCACGCTTGGCGGCAAATCGCCACGCTATGCGGTGTGCTCGAGCAGGTCGCCGATCATCTCCGAGCGTCTGCGTCACCTTGTTTCAGTGCAAGGTTCCCACCAAGCCTTTGCCATATGTGCGGACAATAAGTCTATGTTTATGACCGATTTGTCATTGTTCTGAGCGGAATTTGTCGGGCTCGGCTCCTTACTGTGTCGCCATGTGTCAACGCCGCATGCGGCCACCCGGAGTCCCCGATGATCGCGACCACGCTCGAATCCGTCCACGACGTCATGCCCAGCCAGGCTGGGGCCGATATCTCGTCGATGCTCTATCACCGTCTTGCCGATGCCATCGAGCGGTCGATCGACCAGGGCATCTTCCGCGCCGGCGAGCGCATTCCGTCCGTGCGGCAGGCAAGCCAGCAGCATCGCATCAGCATCAACACGGTGGTGCGCGCGTATCTGCTGCTGGAGAGCCGTGGCGTGATCGAAAGCCGGCCGCAGTCGGGATTCTTCGTGCGGCCGCGTGTGGATTTTTCGGCAACGTCGTCGCCGGTATCGACCGAGCGCCTCATTGCGATGCATGACGCGGCCGCACGATCGGCGCCGGCGATCGATGACGACATCGACGTCACCTCGCTCGTGCTCGGCACGCTGCGCGCGATCCAGCAGGACAACGCGATGCCGCTCGGCTCGCCGTATCCCGATACCGCGCTGCTGCCGTCGCAGCGCATCGCCCAGTACGTCGGCGTGCAGGCGCGTCGCTGCGGTGACAGCGCGATGCTCGACGGACTGCCGCCCGGACATCCGGCGCTGATCCGCCAACTCGCGCGGCGTTACGTCGAACGTGGACAGCCCGCGGACCCCAACGAGTTCATCGTGACGTGCGGCGCGACCGAAGCCGTGCGCCTGTGCCTGCAGGCGGTGGCGCGCCCCGGCGATGCGGTGGTGGTCGAGTCGCCCTGCTACTACGGCATGCTCGAGACCATTACCCACCTGGGCATGCGCGCGATCGAGATTCCGAGCGACGCCTCCGGCAGCATCGACATGGCGTTGTTGCGCGAGGCCATCGATACGCAGACCGTGGCCGCGTGCGTGATCACCGCGAACTTCGCGAACCCGGTGGGCCGCCAGATGCCCGAGGACAAGAAGCGCGAGCTCGTCGAGCTGCTCACCGGTCAGGATATTCCCATCGTCGAGAACGACGAGTACAGCGAGCTGCATGTGGGCACGCAACATCCCACGTCGCTGAAGACGTACGACACGCGCGGACTGGTGCTGCATTGCGGCTCGTTCTCGCGCTGCCTCACGCATCGCCATCGCATCGGCTGGGCATTGCCGGGCCGCTTCCGCCAGCAGGTGGAGAAGCTCAAGTTCCTGAGCGCGATCACGACACCGCCGAGCGTGCAGCTCGCGATTGCCGAGTATCTGCAGCACGACGGCTACGACCATCACCTTCGCCGGCTGCGCCGGCGCATCGTCCAGAACGCGAGTATCGCGATTGCCGCGATCCGTCGCTGCTTTCCCGCGGGGACGCGCGTGCACGCGCCGGAAGGCGGGTACCTGATGTGGATCGAACTGCCGCGGGGCATCGACACGCTGGCGCTGTACCGCAGCGCGCTGGCATGCGGCATCTCCATCGCGCCGGGCCGCCTGTTCAGCAGCGACCATCGCTTTGCCAACTTCCTGCGCCTGAACTTCAGCGGGGAATGGACGAGCACGACCGATCGCGCGATGCAGACGCTGGGCCAGCTTGCCACGGAATCGATGGCGACCTCGGATTGTCAACAAGGCCTGCATTGACGGCTGAACAATGTTGCCCGGAGTCGTTACGTCAAGGGACACAGCCCGCAGGCAGCCGAGGCGATACAGCGCGGTGGGGAAGCAAAACCCGCGCCGAATGTCTCCTGACGTTCAATGGGTTGTATCTGTTCGTACTGCGATGCCAGACGTACTTTAGGAACCACCAAGCATCGCGCCCCCCTGAAATCGAAGGAAACAAAGTCATGAGTAGCAAGCCGACCCCCGAAGACGGTTACATCGCCCCCTATACCCATCCCGCAGCCGGATGGGGCGCTCTCAAGTACGTGGCCATCAATCTCGTGAAGGAGAAGGTGGCCGGCGGCAAGTACGTGACACTGTTCCGACAGAACCAGCCCGACGGCTTCGACTGTCCCGGCTGCGCATGGCCCGATCGCGAACACGGCTCGACCTTCGAGTTCTGCGAGAACGGCGTAAAGGCCGTGGCGGCGGAAGCCACGAGCAAGCGCGTGACCCCGGAGTTCTTTGCCGAGAACGCCGTCACGTCGCTGCTGAAGCAGACGGACTATGAACTCGAGCAGCATGGCCGCCTGACGCATCCGATGGTCTACGATGCCGTGGCCGATCGCTATGTCGCGATCGACTGGGACGAAGCCTTTGCCCTTATCGCCCGCCACCTGCGCGCGCTCGATACGCCGGACCAAGCCGCGTTCTACACCTCGGGCCGCGCGAGCAACGAAGCGGCCTTCCTGTACCAGTTGTTCGTGCGTGCCTACGGCACCAACAATTTTCCCGACTGCTCGAATATGTGCCACGAGGCCACGAGCCGCGGCATGCCCGTGACCGTCGGTGTAGGCAAGGCGACCGTGGTGCTCGACGACTTCGAACATGCGGACACGATCCTGATCTTTGGCCATAACGCGGCGACCAACCATCCGCGCATGCTCGGCGAACTACGCGAATGCGCGCGCCGCGGCACGATGATTGTGTCGATCAACCCGCTGCGCGAGCGCGGCATGGAACGCTTCACGAGCCCGCAGCATGCTTCGGAGATGATCACGGGCAGCAGCACCAAGATCGCATCGATGTTCGTGCAGCCGCAGCTCGGCGGCGATTTCGCGCTGATCAAGGGCATGGCCAAGCGCCTGATCGAAATGGACGACGCGGCGCGCGAACGCGGCGAGCCATCGCTGATCGACGAGTACTTCGTGCGCCGTCATACGCATGGCTACGATGCGTTCGTCGCCGACCTGCGCGCCGAGAACTGGGCCGACATCGTCGAGCAGTCGGGCACGACGTTCGAGGAAATCGACGCGCTGACCGGCGTCTATGCGCGCGGCAAGAACGTGATTGCCTGCTGGGGCATGGGCCTGACGCAGCACAAGAACTCGGTGCCGACGATCCAGATCCTCACGAACCTGATGATGATGCGCGGCAA